>JAEUJM010000026.1 GCA_016794585.1 Acidimicrobiales bacterium
AGCATCCGCCAGAACGAGGACATGAAGAAGATGGCGGCGTGGGCGGCCATCGGGATCGTGCCCACGGCCATGGCCGGGATCTACGGCATGAACTTCCGCCACATGCCCGAGCTGGGATGGCGATTCGGCTACCCGATGGCCCTGGCCACCATCTTCGTGGTGTGCTTGCTGCTGTACCGGAACTTCAAACGAGTGGGATGGCTGTGAGCGAAGGCACCCAGGAAGAGCTCGAGCGCCAGCGGGCACGGTGGTGGGCGACGGTGTCCTCCGGGGACCTCGACGGCTATCTGGCGCTGTTCCACGAGGACGCGGTCTGGGTCACCCCCGAGCTCGACGAGATCGTCGGGCGCGAGGCCATCCGGGCCTGGCTGGCACCGGTGTTCGCCCAGTTCGACTACGAGCTCACCATCACCGTGGCCGACGTCCGGGTGGCGGGAAGCCTCGGCATCGAACGGGCGCGGTTCGTGTCCCGCATGACCCCCAAGCCGCCGTCGACACGACCGCTCCCGGTGACGCCGCCGGCGGCTGCGCCGGAGCCGTCCGCCGTGGACGAATTGGGCGGCGCCCACGATGGGGACGTCGCGCCGGCGGCTGCGCCGGACGCCGAGGCGGCCGAGCCCCAGGTCGGTGACGAGCCCGCGTCGATGGCCGAGCCGTTCGCGGGTGGCGATTCCCCTGCGGTCGAGCCGTCGGGAGGTGACCGACCGGAGGACGCCCCGGCGCCGGAAGCGGCCCTCCCCGGCGATGAGGGCGATGGGGGCGACGAGCCCGAGGTCGAGGAGGCCGAGGTCGAGGAGGTCGAGGTCGAGGCGCCGCTCGTGCCCGCCGGCCCCGACGCCGCCGAGGACGAGCCGCACGAGGGCCGCTACCTCATGTACTGGCGCTGGCACGACGAGGGCGGCTGGCTGGTGCACCGCTACGCCGACGTCACCGGGGTCGGCTGAGCCCTCGCCTGCGGCCACGGGGCGCCACCCGTCGATCCACCGTCACAGGGGGCCGGTAGCCTCGGAGCGGTGACCCCCCGAGTGCCCCGTGTCCGCTTCGCGCCCGCGCCCACCGGCTCGCTGCACGTCGGCAGCGCCCGCTCGGCGCTGTTCAACTGGCTCTACGCCCGGGCCGTGGGCGGCACCATGGTGCTGCGCATCGAGGACACCGACACCGAGCGCAACAAGCCGGAGCTGATCGACGGCATCCTCCGCTCGCTCGAGTGGCTCGGCATGGACTGGGACGAGGGCCCGATCCACCAGTCCGACCGCTTCGAGCTCTACCGCGAGGCGGCCTCGAAGCTCCTGGCCGACGGGAAGGCCTACCTCGTCGACGCCGACGACCAGGAGGTCGAGGGCACCACGCTCACCGCCGGCCTCGCCGCCCGCTTCCGGGTGCCCGACGAGGGCGCCATCGAGTTCGACGACGTCATCCGCGGCCACGTGCGCTTCGAGAACGAGAACGTCGAGGACCCGGTCATCTGGCGCTCGAACGGCACGCCCACCTTCCTCATCGCCAACGCGGTGGACGACGTCGACCTCGACATCACCCACGTCATCCGCGGCGAGGACCTGCTCTCCTCCACACCGAAGGTCATCCACCTGCGCATGGCCCTCGGCACCAGCGTGCTGCCGGTCTACGCCCACCTGCCCCTGCTGGTGAACGCGCAGCGCCAGAAGCTCTCGAAGCGCCGCGACGACGTCGCCCTGTGGGACTACCGGGACAAGGGCTACCTGCCCGAGGCCATGGCCAACTACCTCGCCCTGCTCGGGTGGGGACCGCCCGACGGCGTCGAGGTGCGGCCCATGGCCGAGATCATCGAGCGCTTCCGCCTCGAGGACATCACCAAGTCGGCGGCGTTCTTCGACCTCAAGAAGCTCGACCACGTCAACGGCGAGTGGATGCGCGGACTCGCCGTCGACGACTTCGTCGAGCGCTGCGGGCCGGTGCTCGCCGAGGGTCCCTGGCCGGCCGACGCCTTCGACGCATCCGAGTTCGCGGCCATCGCCCCACTCGTGCAGGAGCGCGTCACCACCCTCGCCGACGTGCCCGGTTACGTCGACTGGCTGTTCCTCCCCGAGGCGCCCATCGACGAGGCCTCGTGGGAGAAGGCCATGGTCAAGGGGCCCGAGGCCGTCGGCATGCTCGACGACGCCATCGCCGCCTTCGCCGAGGCGGAGTGGACGGCCGAGGCGCTGCACGCCTGCCTGCTCGCCCTGGGCGAGGCCCGCGGCCTCAAGCTGGGCAAGGCGCAGGCGCCGGTCCGAGTGGCCGTCACGGGCCGGACGGTGGGCCCGCCCCTGTTCGAGTCGTTGGAGCTGCTCGGCCGTGAGCGCACCCTCGAACGCTTGCGGGCGGCTCGCAGCCGCCTGTGAGCCGCCGGTCGCACCGCTCGCCCCGCTGGCTGCGGGTGACCGTGCGGGTGGCGCTGGCCGCCGTGGCACTGGTCGGGCTCTACCTGGCGGTCACCTTCGTCCAGGTCTGGTGGACCGCCCGCCAGGACGATGCCGCCGACGCGCAGGCCATCGTGGTGCTCGGGGCGGCGCAGTACGACGGCACCCCCTCGCCGGTGTTCGAGGCCCGGCTGGACCACGCCCTCGAGCTCTACGAGCAGGGCCTCGCCCCCACCATCGTGGTGACGGGCGGCAACCAGCCCGGCGACCGCTTCACCGAGGCGGCCGCCGGCGCCAACTACCTCCTGGCCAACGGCGTGCCCGAGGAGGACATCCGGCGTGAGGTGGATGCCCACAACTCGTGGGAGTCGCTCGCCGCCGTGGCCCGCATCCTCGACGACGAGGGCGTGGAGGAGGTCATCCTCGTCTCCGACCCGTACCACTCGTACCGGGTGGGACAGATCGCCCGCGACCTCGGCATGACCCCCCACCTGTCGCCCACCCGCAGCAGCCCCGCCAGCGCCTTCAGCGAGTTCCGCTCGATGGTCCGCGAGACCCTCGCCGTGTCCGTCGGCCGTTTCGTCGGCTACCGCCGCCTGGTCCGCATCGACGACCAGGTCGGCCGCATCCGCGAAGGCGTCGGCCAGAACTGACCCGCCGCCGACCCGCCCAACCCAAGGTGGAGGCGACAGCATCCGGAATCCGGACGCTGTCGCCTCCACCTCTGGTCAGACCCGCCCGTCGAACGTAGGGTCACATCGACTTCCCCCTGACAACGGCAACAGTCCCTGGGGGAATCCATGTCGACGCTCGTCGATCAGGCCATCGAGGCCATTGCCAGCCGCCAGTGCGGCACCTTCACCCGCGCCGACGCCCTGGGCGTCGGCGGCACCAACTCCCTCGTGCACCGGCGGCTTCGCAGCGGTCGCTGGATCCACCTGGCACCGGGCGTCTACGGGCTCCCCGGAGTGGCACCCTCGTTCCAGCAGCGCCTGTGGGTCGCCGTGCACGCCGGGGGAGAGGATGCGGCGGTGTCCCATGAGTCCGCGGCGTCGGCTCGGTGGCTGACCACCTCCCTGCCCGATGACATCGAGGTGACGGTGCCTCACGGCCGCCACCCGGTGATCCCTGGAGTCGTCGTGCACCAGACCCGGGTCCTCGCCCCTGTTGATGTGGGTCGGGTGAAGGGCCTCCCGGTCACCACGGTGCCGCGCACCCTGGTGGACCTCGCTCCTCGGTTCGGGACGAAGCGCCTCGGACTCCTGCTCGATGAGGCGCTGAACGAGAAGAAGGCCACGATGGCCGACGTCCACCAGACGTTCGCGCGGCTGGCGGTCCCGGGTCGTCGCGGCATGCTGAGGCTCGCCTCCGTGCTGGACGCACGCGGCCCCGGGTACGTGCCGCCGGCGAGTGAGCTCGAGCGGGGGCTGTTCGAGGTCATCGAGCGGGCCGGCATCCCGGCACCGATCCGCCAGATGGAGCACCCCGGTCGGGCGGTGACCCGTGGGTGCGTCGACGCCGGATGGCGGCCGCCCCGTCTGATCATCGAGGCGGACGGCCGGCGCTGGCATACGAGGATCCAGGACCTGGCGAGGGACCACTGGCGGGATGCCGAGGCGCTTCGGGTCGGCTATGACACGCTCCGCCTGCTCTGGGAGAACATCATGGGCGATCCCGAGGGGACGGCCTGTCTCGCCCGTGAGGTCTACGACCTGCGGTGCGAGCTCATGGCCGATGCTGCGCGAGGTCGGCTGGCGCGCAGCTAACGACACGAGGTGGAGGCGAGGGCTTCCGGAATCCGGACGCGCTCGCCTCCACCTCGATCGGTGGCCACCCATCCGGTTTCGGAATCCTGGCGGAGAGCCGCTAACCTCGGTCTCTCCCGTTCGGGGGTGGTGTAATCGGTAACACAGCTGGTTCTGGTCCAGTCGTTGGGGGTTCGAGTCCTCCCCCCCGAGCTTTACAAGGGCGCAAGGCGCCCAGTCAGACGCCGATCGGGTCGAGTTCGATCCTCACGGCCGAGGCCATCCGCGCCGCGGTGCTGCGGGCCTCCTCGAGCGTGGTCGCGCCGGCGATGCACACCGCGAGGCGGCGATGGCCCTCGCAGACGGGCTTGCCGAACAGCCGGACCTGAGAACCAGCTTCGGCGAGCGCTTCCTCCAGCCCCTCGAAACGGGGGACGCCGGTGCCGTCGCCGAGCAATGGCACGGACGCCGCCGGTTGGATGAGAGCGACCGGAGGCACGGGGAGACCGAGGATTGCCCGAGCGTGGAGCGCGAACTCGCTCATGTTCTGGCTGCCGAGGGTCACGAGGCCCGTGTCGTGCGGCCGAGGGCTCACCTCGCTGAAGATCACCTCGTCGCCCCGGACGAAGAGCTCGACCCCGAAGATGCCCCAGCCGCCCAGCCCGCCGACGACGGTCTTGGCCGCTTCCTGCGCCGACGCCCACGCCGCGTCGGACATCGCCGCCGGCTGCCACGACTCGCGGTAGTCGCCGTCGATCTGGCGGTGGCCCACCGGTGGGCAGCACTGGATGCCGTTCGCCGCCGACACGGTGAGCACGGTGATCTCGTAGTCGAAGTCGACGAAGCCTTCGACGATGCAGCGGCCTCCACCCGCTCGGCCGCCTTCTTGCGCGTTGGTCCACGCGCCGGCGATGTCGTCGTCGGATCGCAGGGTGCTCTGCCCGTGACCGCTGGACGAGACCACGGGCTTGATCACCGCAGGGAGACCGACCTCGGCCAAGGCGGCGCGAAGCTCGTCCTCGGTGTCGACGAACCGGTACGGCGACGTGGGCAGGCCGAGCTCCTCTGCGGCGAATCGGCGGATGCCCTCGCGGTTCATCGTGAGGTTCGCGGCGCGCGCGGTGGGTATGACGCGCTGCCCCTCGGCCTCGAGCTCCAGGAGCGTTGCGGTGGCGATGGCCTCGATCTCGGGGACGACGAGGTCGGGCCGCTCGAGCTCGATCACCCGGCGCAGCTCGGCCCCGTCGAGCATCGAGAACACGTGGCTGCGGTGGGCGACCTGCATCGCGGGCGCGTCGGCGTAGCGGTCGCAGGCGATGACCTCGCAACCAAGTCGCTGGAGCTCGATCACGACCTCCTTGCCGAGCTCGCCCGAGCCCAGCATGAGGACGCGCGTCGCGGAGGAGGAGAGTGGTGTGCCGATGCCCATGGTGAAGTCGTAGCGGAGTCTGGAGGCGATCTCCACTCGGTCGATCGGCGGACGTGTTCGTCCGGTCCACGAGGGGTACTGATTCGCACGGCAGGGGTGCGAATCGGTAGCTTCTGGCTAGGATCTCGGGTCCTCGCCCGAGCCCTGCAACAGCTCTGGCCCCATCGTCTAGAGGCCTAGGACACCACCCTCTCAAGGTGGCGACACGGGTTCGAATCCCGTTGGGGCTGCAAAGGAAACTGACCTGCGGATACCGCAGGTCAGTTCCGCGTCTGGGGGAGCCGTCGCCTGGCGGCGCCGGGGACACCACGCCTGTCTGATGGTGGCGACACGGGTTCGAATCCCGTTGGGCTGCAAGGCAAGAACCCTGCTTCGGCAGGGTTCTTGTCGCGTCGGGGGGTGCCGTCGCCTGGCGGCTGCGTGGGACACTGGGGCGGCCATGAGCGATCGAGCGACGCCCGCAGACGCCGAGGACGGCATGCCGGAGGGCAGTCGCCGCCTTCAGGTCCTGCTGGCCATGGCCATGTTCGTCCTGGTGGTGGACACGTCGCTGATGAACGTGTCCATCTCGGCGGTGATCGACGACCTCGACACCACCGCCAGCGGGGTCCAGTCGGCCATCGCTCTCGAGGCCCTCGTGTCCGCCGCCTTCATCCTCATCAACTCGAAGATGGGCGACCTCATCGGCCGCAAGCGGGCCTACACCCTCGGCCTGATCGCCTACGCCCTCGGGGCGCTGGCCATGACGCTGGCGCAGAGCCTCACCGCCATCGTCATCTTCTGGGCGATCATCGGTGGCCTCGGCGCCTCGCTCCTGCTCCCGGCCATGCAGTCGCTCATCCACGGCAACTTCACCGGCCGGGCCCAGAAGCAGGCCTACGCACTGGTGGGCGCCGCCGCCGCGATCGCCGCGGCGGTCGGGCCGCTCCTGGGCGGCTTCGTCACGACCTACCTCTCGTGGCGGGTCGGCTTCGCCCTCGAGGTCGTCATCATCGGTGTGGTCCTCTCGCAGATCGGCCTGATCAGGGACGTGCCTTACACGGGGTCACGCAAGGTCGACGTCGTTGGCGCGGCGCTGTCGGTGGTCGGCATGGGCGGCGTCGTGTTGGGCATCCTCGTCTGGCAGGAGGGTGGCGAGTTCGTCGTGCTGCTGGTCGCCGCGGGCGCCGTCGCCCTCGGATCGCTCGCCAGGTGGCTCGTGCGCCGCAAGCGACAGGGATCGGTGACACTGCTGGACCCGGACCTGTTCCACCATCCCAACTTCACCGCGGGTGTCTCGGCCCAGATGATGCAGCAGATCGCGCTGGGCGGCGTGATGATCGCGCTGCCGCTGTTCCTCCAGATGACGCTCGAGTACAACGCCATGAAGGCGGGCCTCTCGATGGCCCCGCTCTCACTGACGATGTTCGCCACCGCGGTCGTGGCCGGGAAACGGGCCGGCCGGCATCGCCCGGCGGTCATCGTGCGTGCCGGGTTCCTCCTGGCCTCGATCGGGCTGGCCGCGATGATCCCGCTCGTGCCGAGGGTCGACAGCGGCTGGTACCTCGTGCTCCCGCTCGTGGCCGTCGGCTGCGGGTTCGGTCTGCTCGTCTCCCAACTCAACAACTACACGCTCGCCCCGATCGAGGACGATCGCATCAGCGAGGCCGCTGGCGTGAACTCGGCCTCCGGCAACTTCGGGCTCTCGTTCGGCCTGGCGGTGGCCGGTGGCGTCCTGCTGGCGGCACTCTCGTTCCGCTTCACCAATCAGGTGCAGGACAGCACCGTGATCCCGCCCGACCAGCAGGCACAGATCACTGCCGTCCTCGAGGACGATGCCGAGGTCATGAGCAACACCCAGCTCGACGCGCTGATCACCGAGGAGACACCGGAGGTCGAGGCCGCGGTGCTCGCCATCAACGACGACGCCCGAAACCTCTCGTTGCAGGTGGCGCTGCTCGTCCCCGTCCTCGCCGGCCTCCTCGGCCTGGCGAACTCGTTGCGCATGGTCAGGCTCCCCGACATCGTTCCGGCGGGCGACCTCGACGGCATGGACTTCGGCTGAGGTCGGCGGTCTCGCCACGCCGCCGGGAACGTCACACCCGCGTGACGGAAACGACGTTCTCCACTAGCGTGGCGGCGTGCCGAGCGTTCCCTTCGCCGACGACGTGTTCACCTGGCCGGCCGACGAGCCGCAGCTGATCGGTGGACGGTGCGCCGGCTGCGGGTCGGTGGCGTTCCCGCAACCGCCGTCGTGCGCCCGGTGCGGGTCGGTCGAGGTCGAGCGCCACCTGCTACCCCGGCAGGGGACGCTGTGGACGTTCACCACCCAGGGGTTCCTGCCCAAGGAGCCGTACGCGAGTGGCGAGACGATGGAGACCTTCCGGCCCTTCGGGGTCGGCATCGTCCAGTTGGGCGACGAGGTGCGGGTGGAGAGCCGGCTCACGGTGGCCGACCCGGAGGCGCTCGATTTCGGGATGGCCATGGAGCTGGTGGTGGTGCCGTTCCGCACCGACGACGACGGCACCGAGGTCGTGACCTACGCGTTCGCCCCCGTCGAGTCCGCGAATGGAGAGGGGCAGTCGTGAACCGGCTCGTGAGGCTGCGGAGCGGAGCGGAGCAGCGGGTGGACCGAACCGGATCCCGAAGGGGGCCCGACGAAGGAGGGCCAAAGCGATGAGCAACGACGTCGCCATCATCGGGGTGGGCCTTCACCCGTTCGGCCGCTTCGGCCCGAAGACCGCCATCGACATGGGCGCGGAGGCCATCCGAAACGCGCTGGCCGACGCCGGCGCCCAGTGGTCCGACGTGCAGTTCGCCTTCGGCGGCAGCTTCGAGGTGGACAACCCCGACGCGGTCACCAGCCGCCTCGGCCTCACCGGCATCCCCTTCATGGACGTCTACAACGGCTGCGCCACCGCGGCGACGGCGCTGCAGCTCACCGCCGATGGGATCCGCTCGGGCCAGTACGACCTGGGCGTCGCGGTCGGGATGGACAAGCACGACTCGGGGGCGTTCACGTCGGACCCGACCGACTACGCGGCGCCGCCCTGGTACGGCGAGATGGGGTACTTCCTCACCACCAAGTTCTTCGCCATGAAGATCAATCGCTACATGCACGACCACGGCATCTCGCACGAGACCCTGGCCAGGGTGGCGGCCAAGAACTACCGCAACGGCGCGCTGAACCCGAACGCCTTCCGCCGCAAGCCCGTGTCCGAGGAGGACATCCTCGCCTCCCGGATGTTGAACTACCCGTTGACGCACTACATGTTCTGCGCGCCCGACGAGGGCGCCGCCGCGGTGGTGCTGTGCCGGGCCGACCAGGCCCACAGGTACACATCGACGCCGATCTACCTGCGGGCCACCGCCCTGCGCACCCGTCGCTACGGGGCGTTCGAGGTGCACGCCTCGTGGGCCGCGGTCGACCAGGAGCCGGCGCCGACGGTGTTCGCCTCGAAGGCGGCGTACGAGCAGGCGGGCATCGGGCCCGAGGACGTCGACGTGATCCAGCTCCAGGACACCGACGCCGGCGCCGAGGTGATCCACCTCGCCGAGAACGGCTTCTGCGCCGACGGCGACCAGGAGCGGCTGATCGCCGACGGGGCCACCGAGATCGCCGGCCCGCTGCCGACCAACACCGACGGCGGCCTCATCGCCAACGGCGAGCCCATCGGCGCCTCGGGCCTGCGCCAGGTCCACGAGCTCGTCCTGCAGCTCCGCGGCCAGGCCGGCGAGCGTCAGGTCGCGGGCGACCCCAAGGTCGGGTACGCCCAGCTCTACGGCGCCCCCGGCACCGCCGGCGTCTCCATCCTCACGACGTGAGCGGGGCGGGTGGCCGTCGCACGGCGCGAGGCGAGGCCCACGCGCTGGTGGAAGAGTTGCTGCGCCGCGTCGAACGACCGGCCGACCGCGATGACGATCGACGGGAGACCCACTGATGTCCGACAGCACCGTGACCCTGCTCGTGCCCCGTGCGGTGGTCGACATCGAGCTGGGCGAGGTCCTCGAGGGGGCCTGCATCCGGGTCGAAGGCGATCGGATCGCCGAGATCGGCTCGGACCGAAGCATCGGGTCCGACGCCGACGAGGTGGTCGAGCTCCCCGAGCTGACGCTCCTCCCGGGCCTCATGGACATGGAGGTCGACCTCGTGCTCGGCGGCCCGGGCGCCGGCCTCACCGACCCCGTCGTGACCGACCCGGTGAAGATGTCGCTGCGGGCGACCGTGAACGCCCGGCGCACCCTGCACGCCGGGTTCACGACCGTGCGCAACCTCGGCCTCTTCGTGAAGACGGGCGGCTACCTGCTCGACGTCGCCCTCAGCGAGGCGGTCGAAGCGGGCTGGATCGAGGGCCCCCGGATCGTGCCCGCCGGCCACGCCATCTGCGCCACCGGCGGCCACCTCGACCCGAGCGCCCAGAGCGGCCTCGCGCCGCACATGATGCCGCTGTCGGTCGAGGAGGGGATCGCCGACGGCGTCGACCAGGTGCGCAAAGCGGTGCGCTACCAGGTCAAGCACGGGGCGAAGCTGATCAAGTGCTGCGCCTCGGGAGGCGTCATCGCCTCGATGGGCCCACCGGGAGCCCAGCAGCTCTCCGACGACGAGCTCGCGGCCATCGCCGACGAGGCCCACCGGCGGGGCCTGAGGGTGGCGGCCCACTGCCACGGCGACGACGCCGTCAACGCGTGCATCGACGCCGGGATCGACTGCATCGAGCACGGCTTCATGATCACGGAGCCGACCATCGAGCGCATGGTGGCCACGGGCACCTTCCTCGTGTCGACCAACGCCCTGGCCGAGAACTGGGACGTCTCGCGCCACCCGCCGGCGATGCAGGCCAAGGCGGCGGAGGTGTTCCCCAAGGCGAGGGAGTCGCTGTCCAAGGCGATCGAGGCCGGCGTGAAGATCGCCAGTGGCAGCGACGCGCCCGCGATCTGGCACGGCCGCAACGCCGAGGAGCTCGTGGTCCTGGTGAAGCGGGGGATGACGCCACTGCAGGCCATCCGGGCCGCCACGATGGTGAGCGCCGAGCTCATCGAGGCGCCCGACCTCGGCCGCCTCGCCCCGACGATGCTCGCCGACATCGTGGGCGTGCCGGGCGACCCCCTCGACGACATCAGCGTGTGCCGCGACGTGGCCTTCGTCATGCAGGGCGGCCGGATCGCCAAGCGCCCCGTGGCGTAGCGGTCCTAAGCGTGGCCCGGGCGAGTATGAGAACAACGTTATGATCTGCGCCCATGGCCCTCCGCCCACGTCTCGTGCCCCTCGCCGTCGTCGTGCTGCTCGTGCTCGGCGCCGCCGCCTGCTCGTCACGCGGTGAGGACGCGGCCCAGGAGGGGAGCGGCTCGGCCACGACCACGAGCGCACCCTCTGGCGCCGACGGCGAGACGTTCGGCACGCAGCCCTCGCACTGCAGCGAGAGCGACGACGCCGGTGACACGACGACGACCGAGGCCGGCGGCGGCTCCGAGGACGCGAGCCAGACCACCGGGGTGAGCGACGACGCCATCGCCATCGGCACGATCTCCGATCCGGGGTTCACCGGACAGCCCGGGCTCAACCAGGAGCTCTTCGACGCCGGCCAGGCCTTCGTCGAGTGGTGCAACAGCCAGGGCGGCATCAACGGTCGGCCCATCGAGCTCACCGAGTACGACGCGGCCATCTTCGACTACGCCGCCAAGGTCACCGAAGCCTGCGGTGAGGTGCTCGCCCTCGTCGGCGGCGGTGGTGCCCAGGACACGGAGTGGTCCTCGACCGGCCAGGAGTGCGGCCTCGTCGACATCGCCGCCTACGCGGCCACGCCGGAGAAGGGTGGCCCGGCCGGCAACGACAGCGTCATCGAGCGGCGCACCGTGCAGCCGGCTCCGAACCCGCAGGACCGCTTCCCGGTGGGCGACATCCGCCTGCTGGCCGAGGAGCACCCCGGCGCCCTCGACCGCGTCGGGATCATGTACGCCGACTTCGGCACCCTGATCACCATCGCCGACCGCACCGCCGAGGCCTACGAGCAGGTGGGCGCCACCATCGTCTCCGAGCAGTCCTACAACGTCACCGGTGAGGCCAACTGGGCGCCCTTCGTCCAGAACCTGAAGGACGACGGGGTCGAATGGCTCAACTTCGTCGGCGACGGCACCTTCCTGGCGCAGCTCCAGCAGGCCATGGCCGAGGCCGACTACTCACCCGAGGTCATCGCGCAGGACGCCAACTTCTACGACCAGGGCTACCTGGACGCCGCCGGTGACGCGGCCGAGGGCACCTTCGTCCGGTCCTCGTTCGTCCCCTTCGAGGAAGCCGACGAGAACCCGGCCGTGCAGCAGTACATCGACCTCGTCGAGGGCATCGACGGCGAAGTGGCCCTCCTCGGGGCCCAGAGCATGTCCGCCTGGCTGCTCTTCACCCAGGCGGCGGACGCCTGCGACGACGCGGGCACCTTGACCCGCGACTGCCTGCTCGAGGAGGCGGCCTCGGTGACCGAGTGGGACGGCGGCGGGCTCCACGCCCCCACGAACCCCTCCGAGAACGAGAGCGCTTCCTGCGTCATCGTCATGCAGGTCCAGGACGGGACGTTCGTCCGCCACCAGCCCCAAGACGAGACCTTCGCCTGCGGCGACGACTACATCGCGCAGCTCGAGGGCGACTTCACCTCGTCCGACTGAACCGGTCGGTACCCTTCGTCCCGTGACGGACGCCGCCGACGCAGAGGCCGTTGACGACGCGCCGGCTCCCCTCACGCGGGACCGGCTGCTCGAGCTCGCCGGTCAGGTGTTCGCTGACGAGGGCTACGCCGCGGTGTCCGTGCGCGATCTCGCCCGGCGCTCGTCGCTGACCACCGGCGCGATCTACGCCCACTTCCTGAACAAGGCCGACCTGCTCGTCGAGGCCATCGACGCGCGGGTCGACGCCGGGGTCGAGGCGCCCCGGGACATCGAGACGACCTTCCGCGCCTACCTCGAGGGTGTGGGCCGGCGCTATCCGGAGCGGGCCCAGCTCCGGGCACTGCTCCTCGAGGGGGCCGCGGCGGCTCGAGGTGATGCCGCAGTCCGCGAGCGGCTCAACCGCGAGCAGGAGCGTCGGCTGGAGTCGTGGATCGTCGAGTACGAGGCGGCGCAGGGCTCGGGCGAACTCGACCCCGACGTCGACATGCGCGCCGCGGTGATGATGCTCTGGGCCATCGAGCTCGGGCTCGGGGTGCTCGAAGCGTTCGCGATCGACGCCCCCGACCCGGAAGCGTGGGCCGACCTGACCCGGCGGTTCATCGAGTCCATCGAGGGACCGTCCGGCCGCTCGGGCTGAGGACGGCGGGCTGGCCCGCCCTCCATAACATCGTTATCCTCGGCTCGTGGATCCCACGACGTTCTCCTCCCTGTTCGACATGTCCGGCCGCGTGGTCATCGTGACCGGCGGCACCCGGGGCATCGGCCGGGCCCTCGCCGAGGGCTACGCCTGTGCCGGCGCCACCGTCGTGGTGGCCAGCCGCAAGGCCGAGGCCTGCGCCGAGACCGAGGCCCACCTGCGTTCGCTCGGCGTGGATGCCCTCGGCGTGCCCACCCACCTCGGCGACCTCGACGACCTCCAGGCCCTCGTCGACCGCACGGTCGACGCCTTCGGGGGGATCGACGTGGTCGTCAACAACGCGGCCACGGCCCTCGCCCAGCCGATCGAGGACTACACGGTGGAGGCCTGGGAGAAGTCGCTCGACGTGAACCTCCGCGGTCCTGTCTTCCTCACCACCAAGGCCCTCCCGCACCTGAAGGCGAGCGAGCACGCCGCGGTGCTCAACATCCTCTCCGGCGCGGCGTTCATGTTCTCGCCCAACATCTCCCTCTACGCCACGGGCAAGGCCGGGCTGCTCGCCCACACGCGCTCGGCGGCGGCGGAGTTCGCCCCGTTCGGCATCCGCGTGAACGCCCTCGCCCCGGGCACGGTGAACACCGACATGGTGCGGGCGAACTCGCCCGACCGTCAGGAGATGATGAGCCAGATCATGCTGCTGAAGCGCATGGCCGGCCCCGATGAGATCGTCGGGCCCGCCCTCCTGCTCACCTCCGACGCCGGCAGCTTCATCACCGGCCAGGCCCTGCTCGTCGACGGCGGCATGGTGCCGCACTGACGGCCCGCTGCGCGGCGCCCGCCGGTGAACCTCAGATGGCCGCCCGGTCTGGGAGAAATTCGCCGACGGCGCAGGAGTAGCCCGCGGTGCCGGGGCCCTGCTCGTGGCGCTGCCCGTCGGGAAGGACGACGTCGGCGAAGGCGCCGGGCGGGACCTCGACGTCGAGGTCGAAGCGGCCGGTCTCGATCCGCCAGGCGGATCGGGCGCGGCCGCGCCGGCTGTCGTGGACCGCCTCCGCGTGGGTCAGGCCGCCCCCGGGCAGGGGCGCCACGGTGAAGCGCTCGTACGCGGGGTGGTCGGGGTCGGGCCGGAGCCCGGCGACGTGGCGGTGCAGGAAGGTGACGACGGCACCCTTGCTGTAGTGGTTGAGCGAGCCGTCGCCCTGGGCGTCGACGCCCTCCCAGTGCTCCCAGATCGTGGTCGCCCCGCGATCGACCATCGCCAACCACGACGGCGGCGTGTCCTGGAACAGGAGGCGGTAGGCGAGGTCGAGGTGGCCGTGGTCGGCCAGCACGGGCAGCAGGTACGGCGTGGCCAGGAACCCCGTGGTGAGATGGTCGCCGGCGGCGTGGACGAGCTCGGCGAGTCGGTCGGCCGTCGCCGCCCGCAGGTCGTCGGGGACGAGGTCGAACGCCAAGGCCCGCACCAGGTTCGGCTGCGTGTCCGGGGCGATCCGCCCGTCGTCGGCGATGAACTCTGCCCGCCATGCCGCGAGGCTGCGGTCGGCGAGCTCCCGGTAGCGCTCCGCCTCCTTGTAGCGGCCGAGGAGGCCGGCGATCTGGCCGAGCCGCCGGGCGGACAGGTGCAGGTAGGCCGTGGCCACGTCGGCGAGGTCGGCCTCCCGGGTGAAGACGGTGGTGGGATCCGAGTCGGGCTCGCACCACTCGCCCCAGTGGAAGCCGGTGTCCCAGAGGTACGTCTCGTGGTCGGCCGGCTCGGGTCGGCTCGCCGCTCGGGTCGGGTGGCGGTCGTTCGCGGCCGTCGTCGCCGCGAAGTCGACCCAGGCGGCCATCGAGTCGAACTGCTCGGTGAGGAACCGCTCGTCGCCGTACTCGACCCACATCTCCCAGGGCACGAGCACGGCAGCATCGCCCCAGCCAGAGGAACCGGTCATGAAGCGGGCGAGGTCGTGGTCGTACGCCGCAGGGCCGGCGGGGTCCGGCGTGAAGTTGGGGACGCGGCCGTCAGGCCACTGGTCGGCGCGCAGGTCGCGCAGCCATTTGGCCGAGAAGCCGGCCACGTCGTAGAGGAAGGCGGCCGTGGGGGCGAAGATCTGCCAGTCGCCGGTCCAGGGCGCCCGCTCGCGCTGCGGGCAGTCGGTGGGCACGTCGCAGGCGTTGTCCCGGAAGCTCCAGATGGCGGCCTCGTGCAGCCGCTCGAGGCGGTCGTCGCTGCACGAGAACCAGCCCGTCCGCACGAGGTCGGTGTGGACCACGACACCGGTGACGTCGTCGGCGGTCAGGGGCGCCTCGTGGCCGTCGACCTGGACGTACTGGAAGCCGTGGGTCGTGTGCCGGGGCTCGAAGGTGTCCGTGGGCTCGCCGCGCGAGACGACCTGATCGACCTGGCCGGGCGACAGCGCCTCCTGCTTCATGAAGTCGAACGGCACCAGGTGGTCGAGGGTCACGCGGCCGGCCTCGTCGAGCATCTCCCCGTGGGTGAGCGTGGTCGTGGCGCCGGCGGGGCCGAGCGAGCTCAGGCGCACCCAACCGTTGATGTTCTGACCGAGGTCGACGACGTCGACCGCGCCGGCCCCGTCGCCGACCCGGGTCACCGAGAGGGGACGCAACTCCTCGGTCCGGCGCACCGGCGGCGCCGGCGAGGACGTCAACGTGGCGAAGCCGAGGTCGTCACGCGCCGCGCACGGCCGCCAGCCGTCGCGGTCGCCGAACCCCGGCGTCGACCACCCGTCCTGTCGGAGACGGAGGTCGGCGGCCTCGCCGTCGATGAGGTCGGCGCGCACGATCTCGCCGGTCGAGGACCGCCAGTCCGGCCCGGTGCCGACGACGACGCGGCCGCCGTCATCGAGCTCCACCACCACCTGGACGAGCAGCGCGACCTGCGATCCGAAGCAGTCGTGCTCACGGGTGAACCCGTTCTTGCCGCGGAACCACCCGTCGCTCAGTACGGCGCCGACGGCGTTCGGCCCGGGCCCGACCAGGTCGGTGAGGTCGTAGGTCTGGACGTCGAGGTTCGCCCGGTAGGCGGTCGACCCGGGTGCCAGCTCGATGTCGCCGGCGCGGCGGTTGTTCACGAACAGCTCGTACAGACCGTGCGCGGTGGCGTAGGCGCGGGCCCGGGCCACCGTGGCCTCGGCGGGCAGGTCGAAGGTGGCGCGCAGCAGTTGGGCCGGGCGCTCGCCCGCGGGGGCGACCTCACCCTCGGCAGGGGAGATCCACGACGCGGACCAGTCGCTCGGGTGGAGCAGGCCCGTCTCCCACGTCGAGGTGTCCGACCAGTCGCTCTCACCGGCGTCGGTCCAGACCTTGACCTGCCACGTCACGCTCTCCCCGGATCCGACCCCGGGGCCGGGCCAGGGGACCCCGATGTGTCGCTCACCCTCGATCCGGCCGGACTCCCACCCGTCGGCCCGGACGGCGAAGGCCTCCTGGCGCGCTGCGCCGGCGGGCAGCCACCAGGAGAGGCGCGGCGCCGCCACGGCGAGGCCCAGCGGTGCGACGAGGTGTTCGACCATCAGGCGGGTCGGTGCAGGCACGAAAGCGCTCCGAGGTTCGGGAACAGTGGATAACAACGTTATCTGAGGTCGTTGCGTGCTGCGGGGTCGTCGGGGCGGCCCGACGGGCACGGCCGTCAGAACAACGTTATCTTTCTGTTGTCAGGCGCCGCCTGTCGGTTTATGTTTGATCGAACAGATTCGATCAACCGGCCGGAGCGGGCGGCCGGCAGGGGGGAACGCGTTGAGCCAGCCGGCCACCACCACCGACGAGGGAGCGCCGGGGCTCGCCGCCGGCATCCTCGAGCGGGAGGCCGAGCGCGAGGCGGCGGCCGCGGGGGAGCCGGTCCTGTTCGCCGACGACCTCCTGCCCGGCGTCGGCGGCCAGGAGCTGTCCTTTCGACAGGGCCTCGCCGTCGGCGGCCGCTTCACCTTCCTGGTGCTCCTCGCCCTGGTCGCGCTCGACGAGCTCGAAGGGGCCGCGCTCGGTGTGCTGGCGCCGGACATCCGCGACACCTTCGGCATGAGCAACGGCGCCATCGTGTTCCTGAGCGCCGCCGCGGGTGGGTTCCTGGTCCTCGGCGCCCTGCCCATGGGGATGCTGGCCGACCGCTTCAAGCGGGGGCCGATCATCGCGTGGGCGAACATCGCCTTCTCGGTGATGGTGTTCTGCTCCGGGCTGGCGGTGAACGCCTTCAGCCTCTTCTGGGCCCGGTTCGGCGTCGGCGTGGCGAAGGCCAACTCGCTGCCGGTGCACGGCTCGCTGATCGCCGACGCCTACCCGATCGGCATCCGCGGCCGGATCTCGTCGCTGCTCACCGCCTCCGCGCGGATCTCGGGAGCCCTGAGCCCGCTGATCGTGGGCGGGATCGCCGCGCTCGCCGGCGGCGTCGAGGGGTGGCGGTGGGCCTACTTCATCCTCGGCCTGCCCGTCGCGGTGGCCGCCGCCGTCGCCTTCCGCCTGCCGGAGCCACCTCGCGGCCAGTTCGAGATGGCCGATGTCCTCGGCGAGGTCATCGAGGACGAGCGCCCCGCCCCCGTCTCGGTCGAGGCCGCCTTCTCCCGCCTGATGCAGATCCGCACGCTGCGCACGGTCATCCTGGCCTTCGCGGCGATGGGCTTCGGGCTCTTCACCGGGCCGGTCCTGACGAACCTGTTCGTCGAGGAGCGCTACGGGCTCGACGCCCTCGAGCGGGGCCTGCTCGGCACCGTGGGCGGCGTCGCGCTGATCGCGGTGCTCCCCTTCGTGGGGCGCTACTACGACCGGCTCTACCGCCGGGACCCGTCGCGGGCCCTCGCCCTGATCGGCCTGCTCGTCCTCCCGGCCGCGTTGCTGACGCCGGTGCAGTACTTCATGCCGAACGCCGTCCTCTTCGCCATCGTGGGCCTCCCGCAGCTCGTCCTGCTGTCCACCGCGTTCGCGCTCGTCGGCCCGGTGTTGCAGTCGGTGGTGCCGTACCGGCTCCGCGGCCTCGGCTCGGCCCTCGGCGCGATCTACATCTTCTTCGTGGGTGCCACCGGCGGTGCGCTGCTCGCCGCGCTCCTGACGAACCTGTACGGCGTGCGGGCCGCGGTGCTCCTGCTCATGGTTCCCTCCACGCTCATCGGTGGGCTGCTCGTGCTGCGGAGCTCGACCTTCATCCGCAACGACCTCAGCCTCGTCGTCGAGGAGCTCCGCGAGGAGATGGCCGAGCACGAGCGGCAGCAGGCGGAACCCGACGGCATCCCCCTGCTGCAGGTCAACGACCTCGACTTCTCCTACGGGCCGGTCCAGGTGCTGTTCGACGTCGGGTTCGAGGTCCGGCGGGGCGAGGTGCTGGCCCTCCTGGGCACCAACGGCGCCGGGAAGTCCACGGTGCTCCGGGTGATCGCCGGCCTCGGCACCCCCAGCCGGGGCGTGGTGCGCCTCGGTGGCCGCAACATCACCTATGTCTCGCCGGAGCGGCGCAGCACCCTCGGCATCCACCTGCTCCAGGGCGGCAAGGGCGTGTTCCCCGACCTCTCGGTCCGCGACAACCTCGAGATGGCCGGCTTCGCCTACCGCCGGGACCATGTCGCCCTCGCCGCCAAGATCGAGCACGTCCTGGGGCTGTTCCCGGACCTCGCCGAGCGCCTCGACCAGCCGGCCGGCTCCCTGTCGGGCGGCCAGCAGCAGATGCTGGCGCTCGCCCTCGTGCTCCTGCACGACCCCGAGGTGCTCATCATCGACGAGCTGTCTCTCGGGCTGGCCCCGGTCGTCGTGCAACAGCTCCTCGAGGTCGTCGAGGCGCTCAAGGCCGAGGGCCTGACCATCGTGGTCGTCGAGCAGTCGCTCAACGTGGCCCTTGCCATCGCCGACCGGGCCGTGTTCATGGAGAAGGGCCAGGTGCGCTTCGAGGGCGTCGCCGCCGAGCTGGCCGAGCGCGACGACCTGGTGCGCGCCGTGTTCCTGGGCGCCGAGGGCGGCTGACGTGGTCCTGGCCGCGGCGGGCTGGTTCACCCGCCAGCTGCTCTTCGACGGGTTCGTGGACGGGCTGGTCTACGGCCTCCTGGCCATGGGCATCGTGCTGGTCTATCGGGCCACGCGGGTCATCAACTTCGCGGTCGGCAACCTCGGTCTCGTCGGTGCCGCGCTGTTCGCGCTCATGGTGGTCCAGTACCGGTTCCCGTTCTGGATCGCCCTCGGTCTGGCCCTGCTCATCGGCACCGCCTTCGCTGCGGCGGTCGAACTCGCCGTCATCCGTCGGCTCTTCGACGCGCCCCGCGTCATCGTGCTCGTAGCGACCATCGGCATCGCGCAGCTCGCCCTCGCCGTCGTCACCGCCTTCCCCGACATCGAGGACCGCCGCGCCCGGTTCCCGTTGGCCATCGGTTCCGATCGCGAGATCGCCCAGATCCGGGTGACGGGCGCCCAGCTCGCCGTCCTCGTCGCCGTCCCCGTGGTGGCGCTCGGGCTCACGTGGGTCCTGAACCGGACCACGCTCGGCAAGACGGTCAAGGCCGCCGCGTCGAACCCCGATCTCTCGCGTCTCTCGGGGATCAACCCCAAGATCGTCTCCACCGGCGTGTGGGCCCTCGCCGGCCTGGTGGCGACCGTGTCGATGATCCTGATCGCGGGGGACGACGGTTCGGTGACGGACTTCGTCACCCTGGGCCCGAACACGCTCGTGCGTGCATTGGCCGCGGCCGTCATCGCGGGCATGACCTCGTTCCGCCGGGCGCTGCTCGCCGGGGTCGTCCTCGGCGTCGTCCAGGCGCTGCTCGCGTTCAACTTCCTGGACCAGGTCGGCCTGATCGACTTCCTCGTGTTCCTGGCGGTGCTGGTGGCGGTGTTCTTCCAGAGCCGCCAGGGCGAGCCCGATCGCTCGGTGTTCTCGTTCACCCCCCGGGTCGCGCCGGTGCCCGAGCACCTGCGCGGCCTCTGGTGGGTCCGCCACCTCGACCGGCTCTTCCTCGTCGCGGCCGGCGTCGCGGCCGTCGCGCTGCCCCTCGTGGTGACCGCCCCCTCTCGGCACCTGCTCTACACGACGGTCCTGGCCTTCGCCCTGTGCGCGACGTCGTTGACCGTCCTGACCGGCTGGGCGGGCCAGCTCTCGCTCGGCCAGATGGCCTTCGCCGGCATCGGTGCGCTCACCGCCGCCGCCCTGACGAGGGGGCTCGCCCTGCACTGGGGCGACCTGACCGTGATCGAGATCTACGCGATGCCGTTCGCGCTCTCGATCGTGATCGCCGGCCTCGTCACCGCGGTGCTGGCCGTGGCCATCGGCGCCGGCGCGCTCCGGGTCCGCGGCCTGCTGCTCGCCGTGACCACGTTCGCGTTCGGGCTGGCCGCCCAGCAGTACCTCTACCGCCGGCCGCTCTTCGTCGGCGAGGGCGGCTCGACCGTCGCCTTCCCCCGTGGCGACCTCCTCGGCCTCGACCTGGCCTCGCAGCGCACCTACTACTACGTCGTGCTGGCGGTGCTGGCCCTCGCCCTCGCCGTGCTGGGCCGACTGCGGCGCAGCGGCATCGGACGCACCACCATCGCCGTCCGGGACAATGCGGACACCGCCGCCGCCTACACCGTGCCGGCCGCCTCGACGAAGCTGCGGGCCTTCGCCATCGCCGGCGGGCTGGCCGGGATCGGCGGCGCCCTGCTCGCCGGCACCATCCAGGCCGTCCCCTTCACCGAGCGGTTCTTCCGGGTGGAGGACTCGCTGGCCCTGGTCGCGATGGTCGTGATCGGCGGGCTGGGCTCTCTGAGCGGCGCGATTCTCGGGGCGATCTGGGTCGTCGGCCTCCCGGCCTTCTTCCCGCAGCAGGAGCTCGTCCCCCTCGTGACCTCCAGCGTGGGACTGCTCGTCCTGCTCCTCTACTTCCCGGGTGGGCTCGCTCAGATCGGCTACTCGACCCGTCGTGCCCTGCTGGCGTGGGTCGAGCAGCGGGTCCCGGCCCCGCCGCCGAAGTCGACCCCCGCCCGACCGAGCCTCCACCGGGAGCGCGCGCGGCCGCCGGCCGGGGACACGCCCGCCGTCGGGCCCCTCGCGGCCACGGACGTGCGCGTCCGGTTCGGTGGGATCGCCGCGGTGGACGGCGCCTCGATCGAGGTGCGCGAAGGCGAGGTCGTCGGCCTCATCGGCACGAACGGCGCCGGCAAGTCCACCTTGATGAACGCGATCGGTGGTTTCGTCCCCAGCACCGGCCGGGTGGAGATCCTCGGGCGGGACGTGTCCCGCCTCAGCGCCGCCAAGCGGGCGTCGCTGGGGCTCGGGCGCACCTTCCAGTCGGCCACCCTCTTCCCCGAGCTGACCGTGCGGGACGTGGTGCTCGTCGCGCTGGAAGCGCGGGGCCGCTCCCGACTGCTGGGCGCCGCCCTCGCGCTGCCCGCGGCCCGCCGCCGCGAGCGCACCGCGCGTGTCGAGGCGGCCGAGCTCATCGACTTCCTCGGGCTCGGCCGTTACGCGGATCGCTACGTGGCGGACCTGTCCACCGGCACGCGCCGCATCGTCGAGCTCGCCGGCCTGCTCGCCCTCGATGCCCGGCTGCTCTGCCTCGACGAGCCCACCGCGGGCGTGGCCCAGCGCGAGACCGAGGCCTTCGGCCAGGTCATCGGGGAGATCCGGGCCGAGCTCGGCGCCTCCGTGCTCCTCATCGAGCACGACATGCCCCTGATCATGGGCATCAGCGACCGCGTCTACTGCATGGAGGCGGGCCGGGTCATCGCCGAGGGCCCGCCCGCCGCCGTCCGCGAGGACCCGGCGGTGATCGCCAGCTACCTCGGGACCGACGAGCGCGCCATCGCCCGCAGCGGCGCCGCGGCCCCCTCGACCTCCTCCGTCCACGACCTCAGCACCTGATGCAGCACGTCAACCACACCGTCCACCAGATCGGGAGTCCCATGCGCAAGTACCTCGTCCTCGTCCTCGCCGGCGTGCTGCTGGCCGGCGCCTGCTCGGTCGGCGGCAGCGACGACGACGCCGCCACGACCACCACGGCGGGGTCCGGCTCGGACAGCACCGCCACCACTGCGGCGACGGCCACGTTCCCGCCCGACGACCGCTCGACGGGGGTGACCGCCGACAGCATCAAGGTCGGCATCCCCTACGTCGACCTGGCCTCCCTCGGTGACGTCATCGACATCGACCACGGCGACTACGAGGCCGCGTACACCGCGATCATCGACGACATCAACGCCGGCGGTGGCATCAACGGGCGCCAGATCGACCCGGTGTTCGCGCCTGTCCTGCCCGTCGGCACCGCGCCCGCCGACGAGGCCTGCACCAAGCTGACCGAGGACGAGCAGGTCTTCGCCGTCGTCGGATTCGCCATCGACGACGCGCCGCTCTGCTACGTGAACGCACAGCACGACACCCCGCTCATCAACAGCGGTCCCATCACCGACGCCCGCCTCGCCGACGCCAAGGCCCCCTGGTTCAGCGTCGTGGCCAGCCAGGAGCGGGTGAACACGACGCTGATCGACGCGTTCGCCGCCGACGGGGTGTTCGACGACGCCACCGTCGGCGTCGTCGCCATCCCCGAGGACCAGGCGACCATGGACGACGTGACCGTGCCCGCGTTGGAGGATGCCGGGGTGACCGTCGCGGACACGGCGGTGATCGACGCGCCCGCCGACGACCAGGCCGCCGCGCAACAGCAGGTGGGCGTCATCGCGGAGCGCTTCGACGCTGCGGGCATCGACACCGTCGTCACGGTCGGCAACGCCGGCCTGCCGACCGCGCAGGGCTTCGAGGTGACGGACTACCGCCCGCGCCTGGTCGGGACCGGGTTCGAGTCGCTCGCCACGTACGTCGGTGGCGAGGCCGGCTTCGACGAGACCGTCATCGCCGACGCAATCACCGGCGGCTACGCGACGTCGGGCGTCCAGGCCGACGAGCAGGACATGCAGGAGTGCGCCGGCCTCGTGGAGGAAGCGACCGGGACGACGCTGCCCGACCCCGCCGACATCGAGGCCGGCGATCCCGAGCCCTATGTCTCGGTCTTCGCGGCGTGCCTCCAGCTCGGCCTTTTCGAGGCGATCGCCACCGCCGCCGGCGATGACCTCAACAACGGCACCTTCGGCCAGGCCGGCTACGACCTCGGCGAGGTCGACCTCCCCGGCGACGGTGGGGGCTCGACCTACGGGCCCGACTCGCTCGACGGCGACATGCCGATCTACCTGTTGCGCTTCGACGCCGACGCCGGCCGGTTCGTCAGCGACACCGAGGCCACCCCCACCGACGGCTAGCGCGCACGGCCGCTGCCGCCGACCCTCGGGCGAGGGCCGGCGGCGGCCGCCCTCGTCGGAGGGGTCGGGTCCGTTGACGGGCCGACAGCGCTCCTGGCGACCGGTCGATAACAACGTTATGGTGACGCCGAAGGGGCCGTCCCCGGGGGGAAGAAGCGACGTGGGTCATCGAGGTGTCGTCCATCGGGAGCACGCGGACGTGTTGCGCAGGTCCCGATGATCCGGCTCGACGGTCCCGACCTCTTCCAGCTGCACCAGGAGCGCCCCGACCAGCCCACGCACACGCTCAAGGTCGCGCTGCTCGAGCGGGCGGTGGACGATGCGGCCGTCGACGCCTGGGCGGCCGAACGGCTGACCGGGCTCCCGCCGATGCGCTGGGTGCTCGCCGGGCCCCGCTGGGCCCGTCCGGTGCTGGTCGACGGTGGTCCGCCGAACCTCGCCCACCACGTCAACCACGCAGCCCTGCCCGGGCCGGGTGGGGAGGCCGAGCTCCGCGCCGCACTGGCAACGCTGTGCGCGGGGCCGCTCGACCGCGCCGAGCCGCTGTGGCACCTCACCCACCTCACCGGCCTGGCCGGCGGGCGGAGTGCCTTGGTGTTCCAGGTCCACCACCTGCTCGCCGACGGCGCCGCGAGCGTCGCGCTCTGGGAGGCACTCGCCGACGGGTCGGCGGCGCCCGTCGCTCCGGCGGCACAAGGTGCCGCCTCGCCGTCCCGGGCACAGGACGCACTCCGGGCCGGCGCGGGGGATCTCGTGAAGCTGCCTGGTCGGGTGGGTCGTTTCCTGGGCGCCTCCCGCCGCCAGGTCGCGGACGCCGAGCACGGCCCCGCCCAGGTGTTCGCCGGCCCGATGACCTCCTTCAACGGCCCGCCCGAGGCGGCGCGCGCCTGCGCCTTCGCGACCCTGGCGCTGCCGGACCTGCAGGCGGTCCGAGCCGCGAGCGGCGCCACCCTCACCCAGGTCTTCCTCACCGTTGCCGGCGGGGCCATCCGGCGTCTCCTGGTCGAACGTGGTGAGACCCCCGACGCCGGGCTCACCGCCACCGTGCCGACCGCGCTCCCGGACCGCAGGCACGACTACGGCAACGCGGTGACGACGCTCTACGTGGCGCTGCACTCCGAGATCGAGGGTCCGGCGGCCCGCCTCCGAGCGGTCGGGGCCAGCCTCGGAGCGACCCGCGGCGCCACCGACGTCGACCCGCGCGTCCTGCCGGACCTCCAGCGCTACCCCCGCCTCTACGGCGGTCTCGTCAGCTCGATGGAGTGGGTGGCCGCCCGCAAGGGCCGTCCGGCGTACAACGTCATCGTGTCGAGCGTCCGCGGGCCGCAGCCGTTCTCGCTCATGGGTGTCCCGGTGGTCGAGCTGCGCTCGCTCGGCCCGCTGTCGGGGCACCTCGGCCTCAACCTGACGGGGTGGAGCTACGGCGACGACTTCATGGTCGGCATCCACAGCACCGCCTCGGCCGGCGCCGACCTCGATCGGCTCGCGGCGCTCCTCACCGACGAGTTGGACGCGCTCCGACGAGAGGTCGGCACCGCATGACCGTCGGGGCGCAGGGGGAAGCGGCGTCGTGAAGGTGCTCGTCACGGGGGCATCGGGCTTCGTCGGGGCCCACAGCGCGGCGGCGTTACAGGCCGACGGGCACGAGCTGCGGCTCCTCGTCCGCAGCCGGGACAAGGCCCGCCGCATCGGCGCCGCCGTGGGAGTGACGGATCCCGAGCTGGTCGACGGCGACATCACCGACGCCGCCTCGGTCCGGGCGGCGCTCACCGGTTGCGACGCCGTGCTCCACGCCGCCGGGGCGGTGTCGGTCGAGCGCAAGCACGCCGCCGAGTCGCTCGCGGTCAACCAGGCCGGCGCCGAGCACGTCCTCCGCGAAGCCGCCGAGCTCGGGCTGGCCCCGATCGTGCACGTCTCGAGCACCAGCGCCCTGGCGCCGGGTGCCGGCCCGTTGCGGATCGACGCGCCGGTCGCGGAGAGCGTCGGCTACGCCGCCTCCAAGGCGGCCGCCGAGCACGTGGCCCGAGAGCTCCAAGCGAGAGGCGCGCCGCTGCACATCACCTACCCCGCGGGGATCGTCGGCCCCGCCGCCGGCGAGGCATTGGGGGAGACGTCGCGCGGCATGGCCCGCTTCGTCGCCGGTGGCTTGCTGCCCACCCGGCATGCCTCGCTGTCGGTCATCGACGTCCGTGACGTCGCCGAGATCCACCGACGGCTGCTGGCCGGCATGGCGACCCCCGAGCAGCGGGTGATGTGCGGAGGGACCCGGCTGAGGATGGTCGACCTACAGCGCGAGGTGGGCGCGCTGACCGGGCGTCGTTACCCGATCGCGCCGCTGCCGCCGGCGGCCCTCCGCGGCATGGGCCGGGCCGTGGACCGGCTCGCCGCCCGGCTCCCCATGGAGCCGGCCCTCACCGAGGAGGCGATGACCCTCATCACCGAGTGGCAGGGCACCGAGGACAACGCCCGCACCGGGCTCGGCGTCACGTACCGACCGATCGCCGAGACCCTCGAGACCGCACTCGACGCCTGGCTGGCCGCCGGGCTGCTGACCACCCGCCAGCGGGGCACACCCCGCCGGCCCGACTCCAAGAGGAGCACCCCATGACCGCAGTCGACCAGCCCGACCAGCCCGACCAGACAGGTCGCGCCGCCGAGGTCCAGGCCGCGCTCGAGCACTACCTCGCGGTGCGCGAGCGACTCGACCGCGGCGAGGGCGACTGGGCCGAGTTCGCCGAGATGTTCACCGAGAACGCCGTGTTCGTCGACTGCGCCTGGGGGCGGGTCGAGGGCCGCGACGCCATCGCGCAGATGTTCCGGGAGGCGATGCCCGGCGTCGACTTCACCTTTCCCGTCGACTTCAGTGCCGTCAATGGCGACTGGATCATGGTGAAGTGGCGCCAGGTGCTCCCGGGCACGCGACCCGACGGACGGCCCTACGAGCAGTCGGCGGTGTCGACCATCCGGTACGCCGGCGACGGCCTCTTCGACTACGAGGAGGACCTGCTCAACATGGTCCACGCCATGGAGGACGTGGTCGAGTCCGGGTGGCAGCCGGGCCCGGACTTCACCGCGCCCCCGCCGAACCCGAACCGGGACTTCAGCCCGCCGCCGCGCTGACCGTCAGCAGCTGGGCGTCGAGATCGTCCACCGTGGCGGCGCCGAGCAGGCTCATGGTGCGGACCACGTCGGCGTGGAACCACTCGAGGACGCGGTCGACGCCGCGTTCGCCGGCCGCGCCGAGGCCGTAGAGGTAGGCCCGGCCGGCCATGGCCGCGGTGGCGCCGGCGGCGACGGCCTTGACGATGTCGCTCCCACGGCGGACACCGCCGTCACAGATCACCTCGGTGCGGTTGCCGACGGCGTCGGCCACGGGAGCGACGAGGGGGAAGGTGGCGGGCGCTCCGTCGAGCTGTCGTCCGCCGTGGTTGGAGAGGGCGACCGCGTCGACGCCCCGCTCGGCGGCGAGGACCGCGTCCTCGACGCCCTGGATGCCCTTGACCACGATGGGCCCGTCCCAGATCGTGCGGAGCCAGTCGATGTCCTCCCACGAGAGGGTGGGGTCGAACTGGGCGTTGATGTAGTCGGAGAGCGTGACGGGTGAGGCGCCGTCGCCCACGCCGCGACCGACCACGTTGGCGAAGCGGATGGGCTCGCCCCGAACGAAGTCCAGGGTCCAGCCGGGGTGGCGGGCACCGTCGAGGATGGTCCCCGGGCCGATCATCGGGGGCAGGGAGAACCCTCGGCGGACGTCCCGCTCGCGACGGCCGAACACGGCGGTGTCCACCGTGAGCACCAGCGCCTCGTAGCGGGCGGCGGCGGCCCGCTCGACCATCTCCTGCACGAGGCCGCGGTCGCGCCAGGCGTAGACCTGGAACCAGAGCCGCCCGTCGCTCACGGCCCGCACCTCCTCGATGGAGCGGGTGCTGAGCGTGGACAGCGTGTACGGGACGCCGGCGCGTTCCGCGGCGCGGGCGACGGCGAGCTCGCCGTCGGGGTCGGCGATGCGGGTGAACCCGGTGGGGGCGAGGACCAGCGGCAGTGCCGCGTCACGACCGAGGATCGTGGCGGCCGGGTCGACCCGCTCGATGCCCCGGAGGACCCGGGGCCGGAAGGCCACGTCGGCGAACGCCTGCTGGTTGGCGGCCATGGTGTGTTCGTCCTCGGCGCCGCCGTCGATGTAGTCGAACACCCCACCCGGCAGGCGCCGCCGGGCGATGCGGCGCAGGTCGGCCACCGACGCCGCCCTGGCCAGGCGGCGCTCGAGCCGGTCGGTCTCGACCCGCTTGAAGCGGATCACCGAGCGCAGGGTCTCGATCGTCCTCACGACGGGTCGTACCGCCGGAGCGGGGTGGAGGCGGCGATCTGGGCCCGGATGTCGTCGAGGCCCGCGGGCAGGGCGCCGGCGGCGCGGGCCTGGACGACGACGTTGCCGAGGGCGGTGGCCTCGACGGGGCCCGCGATCACCGGGCGGCCGGTGGCCTCCGCGGTGAGTCGGCAGAGCAGCTCGTTCTGAGCGCCGCCGCCGACGACGTGGACGACGTCGATCTCGCGCCCGGCGATGCGGACGGCGTCCTCGAGGGTGCGGGCGTAGCCGTCGGCCAGCGAGTCGAGGATGCAGCGGACGGTCTGCGGCGGGTCGAGGTCGGCGCCGCCCACGGCGGTGGCGATGCGCTCCGGCATGCCGCCCGGGGGGATGAAGGCGGGGTCGTCGACGTCGATGCGGGGCCCGCCGGCGGGGAGGGCGGCGGCGGCGGCCAGCAGCGCGTCGAGGTCGTCGCGGGGCCACTCCCGGAGGCACTCCTGGAGCAGCCAGAGCCCACCCACGTTGCGCAGGAACCGCGTGCGCCCGTCCACCCCGGCCTCGTTCGTGAAGTTGGCCGCCCGGGCCGCCTCGGTGAGCACCGGCTGGTCGAGCTCGAGGCCGACGAGCGACCACGTGCCGCTGGCGATGTACGCGAAGCGGTCGGTGGTGGCTGGCACGCCGACGACCGCGGAGGCGGTGTCGTGCGAGCCGACGGTGACCACCGGCGTGCCGTCCGCCGTCGTGCCCCGCCGCGCCCCGGGTGGCTGCAGCGGGGGGAGCAGCGAGGCCGGGACCCCCATCCGGTCCAGGAGCTCGGCCGACCAGTCGCGAGCGCGGGCGTGGAGCAGCCCGGTGGTCGAGGCGTTCGTGACCTCGGTGCCGAGGTCGCCGGTCAGCCAGTAGGCGAGCAGGTCGGGGATCAGGAGCAGGTGGGCGGCCCGACCCCAGAGGGGTCCGCGCTGCTCGGCGGCAAGCTGGTAGATCGTGTTGAAGGGCAGGAACTGGAGTCCGTTGACGGCGAAGAGCTCGTCGGGCGGGATGCGGCGGTGGACGTCGTCGATGACGTCGGCGGTGCGGTCGTCCCGGTAGGCGACCGGGTCGGCGAGGAGCTCGCCGTCGGCGTCGAGCAGCCCGTAGTCGACCGCCCAGGTGTCGATGCCGATCGACGCCGCCTCGGGGACCAGGGCGAGCCCGGCCTGCACCTCGGCGTGGAGGCGGCGGATGTCCCAACGCAGGTGCCCGTCCCGCTCGACCACCCCGTTGGGGAAGCGGTGCCGCGCCTCCAGCTCGATCCGACCGTCCTCGTGCACGGTCCCGGCCATGACCCGTCCGCCCGACGCCCCGAGGTCGACCGCGGCGAGGACGCAGATCTCGCTCACGCCGGGACCAGTGCGGGGGCGCGAAGAACAGACAAAGGCGCTTTCGAGGGAGCGCAGCACGCAGCCGGTCGACCTCGACCCCCGTGGCCACGTTCCGTGACCGAAGGCCGCCGCGACAGGGCCGGGCGACCACCGCCGACCTGTTCTTTGACGGGTTGACCGCGCCATGCGCCGGCGCCGTCAAGTGGACAAAGAACGAGAGTGCGGCCCGATGGGTGACCACCGTGCGTGGTGAAGGGGCGAACCCGGCCGCCGATCGGTTCAACGACCCCTTGAAGAGCAGCTGTTCGGCCCGCAACCGAGCGCGCGGGGTTGCCGCCGACCGGCGCCGGGTGCGCCTGGCTGTCGTCGGTCGGGGCCGAGGGCGCAGGGCTGCCGCCGACTGGCGCCACGTCGCCTTCGAAAGCAGCTCTTCCGCTTGGCCGCAAGCGGGCCGAGCTGCCGCCGACCGGCGCCACGACCCCTTCAAGAGCCGCTCCTCCGCCCAGCACCGAGCGAATCGAGCCGCCGCCGACGAACCTCGGCCGCGGGAGCCCCCGATCCGGGACCACGGTGACGGCGTGGACGGCGTCAGCGTTTCGCCGGAAGCAGGACCCGGGCGCCATCGTGACCGCCGGCACGATCGTCAGCGGAGGAAGGCGGCGGCGACGCCGGCGTCGACCGGAATCAGCAGGCCGGTGGTGTGGCTGAACTCGTCGGAGCAGATCGCCGTGACGGCGCTGGCCACGTGCTCGGGCAGCACCTCGCGCTTGAGGATCGTGCGCTGGGCGTAGAAGGCGCCGAGCTCGTCCTCGGGCACCCCGTAGACCGCAGCCCGCTGGGCCCCCCAGCCGCTGGCGAAGATGCCGCTGCCCTGCACCACGCCGTCGGGGTTGATGCCGTTGACCCGGATGCCGTGCTCGCCCAGCTCGGCGGCGAGGAGGCGCACCTGGTGGGCCTGGTCCGCCTTGGTGGCGCTGTAGGCGATGTTGTTCGGGCCGGCGAAGATCGCGTTCTTGGAGGCGATGTAGACGATGTCGCCGCCGAGTCCCTGGTCGACCATCGCCCGGGCGGCGGCCTGCGCCACCAGGAAGCTGCCCTTGGCCATCACGTCGTGCTGGCGGTCCCAGTCGGCCTCGGTGGTCTCGAGCAGCGGCTTGGAGACGGACAGGCCGGCGTTGTTGACCACCAGGTCGACACCACCGAAGGCCAGGACGGTGGCGTCGACCGCCGCCCGCACGGCGTCGGCGTCGGTCACGTCCACGGCGACCCCGACGGCCACGTCGGTCGAGCCGAGCTCGGCGGCCACCGCCGCGGCCTGGTCGGCGTCGAGGTCGGCGATGACGACGCACGCACCGTCGGCGGCGAGGCGGGCGGCGATGGCCCGGCCGATGCCGCTGGCCGCACCGGTGACGAGCGCGATCCGGCCGGCGTGGCGCTTCGGCTTCGGCAGGCGCCGGAGCTTGGCCTCCTCGAGGGCCCAGTACTCGATGCGGAACTTCTCGGCCTCGCTGATCGGGGTGTAGGTGGATACCGACTCGGCGCCCCGCATCACGTTGATGGCGTTGACGTAGAACTCGCCGGCGACGCGGGCGGTCTGCTTGTTGGCGCCGTACGAGAACATGCCGACGCCCGGCACCAGGATGATCGAGGGGTCCGCGCCCCGCATCGCCGGCGAGTCGGGGGCGGCGTGGTGCTCGTAGTAGGCGGTGTACTCCGCCCGGTACCGCTCGTGGAGGGCGACGAGCTCGTCCTCGGTGCTGCCGGCGGGGACCACGAGCGGCTTGATCTTCGTGCGCAGGAAGTGGTCGGGGCAGGAGGTGCCGAGGGCGACCAGCCCGTCGAGCTTCTCGCGTGACAGGAAGTCGAGGACCACGTCGGTGTCGGTGAAGTGCCCGACCACCCGCTGGTCGCGCGAGGCGATCGCGCGGAGGCGCGGCGCCAGCCGGGCCGCCTCGGCCCGGCGGTGCTCGGGCGACCGCGGAGCGCGCACGGTCACGACGGGCCCGAACGGCTCGGCGTCGCCGTGCGCGTCGAGGTGGGCCTGGGCGGTGTCGATGATCCACCGGCTGTTGGCCTCGGCCTCGTCGCTGGTCGCCCCCCAGGCGGTGATGCCGTGCCCGCCGAGGATCACGCCGATCGCCTCCGGGTGGGCGTCGTGCACGGCGGCGATGTCGAGCCCGAGCTGGAAGCCCGGCCGGCGCCACGGCACCCACACGACCCGGTCGCCGTAGATCTCCTTGGTGAGCTGCTCCCCGTCGGCCGCCGTGGCGATGGCGATGCCGGCGTCGGGGTGCAGGTGGTCGACATGGGCGGCGGTGACCAGCCCATGCATGGCCGTGTCGATGGACGGCGCCGCGCCGCCCTTGCCGTGGCAGCAGAAGTCGAACGCCGCCACCATCTCGTCCTCGTGCTCCTCACCCCGGTACACGTCGACGAGGGCGCGCATGCGGTCGAGGCGCAGGACCGCGAGGCCGTCCTCGGTGAGGGTGCCGAGGTCGCCGCCGGAGCCCTTCACCCAGAGCAACTCGACGTCGGCGCCCGTGGCGGGGTCGCGGTCGACGCCCTTGGCCGAGGTGTTGCCGCCGGCGTAGTTGGTCGTGGTCGGGTCGGCGCCGAGCCGGTTCGACCGGGCGAGGAGCGCCTCGACCTGGGGGTGCGCCACGGTGCTCACGCCCCCCAGCCGGCCTGGGCGCCGCCGACCCGCTCGGCCGCGATCCGCTCGGCGTACCCCGAGGCCGCGTAGGCGGCCATCGGGTCGGCGGGCAGCCCCCGACCGGAGCGCCACTCGGCGAGGTCGCCGCGCACGTCGGTGTAGAACGCGTCCATCAGGACCTCGTTCCCCGCCAGCACGTCGCCGGCCGACTCCGCGTCGGCGAGTGCCGACCGGTCCACGAGCAGGGCCCGGGCGGTCATCTCCTGGACGTTCAGCACGGAGCGGATCTGGCCCGGGATCTTGGCCTCGATGTTGTGGCACTGGTCGAGCATGAAGCTCACCTCGCTGTCCACGTCGTAGCCGCCGCCGCGCACCACCTCGAACAGGATGCGGAAGAGCTGGAAGGGGTCGGCGGCCCCGACGATCAGGTCGTCATCGGCGTAGAAGCGGGAGTTGAAGTCGAACGCCCCCAGCCGACCGAGGCGCAGCAGCTGCATCACGATGAACTCGATGTTCGTGCTGGGTGCGTGGTGACCGGTGTCCAGGCACACCACCGCCCGCTCGCCCAGGGCCAGGCACTGCACGTAGGCGGTGCCCCAGTCGGGCACGTCGGTGGCGTAGAAGGCGGGCTCGAAGAGCTTGTACTCGAGGACGAGGCGCTGGTCGTCCCCGAGGCGCTCGTAGACCCGGGCCAGCGAGTCGGCCAGGCGGTCCTGGCGGTCCCGCAGGTCGCCCTGGCCCGGGTAGTTCAGCCCGTCCGGCAGCCAGACCTTCAGGTCGCGCGAGCCGGTCACGTCCATGATGTCCACGCACTCGAGGCAGTGGGCGAGGGCCTTGGCCCGCACCCTCTCGTCGGCGTGGCAGAGCGACCCGAGCTTGTAGTCGTCGTCCTGGAACGTGTTCGTGTTGATGGTGCCGAGGCGCACGCCGCGGTCGGCGGCGTGCCGGGCCAGGTCGTCGTAGTCGTCCACGCGGTCCCACGGGATGTGCAGCGCGACCGACGGGGCCAGGCCGGTGTGGCGGTGGACCTCAGCGGCGTCGGCGACCTTCTCGTACGGGTCGCGGGGCACCCCCGCCTGGGCGAACACCTTGAACCGGGTGCCTGAGTTCCCGAAGGCCCACGACGGCAGCTCGATGGCCTGATGCTCCAGGTCGGCGCTGATGTCTGCGAAGGTGGCCATGTCCCTCCCGAGGTCCTCGACGAGGCTTGCCCCGTGTTCTATCTTTGGAATACTCACATGATCGAACAGAGCCGGTCAAGGGATGCTCGAAGGGAGGCCCGATGGCGACGGTGAGTGGCACGTTGGCGGCGGAGGACCGACTCGCATGGATCGCCGACCGGCTCACCGCCGACGGGGCGGTCACCATCACGGCCGCAGCTGAGGCGCTCGGCGTGAGTGAGATGACGATCCGGCGGGACCTCGAGGAGCTCGAGGAGCGCGGCACCGCCCGCCGCGTCCGGGGCGGCGCTCGAGCCCTGGGGCCCGAGCCCTTCGCCGAGCGCACGCAGACCAACGCCAAGGCCAAGGGCAGGATCGCCGCGAAGCTCGCCCCACTGGTGCCCACCCGGGGCGCCGTCGCCTTCGACGCGTCGTCCACCGTGATGCGCCTCGCCGCCCTGCTGGGTGACGCGCGGGACCTCACCGTCCTCACGAACGGGCTCGACACCTTCGGCGCGCTCAACGGCCTCCCGGGGGTCGAGCCCCTGCTCACCGGCGGCCGCCTCGAGCCGCGGACCGGCAGCCTCGTCGGCCCGCTCGCGTTCCGGACCGCCTCGCAGATGTCGGTCCAGGCGTTCTTCGCCTCCGCCGCCGCCGTCTCTCCGGACCGCGGCGCGCTCGAGTCGACGCTCGAAGAGGCCGAGGTCAAGCGGGCGATCGCGGCCGGCGCCGAGCGGGTGATCGTCGCCGTCGACGCCAGCAAGCTGGGGCGTCAGGCAGTGGCCGTGGGGCTGCAGTGGGAGCAGATCGACGTGCTCGTCACCGACCTCGATCCCGACGACGACCGGCTGGCGCCCTATCGGGAGCTGGCCGAGCTCCTCTGACCCGGCGCCGCGGCGACGAGGCCGTGGGGGGTCTTCTCCCAGAGGTCGGGCTTGGCCACGAGGTGCCAGATGGCCCGCCACGAGGCGTACGAGTGCAGCAGCCAGTACAGGGGCAGGAGCAGGGCGTACACGGCGAGGCCCCGCTGGCGCTGGCGACCGGCGATGGCGTGCACCGCGATCATCGAGCCGAACCCGAGCGCGAAGGCCACCAGGTTGAGCGTCTGGAGCGTCGGCGGGATGTGCAGCCAGCTCACGCTGCCGCCGAGGAACGTGAACAGCCAGAAGGCCCAGACGACCGAGCTGGCCAGGTAGAGCGCCGGCGTGCCGAGGACCAGCAGGAGGAGGCACAGGGTGCCCCGCAGGCCCGTGGCCCGGGTGAAGCGGACCGGGTGGCGTGAATGCACGAGGTAGGTGACCATGTAGCCCTTGATCCACCGGGTGCGCTGGCGGATCCACGGCCCCGTCCTGCTGCACGCCTCCTCCATGGTGGTGGAGGGGTTGGCCGCCACCTTGTAGCCGAGGGCGGTCGCCCGCAGCCCGAGGTCGGCGTCCTCGGTGACGTTGTGCGGGTCCCAGCCGCCGAGCTCGCGGAGGACCTCGGTGCGGAAGTGGTTGGACGATCCGCCGAGGGGGATCGGGAGGTGCAGCCGGTCGAGGCCCCGCAGCATGTAGGTGAACCAGAACGAGTACTCCAGGGTGAACATCCGGGTCAGGAGGTTCTCCTCGGCGTTGTGGTAGTTGAGCCGGCACTGGATGCAGGCGACCTCGTCGCCGCTCGCCCGGAACTGGGCGACGACGTCCCGGAGCTGTTGGAGGTGGGGGACGTCCTCGGCGTCGTAGATGGCCAGGAACTCGCCGCGGGCGAAGTCGAGGCCCACGTTGCAGGCCTTGGGCTTGGTCCGGGGCGAGCTGGTGGGGACCAGGATCATGTGCACACCGTCGGGCGCCGCCGTGGCCCGGAAGGCGTCGATCGTGTCCTGGTCGTCCTCTTCGAGCAGGAGCAGGATCTGGAGCTTCTCGGTGGGGTAGTCGATGCCGCCCAGGTTGTCGATGAGCTGCTGGGTGATTCCCGCCTCGCGGTAGGCGGGGACGAGCAGGGTGTAGAGGGGGAGATCCTCGTCGGGGATCCGGGGGGCGGTCGGCGTCTCGTCGCCTCGGCGGTGGCGGGGAGCACACAGGGCGACCACCACCTTGAACATGGCCGCGGCGAGGAAGACGAGGTTGGTCGCGGTCAGGGCCACGATGGCCGTCCCGTTGGGCCACAGGAGCAGGGCGCCGAGGGTCACGACCACGATGAGCCCGATGCCGATGAGCTGGCGGGAGCGCCAGGGGTGGGCGGCCGAGAGCTCGCCCTGGTGCTCGGCCAGGCCGTCGGTGGCCTCGGCCACGATCCGGGCCCGGTACTCCTCGAGGACCACGTGCTCGATGTCCCAGTCGGTGGTGATGAGGTTGGTGACCGACGGGGCGTCGAGGCGCCGGGCGACCTCGGCCAGGCGGTCGTCGCCGAGCGGTGCAACCGACGCGATGGCGATCGCTCCTCCGGCTCCGTCCCGGTCGGCGTCGAGGCGACGCCAGGGCACCCACTGCTCGGCGACGAGCAGGTGGTGGTCGAGGCCGGCGAACAGCGTCGGCTCGGGTGGTTCGGCCAGGAGGTCGACGAGGTCGAGGCCGGCACGCTCGGCCACGCGGGCCTGTTGGTCCCGGCGGGAGCCGGGGGTGACCGCCGCGGTGGTCGGCGCGCCCACGGGGCCGCCGGCGGGGGTGCCGGCGGGGGTGCTGGTCACGGTGCGTCCTGAGATCGGTAGATCACGACGGGCCCGAACTCGGCGGCGACGTCGAACCCGTCGAGCAGGTCCGGGTCTGCAGCGAGGGCCTGGCCGACCTGGTCGTCGGGATTGCCCTGGTCCACGAACACGTGGGTCACGCCGCCGGGGTCGCGCAGGGTCTCGTCCCAGTCGCGGCTGAACGGCGCCACCACGTCGTCGAGGCCGGCGCCGATCACCGGCAGCATCGGGTTCACCGAGTCGTCGACGAGCACCCGTCCGCCACCGAGGTCTCGCTCGAGCCACTCGGCCGCCGCCCACTGGTCGTCGCCGGCCTGGCGCTGTTCGAGGGCCTCCTCGACGACGCCGACCTCGCGCCAGCCCGGCACGACGGCGAGCGCCACGAACGGGGCCGCCGCGAGCCCGAGGGCGACCACCCGCCGCCACCAGACGGCGCCACCGACCGCGGCGAGGGCGGTGGCGGCGAGGACGGCGAGGCCCGGGAACACCGCGGCGCCGTAGCGCAGGTTGAAGATCGACTCACCGGCCGCGTCGCCGAACCGGAGCGCGACCTGGCCGGTGAAGAGGGACCACACGTAGAACACCACGGGGGTGGCGGTGAGGACCAGCACGAGGGCCAGGACCCGCCCCGGCGGCCGGGCCCGCTCGTCACGGCGCCGGGCCCGGATCGCCAGCACCACGAGTCCGGCGAGAGCGCCCACCAGGGTGACCCAGCCGAGGGCGATCCAGGCGCTGCGGAGGAAGGTCCCGACCGAGGCGGGCAGGTCGCCCTGGTCGGGGAGCAGTCCCTGGTCGGCCAGCACCTGCTGCTGGGCCTGGGCGCTGTAGCGCCCCCGCTGGAACTCGAGCGGGTCGCCGAAGTTCACCCAGTTGAACCACAGCCACCACAGCGCCGCGCCGAGCGGCGGCGCCGCGAAGCAAAGCGTCATCTTCCCCGCGTAGCGGCGGGAGCCCCAGCGCCGCCACGACATCACCGCGATGCAGAGCGCCCACACCAGCGCGAAGGCCCAGCCGTCGTAGCGGGCGAGCACGGCCAGTGCCGCGGGGCCACCGCAGTAGAGGGCCATCTCACCGCCGCTGTAGGGCTTCTCCCGCACCGCCCAGTGCACGAGCGCCGCCGCGGTGAGCAGAACCGCGGCGTAGAGCACGGGTTCGGCGAAGGCCGACGTGTGCAGGAAGAGGATCGTGGGGTTCGTGACGTAGAGGACGACCACGACCAGCCCGGCGAAGCGGGCGTCCCGGTTGAGGACGGTGGTGACGTGCCAGAGGGCGGCCGCCTCGACGGCGAGGCAGGCCGCGCCCACGAGGGCGCCCGCCCACCCGCTCGTCCAGAGGGCGTCGAGGGCCGAGAACGGGGCGAGCAGCAGGTGCTGGAGTGGCAGCCAGACCGTGCCGAGCTGGACCAGCCCGCGGTTGGGCCCGTCGACGAGGCGACGGGCGATGGTCAGGTGCGAGCGGGTGTCGGCGTACAGCAGCTGCAGACCCTGGTGCGAGACCCACCACGTCGCCAACAGGGCGACGGCGGCGGCGCCGACCGCGACCCGTCGGAGATCGGCCGCCGTCCGATCGTCGCTCGCGCCCATGCCGCTCGTTCGCCCTCGCTGACCGTTCCGTCACGCCGGTGCGCACGCGCCGCCGACGACGGTGAACGTAGCCCCGTGGTTGCACCCGACCGGGGATGCCCCGACGGCGACGACCTTGGCGCCGAGGTGCCCTTCCGGGCGTCACTCGGTGCGTCCGGTACGAGGGCGCCGGTGGGTCGAAGCGGCCTACCGCTCGGGAGGATCCGGTGGGAGCGAGGCGAGGATGGCGTCGGCGGCGGCATCGGGGCCGAGCGCGGCGGTGTCGACGACGAGGTCCGCCACGGACTCGTAGAGCGCCGAGCGGTCGTCGGCCATCGCGGCGAGGTCGGCGGCCGGGTCCGCGCCGATGAGCGGCCGGTGGTCGCCGGCGTGCACCCGCTCGCCGAGCACGGTGGGGTCCGCCCGCAACCAGACGACGTGGGCTGCGCCGAGCGCCTCGCGCACCGCGGGGTCGAGGATGACCCCGCCGGGCGCGGCCACCACGACGTCGCCACGGCGCAGCGCGGCCAGCACCTCTGCGCTCTCGAGGCTGCGATACGCGGCCTCGCCCCCGTCTTCCCAGAGCTCGCGCACGGTCTTGCCGGTCCGGGCGGTGATGGCGACGTCGACGTCGACCAGCTCGCGGCCGGTGGCCTCGGCGAGGCGGCCGCCCACGGTGGACTTCCCCGCCCCCATCAGGCCGACGAGCACGAGGGGGGTGGTGGGGGGCAGCACGGCGTCCACGTTCACAGACCACCGGGCCCGTCGCCAACGCCGCCTGGTGGGACCTAGGCCGCCGGGTGTCGGCCTTGGCCATCGCGTGGGCGACCTATCCTGCGCGACCGACGAAGGGGGAGCGCCATGTGGGACTTCGAGACCGAGCCCGAGTTCCAGGAGAAGCTGGACTGGGCCGACGAATTCGTGCGCGAGGAGGTCGAGCCCCTCGACCACATCTGGCGGGGCCTCGAGTTCACGCCGCTCGACGACGTGCGCCGCCGTGCCATCGACCCGCTGAAGCAGGAGGTGCGCCGCCAGAAGCTGTGGGCGACCCACCTCGGGCCCGAGCTCGGCGGCGAGGGGTACGGGCAGCTCAAGCTCTCGCTTCTGAACGAGATCCTGGGCCGCTCCTCGTGGGCCCCGATCGTGTTCGGCTGCCAGGCCCCCGACACCGGCAACGCCGAGATCATCGCCCACTACGGCACGCCCGAGCAGAAGGAGCGCTACCTGCGCCCGCTGCTCGAGGGCGAGCTGTTCTCCTGCTACTCGATGACCGAGCCCCACGCCGGCGCCGACCCCACGATGTTCACCACCCGGGCCGAGAAGGACGGCGACGAGTGGGTGATCAACGGCTGGAAGTTCTTCTCCTCGAACGCCAACACGGCGGCCTTCCTGATCGTGATGGTGGTGACCAACCCCGACGTCAGTGCCTACAACGGCATGTCCATGTTCCTGGTCCCGACCGACACCCCGGGCGTCAACATCGTGCGCAACGTCGGCCTCGGCGGCGAGGCCGAGGACGAGGGCTCGCACGCCCTCATCCACTACGAGGACGTGCGGGTCCCCGAGGAGGCGCTGCTCGGCGGGGAGGGCCAGGCCTTCGCCATCGCCCAGACCCGTCTCGGCGGCGGGCGCATCCACCACGCCATGCGGACCATCGGCATGGCCCGCAAGGCCATGGACATGATGTGCGAGCGGGCCCTCAGCCGTGAGACGCAGGGCAGCCTCCTCGCCGACAAGCAGTTCGTGCAGGGCTACATCGCCGACTCGTACGCCCAGCTCACGCAGTTCCGCCTGCTCACGCTCTACACGGCGTGGTCCATCGACAAGCACAACGACTACCGCAAGGTGCGCAAGGACATCGCCACGGTGAAGGTCGTGATGCCCCAGGTGCTGCACGACATCGCCTGGCGGGCCATGCAGGTCCACGGCGCCCTCGGCGTCAGCAACGAGATGCCGTTCCCCGGGATGCTGCTGGCGGCCAGCATCATGGGTCTCGCCGACGGGCCCACCGAGGTGCACAAGGTGACCGTCGCCCGCCAGGTGCTGCGCGACCACCGGCCCAGCGACGACCTCTGGCCGACCGGGCACCTGCCCAAGCTGCGCGAGGCGGCCCGGGCCAAGTACGCCGAGTTCCTGGAGATGGAGGTGGGGAACCTGTGAGCGACGAGCCGACGAGCGACGAGCCGACACTGGACGACCCGAGCCTCGAGCGCCTGGCCGCCTGGATGGACGCCCAGGGCCTGGGCCCGGCGGGCGCTCCCCTCGAATGGGGCTTCGTCTCCGGGGGCTCGCAGAACGAGATCTACGAGATCCGTCGTGGTGACCTCCACGGCGCCCTTCGCATCCCGCCGACCACCGCGCCGGAGAGCCGCGACGACGGCATCCTGCGCGAGTGGCGCATCATCGAGGCCCTCGACGGCACCGACGTGCCCCACACCGAGGCCATCGCGGTCTGCACCGACAAGGCCGTGCTCGGCCGCACCTTCTACCTGATGGGATTCGTCGACGGGTGGTCGCCGATGGGGCTGTCCGGGGGCAAGCCGTGGCCGGCACCCTTCGACGCCGACCTCGAGGCCAAGCGGGGCCTCGCGTTCCAGTTGGCCGAGGGCATCGCCCTGCTCGGTCGGGTGGACTGGCGGGCCAAGGGCCTCCAGGACCTCGGTCGCCCCGACGGCTTCCACGAGCGCCAGGTGGACCGGTGGACGGGCTTCCTCGAGCGCATCAAGGGTCGGGAGCTCTCGGGCCTCGACGAGGCGTCGGCGTGGTTGCGGGCGCACAAGCCCCTCGACTTCGTGCCTGGCCTCATGCACGGCGACTACCAGTTCGCCAACGTCATGTTCTGCCACGGCGCGCCGGCGCGGATGGCGGCCATCGTCGACTGGGAGATGGGCACGGTCGGCGACCCCAAGCTCGACCTCGCGTGGATGCTCCAGGGCTGGCCCGAGGACACCAGCGCACCCGAGGCCGCCACCTCGGGCTACGTCGATCTCCAGCACATGCCGTCGCGCGACGAGATGGCGGCCCACTGGTCCGAGGTGGCCGATCGTCAGGTCGACGACCTCGACTACTACCTCGTGCTGGCCAAGTGGAAGCTCGCCATCGTCTTGGAGCAGGGCTTCCAGCGCGCCGGTGTCGACCCGAAGCTCCAAGCCTTCGGACCCATCGTGTTGGACCTGATGGCCGGCGCCGCCGAGCTGGCCGAGACCACGGACTACGGCTCGTGAGCCGGGTGCGCCCCGCGTCCACCGTGACGCCGGAGTGTGAGGCTGCGCCGCCGAGCGGCGCAGCGCCGATCGACGAGCCGGGCCCTGAAGGGGCACCGACGAAGGGAGTACGAGGATGAGCGAGACCGACGAGCTGGTGGTGGAGCGGCGGGGCCCGGTGCTGGTGGCCCGGCTCAACCGACCGGACGCCCGCAACTCCCTCAACGCTTCGCTGTTCCGGGCCATCGGCGCCGCGGTGCTCGAGGCCGAGACCGACCCCGACCTGCGGGTGCTGGTGCTCACCGGGACGGGCGACCGGGCCTTCTGCGCGGGCATGGACCTCGCCGCCTTCGCCGCCGGCGAGCAGGTCGGCGTCGGCGACGACCCCGAGACCAAGGCCGGCAACCGCCTCATGGCCGGCGACGTGTCGGTCCCGCTGATCGGGGCCGCCAACGGCGCCGCCGTGGGCGGGGGCCTCGAGCTGCTCCTCGGCTGTGACCTCATCGTGGCCTCGGCGGACGCCCGGTTCGGGCTTCCCGAGGTGAAGCGGGGGCTGTTCCCCGGCGGTCGGGGCACGTTCCTCCCGCTGCGGGTGCCGCTCGGCCTCGCCCTCGAGATGCTGCTCACCGGAGACCTCGTCGACGCGGCCCGTGCCTACGAGATCGGCCTCGTCAACCGGGTCGTGCCCGCCGACGACGTGCTGACCGCCGCCATCGATCTCGCCGAGCGCATCGGGGCCAACGGCCCTCTGGGCGTCGCCGCGGTCAAGGAGATCGCCCGCCTCGTCCTGGTCGACACCGAGCAGGCCAACGCCCGTCAGCGCCACTGGCAGAAGGTGGTCTTCTCCAGCGGGGACGCCAAGGAGGGGGCCACCGCCTTCGTGGAGAAGCGCGCCCCGGTCTGGAAGGGTCGCTGACGGTGCGGGCGGCCTGGTGCCCTGCGTGGGGGCCGCCCCAGGTCGTCACCGTCGAGGAGCGCCCCTCGCCCGACCTCGGCCCTGGCCAGGTGCGGGTGGGCGTCACCGCCGCCGCGGTGAACTTCCCCGACGTGCTGCTCGTCGCGGGGGAGTACCAGATCAAGGTGCCACCGCCGTTCGTCCCCGGCAGCGAGTTCGCCGGGACGGTGGTGGAGGTCGCCTCCGACGTCTCCTCACCGGCGGTGGGGGAGCGGGTCTTCGGCACCGGGCTCGTGGGCGCCTTCGCCGAGCAGGTCGTGGTCGGAGCCTCCGCGGTCACCCGGATCCCCGACGGTGTGGCCGAGGCCGACGCGGCCGCTTTCGGCGTCGCCCACCGGACCGCCTGGCACACGCTGCGTTCGGTGGCCGAGGTGCAGGCGGGCGACGAGGTGATCGTGCTGGGTGCCGGTGGCGGTGTGGGCCTGGCCACGGTGCAGCTCGCGGCACACCTCGGGGCGACGGTCACCGCCGTGGCCTCGTCGCCCGAGAAGCTGGCCGCCGCCCGGAGCGAGGGCGCCACCCGGCTGATCGACCACCGGGCCGGCGACCTGCGCCAGGCCCTGCGTGGGGCGCTCCCCGACGGCGCCGACGCGGTGATCGACCCGGTCGGCGGCGATCTCGCCGAGCCGGCGCTCCGGGCCCTGCGCTACGGCGGCCGCTTCGTCGCCGTGGGCTTCGCCTCGGGGACCATCCCCCGGGTGCCCCTCAACCTCGTCCTGCTCAAGGGCAGCCAGATCCGGGCCTTCGAGTTCCTCTCCTTCATGGTCAACCAGCCCGAGGACGCCGCCCGCAACGAGGCCGAGCTGCTCGACCTGCTTGCCGCCGGGAGGGTCGTGCCCCACATCGGGGCGCGGTTCCCCCTCAGCCGGGCCGCTGACGCCCTGGCGCTCGTCGGCGGGGGCGGCGCCGTGGGCAAGGTCGTGGTCGACGTGGCGCCGTCGCCCTGACCGCGCCCGACCACCCGTCGGTCGGTCATCCGCGATCCGGTCGGGCGGCGGCGGTACCGCGCCATCGCGACCCCCGCTACCGTGCGGTGCCCGTCCTCGGCGTCCGGCCGAGCGCGGCATCTGATCGAGACCGGGGGACCCCACATGGCTGACGTCGAGGCGCTCGTCGCCGCACTGACGCTCGAGGAGAAGGCGGCGCTGACCGCCGGTGCGGACATGTTCTCGCTGGTCGGCGTCGACCGGGTCGGGATCCCGCAGGTCAACGTGACCGACGGGCCCTCCGGGGCCCGTGGCCTCAGCTACCCGGGGGCCGGCGGAGCGGCGTCGAGCTGCCTGCCGTGCGGGTCGGCCGTCGGGGCCACGTGGGACCCGGCCGTGGCCGAGGCCCTCGGCGAGCTGGTGGGGCGCGAGGCCTTCGAGCGGGGGTGCCGAGGCCTGCTGGCGCCCACGGTCAACCTGCACCGCCACCCGTTCGCCGGCCGCAACTTCGAGTGCTACTCCGAGGATCCCCTCCTGTCGGGCAAGCTCGCCGCCGCCTACGTGCGCGGGGTCCAGGGCAACGGGGTCTTCGCCACGGTCAAGCACTTCGTGGCCAACGAGGCCGAGTTCGAGCGCATGACCATGAGCTCCGACGTCGACGACCGGGCCCTGCGCGAGCTCTACCTCGTGCCCTTCGAGCTGGCGGTCAAGGAGGGTGGCGCCCTCGGGATCATGACCTCCTACAACCGGCTCAACGGGAGCTGGCTCACCGAGCAGCAGGCCCTGCTCGTCGACCTCCTCCGCGACGAGTGGGGCTTCGAGGGCCTGGTCATGACCGACTGGTTCGCCGTGGCGAGCACGGAGACGTCGCTGCGGTCCGGGCTCGACCTGGAGATGCCGGCGCCGGCACGGGCCCTCGGCGCTGTCGTGGGCGAGGCGGTGGCCGACGGGCGCGTGCCCGAAGCCGACCTCGACGCCGCCGTCGCCCGACTCCTCCATGCGCTCGACCGGATCGGCGCCCTCGACGAGCCCACCCCGCCGCTCGTCCCCAAGCCGCCCACCGCGGCGGACGTCGACCTGCTGCGACGCGCCGCCGCCGACGCCTGCGTGCTGTTCACCAACGACGGGCTGCTCCCGATCGAACCGACGGCGGTACCGCGGGTGGCCGTCATCGGCGAGCCCGCGGTGTCCGCCTGCATCGTCGGCGGTGGCTCCGCCCAGGTCGTCCAGCATCCGCAGACGAGCGCGCTGGACGCCCTCACCACCGCGCTCGGCGACGGCGTGGAGGTCACCTACGCCCGGGCACTGGAGATCGGCCGCTCGGCCGCCGTGCTCGGCACGTCGGTCCTGCCCGCTCCCGACGGGTTCACGTTCGAGCGCTTCGCCGGCGAGGCCTTCGAGGGCGAGGTGGTCGAGCGGGGCGGGCTCGACGAGCTGCGGAAGATGGTGATCCGCCTCGGCCAGCCCGAGGGGGAGGACGAGCGGTGGACGATGCGCATCACGGGCACGGTCGTGCCTGCGGTGACCGGCCGCTTCCAGCTCTCGCTCGCCCAGGTCGGCACGTCCCGGGTGTACCTCGACGACGAGCTCGTGCTCGACGGGGTGGAGGACCCGCCACCGCGAGGCGGAACCGACTTCTTCGGCTACGCCAGCCTCGACAAGGTCACCGAGGTCGAGGTCACCGCCGGCACACCGATCGCCGTGCGGGTCGACTACTTCTACCGGGGCTCGGGCATGGCCGGGGTGCGGGTCGGGTTCCGGACCGCCGACGCCGATGCGCTGCTGGCCGAGGCGGTGGCCACCGCGGCCGAGGCCGATGTGGCGGTGGTGTTCGTCGGCACGAACCAGGAGTGGGAGTCCGAAGGCCACGACCGCCGCGACTTCTCCCTGCCACGCGGTCAGGACGACCTCGTCCGCCGCGTGCTCGCCGCCAACCCCCGCACCGCCGTCGTCGTCAACGCCGCCTCGCCGGTGGACCTGCCGTGGGTCGACGACGTCCCGGCCACCCTCCAGTGCTGGTTCGGCGGCCAGGAGCTCGGCCCGGCGATCGCCGACGTGCTGACGGGCGCGGCCGAACCGGGTGGGCGCCTGCCCACGACGTACCCCGAGCGGGTCGAGCACTCGCCCTCGCACGACAACTTCCCCGGCGAGAACGGCCATGTCCGCTACGGCGAGGGCGTCTTCCTGGGCTACCGCGGCTTCGACCACCGGGCCGTCACGCCACGGTTCCCGTTCGGCCACGGCCTCGGCTACACGACCTTCTCCCTCGGGGAGCCGGAGCTCTCGTCGCCGACCTTCGAGCCGGGTGGCACGCTCACCATCTCGGTGCCGATCACCAACACCGGGTCGCGGGCCGGCGCCGAGGTCGTCCAGCTCTACGTCGCTCCCGGATCGGCCCGCCTCGCCCGTCCGCCCAAGGAGCTCAAGGCCTTCGCCAAGGTGCGCCTGGCGCCGGGCGAGTCCCGCACGGTCGAGCTCGTGCTCGACGACCGCGCCTTCGCCTACTGGGACCCCGGCGAGCCCGATGGTGACGTCGTCGCCGAGCGCCTCGGCGACATGCTCGGGGCGCAGCAGCGCGCCGAGCGGCGCGCTCCCGGGTGGCAGGTCGACCCGGGGACCTACGCGCTCCTGGTGGGCCGCTCGGCCGGCGACCTGCCCGCACAGCTGACCGTGGAGATCCCCGAGCCGAGCTGACCTGCGCCGGGTCCCGCCCGCGGCGCCGGCGACGAGCGGGCATGCTCTCGGCGTGTTCCTGATGCGCTTCGACCTGCGGGCCCCCGGGCCCACCCCGCCGGCCGACCTCTACGCCACCGCCCTCGACATGGCGACGTGGGGTGAGCAGAACGGTTGCCTCGCCGTCGTGCTCTCCCAGCACCATGCCTCCGACGACGGCTACCTGCCCTCGCCCCTTGTCATGGCCGCCGCCATCGCGGCGCGCACGTCGACGGTGCCGATCAGCATCGCCGCGCTGCTCCTCCTCATGTACGACCCCGTGAAGCTGGCCGAGGACCTCAACGTGCTCGACCACCTGTCGCGGGGACGGGTGGCACCGACGATCGGGCTCGGCTACCGGCCCGAGGAGTTCGCCATGTTCGGCGTCGACCCGTCGGCGCGTGGCGCCGAGATGGAGGAGCGCCTCGCCGTCCTCCAGCGGCTGCTCGCCGGCGAGACCGTCACGTGGCGGGGACGCACCGCCACCGTGCGGCCGGGTCCCTACACCGAGGGCGGGATGCGCCTGTCCTACGGCGGAGGCACGCCCGCCGCCGCCCGCCGTGCCGCCCGCTTCGGGCTCGACTTCATCGGCGAGGCCGACCGGCCCGACCTGGCCGACGCCCATGCCGCGGAAGCCGAGCGGGTCGGGCGGACGCCAGGCGCGTGCCTGGTCCCGTCCAAGGCGTCACCCAGCTCCGTCTTCGTGGCCGAGGACGTCGACGCCGCCTGGGCCGCCATGGGCCCGCACCTGCTCCACGACGCCCAGGCCTACGGGGCCTGGCTGGGTGACGACCACGACGCCGTCACCCGGTCCCGGGCCACGACGGTCGACGAGCTGCGGGCCGAGAACGGCAGCTACCGCATCGTCACCCCCGAAGAGGCGGTCGCCCTGGTCCACGCCAACGGCTACCTGGGCCTCCAGCCGCTGTGCGGCGGCCTCGACCCCGACCTCGCCTGGTCGTCCCTCCACCTCATCGCCGACGAGGTCATGCCCAACCTCTGACCCCGCCTAGCATCCGGCGCTATGGCAGACGATCGCCCTGAGCTCACCACCCTCCTCCTGGAGGCCGCCGACGGGGTGGCCACCGTCACGCTGAACCGCCCCGAGGTCTACAACGCCTTCAACCCGGCCATGGTGGAGGAGCTCGCCTCGGTGTGGCAGTGGGCGAAGACCGCCGACGACGTGCGGGCCCTGGTGATCACCGGCGCCGGCGAGAAGGCGTTCTGCACGGGCATCGACCGCACCGACGTCGAGTTCGCCTACGACGTGTTCACCTACGAGGACCCGGGCAAGCTCCTCGGCCCCAAGAGCCAAGGCCTCTGGAAGCCGGTGATCGCCGCGGTCAACGGCATGGCCTGCGGCGGTGCCTTCTACTTCCTGGGCGAGGCCGACGTGATCCTCGCGGCAGAGCACGCCACCTTCTTCGACCCCCACGTCACCTACGGGATGGTCGCCGCCTACGAGCCCATCCTCCTGCTGCGACGCATGCCCTTCGGCGACGTGCTGCGCATGGCCCTCACCGGGGTGCACGAGCGCCTGAGCGCCGGCAAGGCCGAGGAGCTCGGCCTCGTCAGCGAGGTGGTGGCCGCCGACGAGCTGGCCGGCGCCGCCCACCAGCTGGCCGCCACCATCGCCTCCCAGCCGGCGCTGGCCGTGCAGGCCACCCTGCGCACGCTGTGGGCGGCCAAGGACCTGCCCATCAACCAGGCCACCGAGCTGGGCAACGTGTTCCTCCAGATCGGCACGTCGGTCGACGCCCTCAACGAGGGCCAGGAGGTCTTCAAGGGCGGCCGCATCGAACCCCGCATCCGCTGACCTGCGGGTGCGGAGGCTCAGGAGGCGGGGAGGAGCGCGAGCAGCCAGTCGGCCAGCTCGTCGACGCCCTCGCCGGTCTTCGCCGACGTCAGCAGCATCGCCGCACCGGGGTGCACGCCCTCGAGGTTGGCCTCGAACCGGGCGAGGTCCACGTCGAGGTGGGGGAGCAGGTCGACCTTGTTCACCGCGACGAGGTCGGCGGACCGGAACATCACCGGGTACTTGAGGGGCTTCTCCTCGCCCTCGGTGGGCGAGAAGACCATGAGGCGGGCGTCCTCGCCGACGTCGAACTCGGCGGGACACACGAGGTTGCCGACGTTCTCGATGAGCACCAGGTCGAGGTCGTCGAGGGGGAGGCGTTCGAGCGCCGAGCGGACCATCGTCGCGTCGAGGTGGCACTCGCCTCCGAAGCCGGCGGAGGTGTTCACCAAGGCCACGGGAACGCCGGCGGCGGCGAGGCGGTCGGCGTCGAGCGCGGTCTCGATGTCGCCCTCGACCACGCCGATGCGGGCGCGGCCCTCGAGGCGGTGGGCCAGCTCGACCAGCAGGGCCGTCTTCCCCGCGCCCGGCGACGACATCACGTTCACCACCCGCACGCCGTGCGACGCGAAGTCGGCGCGGTTGGCCGCCGCGGTGCGGTCGTTCTCCCCGAGGATGTGCTCGAGCACCTCCACCCGCAGGCCCCCGGTCGTGTAGCCCGAGTGGTCGCCGACGTCGCGGCCCTCGGCGTCATGCGCGTGGCCGGCGTGTTCGTGGTCCTCGTCGCCGTGATCGTGCTCGTGGACGGTGCCGTCGGCGTGGGCGTGGAAGCGTCCCATGGCTCAGGCGTCCACCAGCTCGAGTGAGCGCACCAGCAGCTCCTCGCCGCTCGTAAGGGTCACGTCGGTCGACCCGCACGGGCAGCGGAGCACGGCGGTGTCGAGCTCGGTGGACTCGCCGCAGGCGTCGCAGCGGACCACCAGGGGGACGTGGTTCACCTCGAGCACCGAGCCGGCCAGCGGGGTGTCGGCCACGACCAGCTCCCATGAGTACTGCAGCGTCTCGGGCACCACCTGGCGGAGGTGGCCGACGTCGATGCGCACGATCTCGACGGGGCGACCTTCCGCGTGCTGCTCGACGATCCCGGCGATCGCCGCGCAGATCGACAGCTCGTGCACGGTCCGAACGTTACCCACGACCTCGCACGACCGGTGCCGCCTGGTGGGCGCACGGCGGTGCGCCGCCGCCCTTGCCTCCGTCGGGCAGCCGAGGTGGAGGCGGTCGCGCGACCGACTGCTCGCCGCCCGTTCCCTCCGTCGGCACCGAGCCCCTGGCTGGCGGGGCGGGCGGTCCGTCAGGCGGGCGGTCGCTCCGGGTGAGCGCGGTAGGTTGGGGTCCTCCGGAGGATGCGTGGCCATGGTCGACTCGGGAACAACGTGTCGTGATCCGGGCGCCGGGACTCCGGGCACGGTCGTCCGCCAGCACTGGCGCATCACCGGCGTGGTGCAGGGCGTCGGGTTCCGGCCCCACGTCCACCGGCTCGCCTCGGCGCTCGACCTGGTCGGGACCGTGGCCAACGAGGACGCCGCGGTGGTCATCGACGTGCAGGGCCCGCCCGATCGGGTCGCCGAGTTCGGTCACCGGGTGCGGGCCGACGCGCCCCCGTTGGCTCGGATCGAGCGGGCCGAGGCGGTCGCCGCCACCCCCGTCGAGGGCGTGGAGGGCTTCCGCATCGTGTCCTCGCGCCGTCAGAAGAGGCAGGCCGGCGCCGCTCCCGCCGCCTGTCTCGTTGACGGCCCTGGCGGCGTGGCTGACGTCGGCCGGCCGCCGGTCGGCCGGTCCCGTCCGGGCGGGTCCCGCGTCGAGGTGGTCACGTCGCCGCCGGTCTTCGTGGCGCCGGACGTCGGCACCTGCCCCGCCTGCCTGGCGGAGGTGCTCGACCCGACCGACCGCCGCTACCGACACCCTTTCGCCAACTGCACCGACTGCGGCCCGCGCTACACGGTGATCCGGGACCTGCCCTACGACCGTCCGGCGACGACGATGGCGGGCTTCGCGATGTGTGCGTCGTGCGCCGCCGAGTACGCCGACCCGGCCGACCGCCGCTACCACGCCCAGCCCGTGAGCTGCCCGGACTGCGGTCCGCAGCTGGCCTTCGAGGGGCTGGCTCGAAGCGGCGGGGCCGAGGCGCCGGAGCCGACTCAGATCGAGAACGGGCGTCCGGCGGCCGAAGGCGGCGCCGGTGGCGACGATCGAGGCGCGGAGCCGCGGGTCTCGGGCACCGACGCCGCGCTCGCCGCGGCGCCGCTGGCCTCGGGTACCGGCGCCGCCGATCGAGGCACCGTGCCGCGGGTCTCGGGCACCGACGCCGTGCTCGCCGCGGTGCAGGCCACGCTCGCCGCCGGCGGGATCGTCGCGCTCAAGGGCCTCGGCGGCTACCACCTCGTGTGCGACGCCACCCGACCCGACGCGGTGCGCCTCCTGCGCGAGCGCAAGGGGCGGGGCGACAAGCCCTTCGCGGTGATGGTGCCCGACCTCGACGCGGCCCGGGCGCTGGCGGACCTCACCGACGACGAGGCGGCGGCGCTGGCCGACCCCGCCCGTCCCATCGTGCTGGCCCGGCGCCGCCCCGACTCGGGCCTCGCCGCCGAGGTCGCGCCCGGCAACCCGATGGTCGGTGTGCTCCTCGCCTACACGCCGCTGCACCACCTGCTGTTCCGGCCCGTCCCCGGCCACGCCACCGTCCCTCCCCGGGTGCTGGTGGCCACGTCCGGCAACCGGGCCGACGAGCCGATCTGCTTCGACGACGACGAGGCCCGGGTCCGCCTCGGCGACCTGGCCGACGCCTTCTGCACCCACGACCGGCCCATCGAGGTGCCGTGCGACGACTCCGTGGTGCGCCGGGTCGCCGGCCGGATCCAACCCGTGCGGCGGGCGCGGGGCTTCGCCCCCGTCCCGCTCGCCCTGCCGTTCGAGGTCCCGCCCACCCTCGCCGTCGGCGGGGAGCTGAAGAACACCTTCTGTCTCGCCGCCGGAAGCCACGCCTGGGTCAGCCCCCACATCGGCGACATGGGCAACCTCGAGACCATGGAGGCGTTCGAGCGCAGCGTCGAGGCGCTCACCCGCATGGTCGGCGTCGAGCCCGAGGTCGTGGCCGCCGACGCCCATCCCGGCTACCTCAGCCGGCGCTGGGCGGTCGCCCACTTCGGCGACGCCGTCGTGGAGGTGCAGCACCACCACGCCCACGTCGCCTCGGTCATGGCCGAGCACGGCCTCGACGGCAGCCGGCCCGTCCTCGGCGTCGCCTTCGACGGCACGGGCCACGGCTGGGCGGCGGACGGATCGGCCCAGGCCTGGGGCGGCGAGATCCTGCTCGCCGACCACGGCCACGCCGAGCGGGTCGGCCACCTCCGCCCTCTCCCGCTCCCGGGGGGCGACGCCGGCGTGCGCAACCCGTGCCGGGTGGCGGTGGCCTACCTCGAGGCCCTCGGCATCGACCCCGGTCCCACCCAGCCCGCGGTGCTGGCCTGCGACGAGGTCGAGCTCGGTGTGGTGCGCCGCCAGGTGGCCCGCGACGTCGGCTGTCTGGCGACGACGAGCATGGGGCGCCTGTTCGACGTGGTGGCCTCGCTGCTCGGGGTCCGCCACCGGGTGAGCTACGAGGCGCAGGCCGCCATCGAGCTGGAGGCGCTGGCCCAGCGGGGGCGATCCGGTGCGGTGCGCCTCGGTTTCGCCCGGAGCGGCGACGGGGTGATCGACCCCGCCCCGGTGCTCGCCGACCTCGTGGATGCCGTGGGGCGGGGCGTGCCCGTGGCCGACCTCGCCCTGGCCTTCCACCTCGCCGTCGCCGCCGCCGTGGTCGACGCGGTCGACGCGTTCACCCATGCGCCCGACGCCGCCGGAGCCACCGCCACCACGGAGGCCGCCGTCCCGGCGCCGCCGCCCGTCGCGCTGACCGGCGGCGTGTTCCAGAACGACCTGCTGGCGACGGCCACCCGTGCCGCTCTCGCCGCCGCGGGCCACGAGGTGCTGGTCCACGGGCTCGTCCCGGCCAACGACGGCGGCCTGTCCCTCGGCCAGGCGGTTGTCGCCGGCCGGCGCTCGGTCGGAGCAGGACAACGACGACAGGAAGGGGCCTGACATGTGCCTCGGCATCCCCGGGAAGATCCTGGCCATCCGTGACGACCGGGGCACCCCGATGGCCACGGCGGACTTCGGGGGCGTGACCAAGGACGTCTGCCTGGCGTACGTGCCCGAGGCCGAGGTGGGGGACTACACGATCGTGCACGCCGGGTTCGCCATCACCCGCCTCGACGAGGCCGCCGCGCTCGAGACCCTGGCCATGATGGACGAGCTCGGCGTCATCGACGAGGAGCTCGGCGGCGAGAGCGAGGGGTCCGCCCCGTGAAGTACCTCGACGAGTTCGGCGACCCGGACCGTGCCCGCCGGCTGGTGGCCGAGATCCACGCCGCCACCACCCGCCCGTGGTCGGTCATGGAGGTGTGCGGCGGCCAGACCCACGCCATCCTCCGCCACGGCATCGACCAGCTGCTGCCGGCCGAGATCGAGCTCGTCCACGGCCCGGGCTGCCCGGTGTGCGTCACCCCGCTGGAGATGATCGACCGGGCCCTGCTGATCGCGGCGCGACCCGAGGTCACGTTCTGCTCGTTCGGGGACATGCTCCGCGTGCCGGGCAGCGCCGGCGACCTGTTCACCGTGAAGGCGGCGGGCGGCGACGTGCGGGTCGTCTACTCACCCCTCGACGCGGTGGCCATCGCCGAGGCCGAGCCCGACCGCGAGGTGGTCTTCTTCGGTGTGGGCTTCGAGACGACGGCGCCGGCCAACGCCATGGCGGTGGTGCAGGCCCACGACCGCGGCCTGGCCAACTTCTCGGTGCTCGCGAGCCATGTGCTGGTGCCGCCCGCCATCGAGGCGCTGATGGCGTCGGGCACCAGCCGGGTCGACGGCTTCCTCGCCGCCGGTCACGTGTGCACGGTGATGGGCACCCACCAGTACGCGCCGCTCGCGGCGCGCTACCGGGTCCCCATCGTGGTCACCGGCTTCGAGCCCCTGGACGTGCTCGACGGCATCCGCCGTTGCGTGGTGCAGCTCGAGGCGGGCCGGGCCGAGGTGGAGAACGCCTACCCCCGCGCGGTGACGGCCGAGGGCAACCAGCCCGCCCAGGAGGTACTGGCCTCGGTGTTCGAGGTCTGCGACCGGCCGTGGCGGGGCATCGGGACCATCCCCGCCAGCGGTTGGCGCCTGCGCGCCGAGTACGCCGACCACGATGCCGAGCGCCGTTTCGACGTCGGCGCGTTCGTGGTGGAGGAGCCCGCCGCCTGCCGGGCCGGCGAGGTCCTCCAGGGGCTCATCAAGCCGGACGAGTGCGAGGCCTTCGGGGCAACGTGCACGCCGCGCACCCCGCTCGGGGCGACGATGGTGTCGAGCGAGGGGGCCTGCGCCGCCTACTTCCGGTACCGGCGGTCGGGATCGCCGGCGGCGTTGCGCGGTGGGTGAGAGAGCGGTGGGTGAGACAGGAGTGGGTGAGTCCGAGGCAGGAGGTTCCGGAGCGGACGAGCGCCTCGACCTCGAGGGCTGGACCTGCCCGCTCCCCCTGCGCGACCACGACCGCATCGTGCTCGGGCACGGCGGTGGCGGGGTCCTGTCCGGCGAGCTGATCGAGCACCTCTTCCTGCCCGCCTTCGGCGAGGCCGCCGCCGCGGCGACGCCCACCGACTCCGCCGTGCTCGAACTGGGCGCCGTCGCCGGCGGCGGCCGGCTCGCCTTCACCACCGACAGCTACGTCGTGCAGCCGCTGTTCTTCCCCGGCGGCGACATCGGCGACCTCGCCGTCAACGGCACCGTCAACGACCTCGCCATGAGCGGCGCAGTCCCGATCGCACTCTCGACCGCGTTCGTCCTCGAGGAGGGTCTCGAGCTGGATGTCCTGGGCCGGGTGGCCACCTCGATGGGCCGGGCCGCCACGGCGGCCGGTGTGCAGCTCGTCACCGGTGACACCAAAGTGGTGGAGCGGGGGCACGGCGACGGCCTCTACGTGACCACCGCCGGCGTGGGCCTCGTCCCGGCCGGGGTGGACCTGCGCCCCGAGCGCATCCGTCCCGGGGACGCGGTGATCGTGAGCGGGCCGATCGGCCGCCACGGCGTCGCCGTCCTCAGCGTCCGCGAGGGCCTCGAGTTCGGCACGCAGCTGGTCTCCGACACGGCCCCGCTGAACGGGGTCGTGGCCGAGATGGTGCGGGCCGCCGGACCCCACCTCCACGCGCTCCGGGACCTGACCCGTGGCGGACTGGCCGCCTCGCTCACCGAGCTGGCGGCGACCGCCGGCGTCGGGATCTCGCTCACCGAGTCCGCGATCCCCGTGCCCGAGGAGGTGCGGGCGGCCTGTGGCTTCCTCGGGCTCGACCCGATCCACGTGGCCAACGAGGGCACCCTGGTCGCCTTCGTGGCGCCTGAGGGGGTCGACGACGTCCTCGCGGCCATGGCCGCCACCGACATCGGCCGCCACGCGGTGGTCGTCGGACAGGTCCGGGACGAGCGCCCCGGCGTCGTCCTGGCCCGCACGACGCTCGGCGCCACCCGGATCATCGACCGCCCCCTCGGGGAGCAACTGCCCCGCATCTGCTGATCAGTGGCAGGCCTCGAGGTACTCCTCGAGCTGGCGGCGGAGGGCGCCCTCGGCCGGGAGCTCGATCGGGATGACGGGTCCGTCGTCGAGGCGGAGCTCGGCCACGAAGACGAAGGTCTTCTTGCTCTCGGTCAGCGCGTGGGAGTCGCAGCGGGAGGCGTTGAAGACGACGTCGACCGAGGCCTGGTTCTCGGCGGCGTCGAGGGCGAGGCTCGGGTGACCGCCGCCGACGGCGGACAGGTTGATGACCACGCTGCTGCGCACCAGTTCGATGTCGAGCGTGTGGTCGGGCTGGAGGCGGTCGACGTCGAGGGTGGTGCCGACGGCGAGCTCGCCCGCCGGTCGTAGATCGTCCTCGCCCCAGGTGATGGCGAAGGCGTCGTGCACCCGGCGCTCGAGGCACTGGCGCTCGTTGAGCACGGCGAGGGCGTCACTCGGCTCCGCCAGCGGGATCCGCCGGGGCTCGCCGGCGATGGTGAGGACGACGGCGCTCGCGGCGTCGCCGGCGGGCGGGCAGCGGGCGTCGCCGAAGTCGACGGGGATGGCGACCGCCCGGCCGGGGACGAGGCTCGAGTGGCGCTCCTGCGGATCGACCTGCTCGAAGGTGGGGAGGTCCAGCTGGAGGGCCTCGACGTCGATCGGTTGGTCCCCGTCGTTGCGCAGCACGAGCTTCAGCTGGTGCTGGAGCTCGAACAGGCGCGACCGCAGGATCTCGGCGTGGATCGGCGGCGCCGCCGACTCCTCGGGGGAGGCGTCGCTCCCGCACGCGCCCGCGCCGAGGCCGAGCACCCCGCCCAGGAGGAGCAGCGCGACGACCCGACGCACCCCCGCAGTCTGACCTGCCCGGTCCACCGCCGCTCGGTCAGGCGTCGGCGGACTGGAGGAGCAGGACGCCCGACGGGGTGCCGCCGCCGCTGGTGACCACGGCGGTGCGGGCGTCGGCCACCTGGCGCTCGCCGGCCTCGCCCCGGAGCTGGGCGACGGCCTCGTAGAGGAAGCCGAAGCCGTGGGTGCGACCTTCGGAGAGCTGGCCGCCGTGGGGGTTGACGGGCAGGTCGCCGTCGAGGGCGATGCGCCGGCCGCCGTCGAGCCAGTCCTTGGCCTCGCCGATGCCGCAGAAGCCGAGCGCTTCGAGCCACGAGATGGCGTTGAAGCTGAAGCCGTCGTAGAGCAGGGCGACGTCGACGTCGGCGGCGGTGAGCGAGGTGCGGCTCCAGAGGTGGGCGCTCTGGCCGAGCACCTGGGGCTCGTGGGTGACGGTGTCCTGGTCCCACGAGATGCGCTCGAGGATCTGGGTTCCCGCCGCCTCGATGCGCACGGGGGGCTGGGCCAGGTCGTCCGCGGTCTCCGCCGCCGACACCACCAACGCGATCGACGCGTCGCAGGGGACGTCGCAGTCGTACAGGCCGAAGGGCGTGGTGATCATGCGGGCCGACAGGTAGTCGTCCATGGTCATCGGGTCGCGGTAGATGGCGGCGGGGTTGCGGCCGGCGTTGGCCCGGTCGTTCACCGCGATGTGGCCGAACACCTCACGGGTCGCCCCATAGCGGTGGAGGTACTGGCTGGCGTTGAGGGCGATCCAGTTGGCCGCCGACATCGCCCCGAACGGCGCCCGCCACTCGGTGAACGGGCCCGACACCCGCCCCGCGCCTCCCTGGTGGAGACCCCACGAGGCGTAGGTGGTCTCCCACACCGTGCGGAACACGAGCACGTGGCGGCACAGGCCGCCGGCGACGGCCAGCATGGCGGCGATCACGGCGCCGCCGGGGCCCGGGAGCTCGCCGCCGCCGTTGTGCCAGGTGGGGTGCAGGCGCAGGGCCTCCTCGACGGCCATGACGCCCCCTTCGCTCATGCCCATGGGCCCGGGCCCGGGGTAGGTGGACAAGCCGTCGATGTCGTCGAGGGTGAGGCCGGCGTCGGCCACGGCGGCCTGGCAGGCGTCCATGGTGAGCGAGAGCGGGTCGACCATCTGGCGCCGGCCGATGGCGGACCGCCCGATGCCGGTGATGGCGCTGGCGTGCTCGTAGCGGTGGTCGCCCAGCGGCGCTCGGGGCGTCGGCCGCCGCGGTTCGGGCACCCGGTCCACCGGGTCGTCCTCACCGGGGGAGGCCGGCGCGAAGAGCGGCAGCCAGACGTCGTCCTGTGCCTCGAACTGCACCTGGACCACCTGGCCGACGTGCACCTCGTCGGGCTCGCAGCCGACGACGTTGGTGGTGAGGTGGACACCAGGGGCGTCGTGCAGGGCGACGTTGGCCACCGCGTAGGGCGGGGCGAAGCCGGGGAGCCACTGCTGGTGGTTGACGGTGGCGCCGATGACCGTCGCCCGACCGGACACCACCGTCGGCGTCCACGCACGGCTGCGGCACTCGGGGCAGATCGGCGCCGGCGGGTGGACGAACGCCTGGCAGTCGTCGCAGCGCTGGACGCGCAGCTGTCCGTCCGCCCCCGACGTCCAGAACCACTCGTTCATCGGTGTCAGCTGCGGCAGCGGTCGCACGATCCCTCCCCGGGGGCCGGGCCGGCGGGCCGGGGCAGGAGGCCTGGCGTGACGTCGGCGTCAGAAACGGCGCGGACCCTACCACCGGCATCGTGGGCGAAACGGGCGAGAGTTGACGTGACTGTTAGAGGCCTCTACGGTCCCAGCGACTTCGGGGGAAGGGAACCCATGGATCCACAGGGACGTGCAGCGATCGTCACCGGCGGCGCCGGTGGGCTCGGGGGCGCCACCGTGCGCCACCTGGCCGAGGTGGGCTACGGCGTGGTCGTGTTCGACCGCGACGCCGAGCGGGCGGAGGCACTGGCCACCGAGCTCGGCGACCGGGCCCGGTTCGCCACCGGCGACGTGAACGACGACGACGCCGTCGCCGGGGCCATCGCCGCCGGTGGCGAGCTCGGCACCCTCTCACTGGTGGTCAACGTCGCCGGCGGCGGGGTCGGTGGGGGCCGCACGGTCGGCCGTGACGGCACCCCCCACGACAAGGCCAGCTTCACCGGCACGATGGAGATGAACGCGTTCGGCACCTTCAACGTGTCCCGCCTGGCGGCCGCGGCCATGGCCGCCAACGAGCCCACCGAAGAGGGCGAGCGCGGCGTCATCGTCAACACCGCGTCCATCGCCGGCATGGAGGGTCAGACCGGCCAGTTGGCCTACGGCACCGCCAAGGCCGCCATCCTCGGCATGACCCTGCCCATGGCCCGTGACCTCTCGCCCCTCGGCATCCGGGTGTGCGCCATCGCCCCCGGCACCATGGGCACCCCGCTGATGTTGAGCGTCCCCGAGCAGATGCGCGAGAAGCTGGAGGAGGGCATCCAGTTCCCGAAGCGCATGGGCAAGCCCGAGGAGTTCGCCCTCCTCGTCGAGTCCATCGCCCGCAACCCCTACCTCAACGGCGAGAACATCCGCCTCGACGGCGCCCTGCGCTTCCCGCCGAAGTAGGCACGGCCGTGCTGAAGGTCGACCACCTCGTCGCCGGCCTCGCCCTCGAGCCGACCGGCCCCGACCGCTACCGCGCCCCCGAGGTCGAGACCGGCCACGAGGTCATCTTCGGCGGCCAGTTGCTGGCCCAGTCGCTGGTGGCGGCCTCGATCGGCCACGAGGGCAAGCGGGCCAAGACCATCCACACCGTGTTCGCCCGGGGTGCGGCGCCGGGCACACCCCTGGACGTCGCGGTCGAGACGATGCACGGGGGTCGCGCCTTCGCCAGCAGCACCGTGACCATCAGCCAGGGCGACCGCCTCTGCACCCGCTCGCTGGTGCTGCTCACCGCCGACGAGCCCGACTTCATCCACCACGCCGACCCGGCCCCGACCGTGGGCGCACCACCGGAGACCCCCGCCTCGGGTGGCCCCGACGAGTGGCAGGTGCAGATCGTCGGCGACGTCGACATCTCGGACCCCGAGCTCACGGGCCCGGCCGAGCTCGACGTCTGGACCCGCTTCCCCGGCGCCCCCGACGACCTGCTCACCGCGCAGGCGGTGCTGGCCTTCGCCTCGGACGGGTTCCTCATCGGCACGGCCATGCGCCCCCACGCCGGCGTCGGCCAGTCCCAGGCCCACGACACCCTGGCCACGGGCGTGGTCAGCCACACCCTCACCTTCCACGAGCCCTTCCCCGCCGACGACTGGCTGCTGCTCGCGCACCGCAGCCCCCACGCCGGCCACGGGCGCAGCTACGGCCGCGCCGACGTCTTCACCCCCGCCGGCGCCCTCGTGGCGTCCTACGTCCAGGACGCCATGTTGCGCCCCATGCCCGCCAAGGACCCGGGCCGTGGCTGACGGGCGCCCCACTCCGGACGTTCTGGCACCGGATTTCGGTGCCAGAACGCGCCCTCTCCTCGCAAAGGACCCGAACCGTGGCTGACGCCGTCATCGTCTCGACCGCCCGCACCGCCATCGGCACCGCCTTCAAGGGCTCGCTGAACGACGTCGACGGGCTCGAGCTCGCCACCAAGGCGGTCGCCGAGGCGGTGGCCCGCTCGGGCATCGATCCCACCCGGGTCGACGACATCGTCCTCGGGGAGGCCCTCTACGGCGGCGGTGACCTCGCCCGCTACGCCGCCACCGAGCTGGGCATGGACAACGTCCCCGGCGTGGCCCACAACCGCCACTGCGCCTCCGGCCTCGCCGCGGTCGCCACCGCTGCCGGCACGATCCGCTCGGACATGGACCGCATCGTGGTCGCCGGCGGCGTCCAGGCGTCGTCCACCTCGCCCCGGTCCATGCGGCGCGTGCCGGGCACCGACGACTGGGACGAGTGGATGTCGCCCACCCACCGCAACACCCCCGAGGCCCCCAACCTCGACATGTCCATCACTGTGGGCTGGAACGCCGCGGTGGAGGCCGGCCTCACCCGGGAGGACCTCGACGCCTGGGCCCTGCGCTCGCACCAGCGGGCCGTCGCCGGCATCGACAGCGGCGCCTTCGCGGAGGAGATCTTCCCGATCGAGGTGACCCGGCGTGACGGCACCACCTCCACCTTCGAGGTCGACGAGCACCCCCGCCGGGACACCAGCGCCGAGCGCCTCGCCGGCCTGAAGGTGCTGCACCCCGAGATCGAGGGCTTCAGCATCACCGCCGGCAACGCCGCCGGCATGAACGACGGCGCCGCCGCTCTCGTGCTCGCCGCCGGCGACCTGGCCGAGGCCGAGGGCCTCGAGGCCCTCGCCACCATCCGCTCCTGGGCGTCGGTCGGCGTTGCCCCGGCCCGCACGGGGATGGCCCCCATCGACGCCATCCCGAAGGCCCTCGACCGGGCCGGCCTGACCGTCGCCGACGTCGACCTCTTCGAGATCAACGAGGCCTTCGCCTCGGTTCCCGTCGCCACCTGCAAGGCCCTCGGCCTCGACGAGGACATCGTCAACGTCCTCGGCAGCGGCTGCAGCCTCGGCCACCCGATCGCCATGACCGGTGCCCGCATGATCATCACCATGGTCCACGAGCTGCGCCGCCGGGGTGGCGGCACCGGCGTGGCCGCCATGTGCGCCGGCGGCGGCATGGGCAGCGCCGTCGTGTTCGACGTCGCCGCGCCCTGACCCGCCGTCCGCACCCGACACCAACGACCGAGCCACGACCCACCGAGCCACGACCCACAGAGCCACGACCGACCGACGAGCACCGAACCACCGAAACGGCCCGACGCAGCGGCCGAGGCTCCCGGCCCTGGCGCCACGAGCACCACCGATCGAACCGCAGCACGCACACCGACCGACCGAACGAACGCACGAACCGAGGGGGACGCCCGATGGGCTACGAGGACCGACTGCTGATCGACGGCGAGCTGGTGGCGGCCGAGGGCGGCCGCACCTTCGCCACCCTGGACCCGGCGACCGGCCAGGTCATCTGCGAGCCGGCCGACGCGTCGGTCGCCGACGCCGACCGCGCCATCGGCGCCGCCCGCCGGGCCTTCGACGACACGGACTGGGCGGGCAACCGCGAGCTGCGCCTGCGTTGCCTGCGCCAGCTCCACGAGGCCCTCGTGGCCCAGGCCGAGGAGCTGCGCCCGCTGATCGTCGCCGACGTGGGCGCCCCCGTCATGCTCACCCACGACGGGCCCCAGCAGGACACCCCGGTGGCGATGATCAACTGGTACGCCGACCTGCTCGAGCGCTACGAGTTCACCGAGGACCTCGGCACCGCGCTCGTCCGGGGCGCCGACCACCGCCGCTGGGTCGAGCGCGAGCCGGTGGGCGTGGCCGCCGCGATCGTCCCGTACAACTACCCGCTGCAGATCACGCTGGCGAAGCTCGTCCCCGCCCTCGCCGCGGGCTGCACCGTGGTGTGCAAGGGCGCCCCGCAGACCCCGCTGGTCACGAACTTCCTGGGCCGCCTCATCGCCGAGCACACCGACATCCCCGCCGGCGTCGTCAACATGATCACCGACTCGGGCACCGACGTCGCCGTCGCCCAGTCGCTCACCACCGACCCCCGGGTCGACATGGTCACCTTCACCGGCTCCACCCCGACCGGCCGGCGCATCATGGCCGCGGCCAGCGCCACCGTGAAGAAGGTGTTCCTCGAGCTCGGCGGCAAGTCCGCCTTCATCGTCCTCGACGACGCCGACCTCGGCCTCTCGGCCATGCTCGCCGGCTTCACCATCTGCTCTCACGCCGGCCAGGGGTGTGCCATCACGACCCGCCTGCTCGTGCCGGCCTCGAAGTACGACGAGGCGGTCGAGCAGACCGCGGCGATCATGGCCGGCGTCCCCTACGGCGACCCGACCGACCCGGGGATGATGATGGGCCCGCTCGTGAGCGAGGCCCAGCGCCAGAAGGTCGACGCCTACGTGCAGAGCGCGGTCGCCGAGGGCGGCCGGGTCGTGCTCGGCGGCAAGGTGCCCGAGCACCTGCCCGACGGCTTCTTCTACGAGCCCACCCTGATCGCCGGCGTCGGCCCCGACGCCAAGATCAACCAGGAGGAGGTCTTCGGGCCGGTCCTCACGGTGTTGGCGTACGACGGCGACGACGACGCCGTGGCCATCGCCAACGACTCGGTGTTCGGCCTGTCTGCCACCGTGGTCAGCAGCGACGACGACCACGCCACCGCGGTGGCCCGGCGCCTGCGCACCGGCACGGTCAGCGTCAACGGGGGCATGTGGTACGCCCCCGACTGCCCCTTCGGGGGCTACAAGCAGTCCGGCATCGGCCGGGAGATGGGGGTGGCCGGCTTCGAGGAGTACCTCGAGACCAAGACCCTCGCGATCCCGGTGGCGTCGGCGTGAGAGCAGGGCCGCGGCACGCCGCGGATGGGGAGCGACTACGCTCCGGCCCCAGTGAGTGCAATGCTCTCACTGGGGAAGAACCACGTTTCCACTGGGGGAAGGAATCCACATGAGGTCCACGTCCACGAAGCGCTGGCGCTTCCTGATCGCCCTGCTCTGCGCCGGGACCCTCGTGGTCGCCGCATCGTGCAGCAACTCGGGCGACGACGAGTCCAGCAGCGACACCACCGAGGCCGACTCGGGCTCGACCGACACCACCGCGGCAGGCGGTGACGAGCCGGTCTCGGTCGACCAGCCCGGCGTGACCGACGAGGAGATCCGCTTCTCCGCCCTCGGCACCCAGGCCAACAACCCGCTCGGCACCTGTGTGCTCGACTGCTACACCGACGGCATCCGGGCCTACTTCGCGTACAAGAACGCCGAGGGTGGCGTCCACGGCCGCGACCTCGTGCTCGACGACGGCGACATCCTCGACGACGAGCTGTCCAACAACCAGGCGCGCGCCCTCGAGATCATCTCGGACAACGACACCTTCGCCACGTTCAGCGCCACCCAGGTGGCCTCGGGATGGGGTGACCTCCACGAGGCCGGCATCCCGCTCTACGTCTGGCAGATCCACCCGGCCGAGACCGAGGGTCGGGAGGGCATCTTCGGCCAGCGCGAGACGGTGTGCATCGAGTGCACCTCGCGCGCGGTCGCCCTGCTCGCCCAGGAGGCGGAGGCCACCCAGGTGGCTGCCCTCGGCTACGGCGTGAGCGAGAACTCCGCCCAGTGCGCGGAGGCGGCGGGCGAGACGATCGAGCTCTACGCCGACGACATCGGCGGGGACGTCGAGGTCGCCTACGTGAACAGCGATCTCGCCTTCGGCCTGCCGAACGGCATCGGCCCCGAGGTCACGGCGATGAAGAACGCCGGCGTGGACTTCGTCGTGGGCTGCATCGACCTCAACGGCATGAAGTCGCTGGCCCAGGAGATGGAGCGCCAGGGCATCAACGACGACGTCACGATGTACCACACCAACACCTACGACCAGGCCTTCGTGGCCGAGGCCGACCCGCTGTTCGAGGGCGACCTCATCGGGGCCCAGTTCCGGCCCTTCGAGGCCGAGTCGGCCGGCTCCAACCTCGACCTCTACCACGAGTGGATGGCCGAGACCGGCGCCGAGGAGTCCGAGCTGGCCATGGTCGGCTGGATCAACGCCGACGAGGCGGTCACCGGCCTCGAGCTGGCCGGTGCCGACTTCAGCCGGGAGAGCGTGATCGACGCCCTCAACGAGGTCACCGACTACACCGCCGGCGGCCTCGTGCCCGACATCGACTGGACCCGCCAGCACTCCGCTCCCACCCAGGACGATCTGGCCACCCACGGGCCCGCCCTCGACTGCCTGGCCTTCGTCAAGGTGGTCGACGCCGAGTTCGAGGTGCAGGGCGACCCCGAGGCGCCCTGGCAGTGCTGGTCCGGCGAGAACCGGGACTGGTCCGACCCGGAGGCCACCAACTTCACCGCCGACGGCGAGTAGCCGCCGGCCGCAGATCCGGATGCAGCGGGGCGGCGCCTTCGGGCGCCGCCCCGCTCGCGTCCGGCGGGCGCCCCGTCGCGCACGGGGTGCAATCGGACGCCGCCGCCGAGGCGGACGTCGAGTGGTCGGGTGGGAGATGACGGGGTCGCTACCTCCGTGGTGGTCGGGCGAGGGATGTGGACGTGGAACGAGAGGAATGAGGATCGATGGCGAGTGACGTGATCGTGGTGGTCGGGGTCGGCGGGATGGGCGGGCCGCTCGCCCGTCGGCTCGGGCTGGGGCGGACGGTGCTCCTGGCCGACTTCTCCGCTGAGCTGCTCGCCGACACGGCGGCGGCGCTGGCGGGGGAGGGGCACGCCGTCGAGACCCGCGAGCTCGACGTGTCCGACGCCGCCTCCGTGGCGGCGCTGGCGGCCGCGGCCGACGGGCTGGGCCCGGTGCGCACGCTGGTCCACACCGCCGGCGTCTCACCGGTGCAGGCGCCCGCCGACCGCGTCATGGCGGTCGACCTGCTCGGCGCCGCGCTCGTCCTCGACGCCTTCGGCCCGGTGATGGTGCCGGGCGGCGCCGGTGTCGTGATCTCGTCCATGTCCGCGGCGCTGGTGGGCTCGCTCGGGGCCGAGGTCGAGGCCTCCATCGCCACAACGCCGACCGCCGAGCTCCTGGCGATCCCCGCGGTGGCGGAGATGGCCGCCGGCGACCCCGGCTTCGCCTACGCCTTCGCCAAGCGAGCGGTGCAGATCCTCGTGGCCAAGGCCAGCGTCCCGTGGGGTCGTCGTGGCGCCCGGGTCAACAGCATCAGCCCCGGGGTGATCGCCACGTCCATGGGCCAGGCCGAGCTCGACGGCCCCCACGGCGATGGCATGCGGGCCATGGTGGCCATGTCGGGCACCGCCCGTCTGGGGACCCCCGACGACATCGCCGCCGCCGCCGAGTTCCTGCTCTCCGAGCGGGCGTCGTTCATCACCGGCACGGATCTCCTCGTCGACGGCGGCGTGGTCGCCGCCGTCCGCACCCCCACCACCTGAGTCGTTCTCGAGGCAATCGCGCGCGGTGGGCGCGCGTCATTGCCTCGGGTTCGGCGTCGCTCAGCCTCGGAGGGCGGCGTCGGGGCGGGCGATGCCGAGGTTCTCGCGGAGCGTGGCGCCCGTGTACTCGGTGCGGAAGACGCCGCGGCGCTGGAGCTCGGGGACCACGAGGCGCACCATGTCCTCGTAGGCGCCGGGGGTGTGGGTGGCGGCGATGACGAAGCCGTCGCAGGCGCCGCCGTCGAACCACTCGTGCATCTGATCGGCCACCTCGGTGGCGGTGCCCACGAAGCGGGGGCCCTGGAGCAGAGTGGCCCGGTGGCCGGCGAGGTCGCGGAGGGTGATGGTGTCGCCGCCGATGTGCTGGCGCAGGTTCTGCACGAGGCCCCGGATGCCCGACACCGAGGCGATGAGCTCGTCGGTGATGGGATCGTCGAGGCCCATGTCCGAGAAGTCGTGGTTCATGAGCTCGGAGAGCAGTGTCAGCGAGGCGATCGGGTCGACGAGGTCGTTCAGGAAGTGCTGCTCGCGCTCGAGGGCCTGGCCGTGGGACTCGCCCACCACCGTGTACACCATCGGGCACATCTTCACGGACTGCGGGTCGCGCCCCGTGGCGCCGATGCGCTCCTTCTGGTCGGCGTAGTGGGCCTTGGCGATGTCGATGTCGGGGTCGCCCATGAAGATGAGCTCGGCCCAGCGGGCGGCGAAGTCCCGACCCCGGCCCGAGGAGCCCGCCTGGAGCAGCACTGGCCGGCCTTGCGGGCCGCGGGGCACGGTGAGCGGACCCCGGGTGGAGTACCACGTACCGTCGTAGTCGAGCTCGTGGACCTTGTCGGGGTCGGCGAAGTAGCCGGCCTCTCGGTCGAGGACGAGGGCGTCGTCCTCCCAGGTGTCCCACAGCCCGGTGGTGGCCTCGAGGAACTCGTCGGCCCGGTCGTAGCGCTCGTCATGGGCGATGTGCTCGCGCAGGCCGTAGTTCTGGGCCTCGCTGTCGTTGACCGAGGTGACCACGTTCCACGCGGCGCGGCCGTTGGTGAGGTGGTCGAGGGTGGCGAAGGTCCGGGCCACGTGGAAGGGGGAGTAGTAGGTCGTGGAGTAGGTGGCGCCGAGGCCGATCGACCGGGTGGCGCCGGCGATGATGCCGAGCACGACCGAGAGGTCGAGCTTCACCGGCCGGGCGCCGACGCGGACCGCCTCGGCCACCGAGCCGGCGTAGATGCCGGGCATGGCCAGGCGGTCGTCGAAGAACATGACGTCGAAGCAGCCCTCTTCGAGGGTGCGGCCGAGCTTCTGGTAGTAGCTCGCGTCGAGGAAGCCGTGCTCGGTGGAGGCGTGGCGCCACGAGCCGGCGTACACCGTCGAGCTGCCCGCCTGCATGAAGCCGACCAGCGCCATCTGCCGCTTGGCGCTGGTGGTGGTGGCGTTGCCCATCGTCCCCTCCCGACTGGGTGAGAACGGCGCTCTCGCCCAGGTAGAGTGGCACTATACACCCCCGGCTGGCAGCCTCACCACGGTCGCCGACCCCACCACCACCGATCGCCGTGAGCTTCGCCGACCTTGGGAAAGGCGCGGGCCCGCCCCGCCGAGCTGCGGGGGCCGCTCGCTAGGCGCGGATGCCGAGGAAGACCATGTCCCACGCCTCGGCGGCGGCATCGGCGTCCTCGCGGACCGGCGTGCCGCTGATGGTCAGCGAGAACGCGGTGAAGCTGATGGCCTGGATGACGATGCCGGCGATCTGGCGGTGGGGGATGCCCTCGCGGAGCTTGCCCGCCGCGGCCGCCTCGTCCATGAGCTCCTCGAGGAGGCCCACCAGCGGGACGTAGGCCCGCGACGCCTCTTTGGGGTGGCCGGTGAGCAGCTGCTGGGCGAACTCGGCCATCACCGGCGCGGGGACCTGCGTGGGCACCTTCTTCGGCGCTTTGCCTTTGGGCACCGGACGGCACAGGTCGTAGTACTCGGTGACGAAGCGCTCGAGACGGGCGAGCGGCTCGGTCTCCTCGTCGACCTTGGTGCGCAGGAGCACGGCGGTGCTGCGCACGGACTCCTCGAACAGCGCCAGCAGCAACTCGTACTTGCCGGCGAAGTACTGGTAGAAGCTGCGCAGCGACTGGCCGGAGCGCTCGACGACCTCCTGGACCGTGAACTCCTTGTCGTGGTCCTCGGCCATGAGCTCGATGGCGGCGTCGAGGAAGCGCTGCACGCGTGCCTCGGCCCGCACCCGGGCGGGATCGAGGGAGCGGGCCACCGCTTGCTCACGCCAGGTGGGGGTCTCGTCACCGCCGGCGTCGCCCACCGTCTCGTCCGCGCTCATGGGCACAGAAGGTACTACTCACCAGCGAGAAGAACGATCTTCTCCAAGTGAGTGAACGCTCGCAATCGGGTGAGAACTGCCTTCTCAATCGGGAGCGGCGCCGCCGCTCAGCCTCTCAGGGCTTGAGGCCGAGGACGCAGTCCATGGACGCTGGCCCGCTGTCGGGGACGCGGGGCTGGCGCCACACCTCGACGGGGAACGACGCCGTCATCAGCGAGTTGCAGAGCTGCAGCAGGCGGGTGGCGTCCTCGGGGAGGGCGTTGATGTCGAGGGCGTCGAGGTGGTCCAGCGCCGCCTCGAGGCGGGGGAAGGCGGCGTCGTAGAACGCCTGGAGCTCGTCCATGGTGCTGGCGATGCGCTTGTCGTAGCGCTCGTCCTCGGTGGGCAGGCACCAGTCGGCGAAGGGCTCGAGGTCGGCGAACTCGGCGGGCAGGATCGGCACGGTGTGGGTCTCCTCGCTCGGCTCGGCGCTCAGGACGCGGCCGAGATGCGCACGGCGGTCTCGGGCTGGCTCTCGAGGTACTCGGCGATGTGGCGCCGGCACACGGTGTGCAGGTGGCGCAGGAGCACCTCCTGGTCGTTCAGCGGGAACTCGGTCACCGCCTGCGATTCGAGCATCACCTGGGTGGCCTCGAGGGTGTTGCCGTCCTGGAGGGCGTACTCCTTGAAGGTGACCGCGGCCAGCTCCTGGGCGACCCGCTCGCGGGCGTTCTTCGGGGACACGAAGTAGAGCCCGCCCTCGAAGATGTGGGTGTTGTAGCTCGTCGGCCAGTAGTGGTACGTGAGGTACCAGCCCGGCTTCCAGATGAGCAGCATGAAGTTGGGGAACAGCAGGAACGAGTCCACGCCCCACTTGGGGTGGCCCGACGGGTTGACGCCGGGGGGCAGCTCGCCGAGGTCGGGGCCGTCCCAGGGGCCGAACAGGCCGCTGCGGGTGACCTGCTCGATGGGCTTCACCATGGCGAGGTCCTTCGGCGGGGACATGCCGCCCCACGACGAGACGACGGCGTGGTCGCCCTTGATCTCGTAGGCGAGGGCCTCGTAGCCGACGCCGGCCAGCTTGCGGGATTCCTCGGCCGTGGCCTGCTTCGCGTGCAGAACAGGTGCGTGGTAGAACTCGGTGAAGGCGTCGATGAAGAGCTTCCAGTTGGCGCCCACCTCGGCCCGGTACTTCGAGACCTGGGTCATCTCGCCGAAGGGGTAGCCGGCGAGGTCGGCGCCCATCTGGCCGAGCGACTCCTCGAGCGAGGCGGCGTCGTTATCGAGGTTCACGAAGACGAACCCCTCCCACACCTCGCAGCGCACGGGGGCGAGGCCGTAGGCGTCCTTGTCGAGGTCGAAGAACTCGCCTTCCTGCTGGACGAAGGTCAGGCCGCCGTCGAGGCCGTAGCGCCAGCCGTGGTACTTGCAGGTGAACTGGCGGCACGTGCCGCTGGTCTCGTCGCGGGGGTAGTCGTCCCACACCAGCTTGTTGCCGCGGTGGCGGCAGACGTTGTGGAACGCCCGGGGCGAGCCGTCGGGGTCGCGCACGACGATCACCGAGGTGCGGGCGGCGTGGAGCTCCTTGGTGAAGTAGGCGCCGGTGCGCGGGAGCTGCTCCATCCGGCCGACGTTCAGCCACGTCTTGCGGAAGATGGCGTCGCGCTCGAGCTCGTAGTGCTCGGGCGAGATCGAGTCGTCGTAGCTGACGGGGCCGGTGTCGAGGCCGAAGTGCTCGGTCCAGGAGCCCTCGGCGGGCTTGGTGAAGTGCGCCATGTGTCGGTCCCCTCCGGTCGCGTCCGATCGCGCGTGCGGCGGCAACGATAGCAGCAATCTCACAGGATGAGAAGGGCGTTATCACTCGGCCGTCGACTGGCTCCGCCGGTAGTGAGAAACGCCGATGCATTGACACGAGTTGACATCTCGATAGCCTGTGTCCATGGGCCGGATCGACGATGTGCTCGACGGTGTGCGGGCCGAGCTCCGCGACGAACACGACGTTCCGGACGTTCGATCGGCGGTCGAGGCAATGGTCCGTGCGTACCGGCAAGCGACCACCGAGAAAGCGGTTCTCACCGGCTCGGCGGTCGCCCGCCTGCTCGGCGTGAGCCGGCAGGCGGTCCATCAGCGGGCCAGCCGGGGGTCGCTCCTCGCCGTCGCCGATGCGGACGGTGTCCGCTACCCGATGTGGCAGTTCCGCGACGGGGAGCCGGTCCCCGGTCTGCTGCACCTGGTGCGGTCGTCTCGGGACGCCGGCGTCGACGACGCCGCGCTGGCCTCGTGGATCGAGTCGGACGAGGAGCGACTGGCAGCGATCGCGGCGGGCGATCTCGATGCCCTGCTGGCCCACGTCGAGGAGGCGCGGGTGCGCAAGACGTCCATGACACGACGCCGTGTCGCCGGTCCTGCTCGCCGGCTGACGGACGAAGCCGCATCCTGAGGATGTTCCGCTCGTCGACCACCATCGACGAGGCGCTCGAGGAGATCGTGGGATGGGCCGACTCGCTGCCGGGCGACTTCTCGATCGACGTGGTCGACCACGACGACGCCACGACCATCGACCTGCACGGCGCGCTGATCTCGTCGGCGGTCGAGGTCCGGGCGTCGCTCGTCGTCACCGCGGACGCAACCGTGCTCGAGTACCGGTTCGACGTGCGCCGGCGGGAAGGCGGGCTGCTGTGGCGCCATGACCGTCACCTCGGTCACGAGCACGACCCGGGGATGCGTGGACCGGAGCACCTCCACGAGGTGCGAGCGGGGAAGGAGGTCCGCCTGCCCAGTGACCCCGTCGACCTCGCCGCCGTTCGAGTGCTCCTGGTGCAGACCAACCTGGACCTCGCCCGCTGACGGCTCCGGTCAGGGCGCCGGCGGCGGGAGGGGGGTGATGCCGGCGAGGTCGGCGTCGAGGGGGACGCCGAGGGTGCGCATCATCATGGCCAGCACGTCGTAGGCGCCGACGGTGAAGATCAGGTCGAGCAGCTGTTGGGTGTCGAACGTCGCTGCAAGGGTCGCCCAGGTGGCGTCGCTGATGAGCGCGTCGTCGAGGAGCTCGTCGACCGCCCGCACGATGGCGGCGTCGCCGTCGGACCAGCCGTCGGCGTCGGGGCCGTCGGCGACGCGCAGGACCTCGTCGTCCGAGATGCCGACGTCGCCGGCGAGCACCACGTGCTGCGCCCACTCGTAGGCGGCCTGGCGGCGGAAGGCCACCCGCAGGACCAGGAGCTCGCGGGTCCGCAGGTCGAGCGTGGTGGCGAAGAGGAGGTGTCCGTTGAAGGTGTTGTAGGCCTTCGTCAGCTGGGGGTGGTGGGCGAACGAGCCGAGGACGTTCATCCCCTTGGGGCGCCCCTCGGTGTTGGGGAACGGGTGGCGGGGCTCGGCCGGCCGGATGGCGGCGAGGGCGTCACGCATCGCCGGCGGCCACTCCTTCGGCCCCAGCGGAGCGACCCGGGGGGAGGTGGGGCCGGGGGTGGGTTCGGTCACGGCTGCGCCTCCACGGAACCGTCGCGCAGCTGGGCGCGGAGGCGGTACTTCTGGACCTTGCCCGACGGCGTCCGGGGGAACTCGTCGACCGCGACGATCGACTCGGGCCACTTCTGGCGGGCCAGGCCCACCTGCTCGAGGTGGGCGCGGACCTCGTCGAGCGTCGGCGTCGCCTGGCCGTCGCGCAGGCGGACGATCGCGGCCGCCCGCTCGCCGAGGCGGTCGTCGGGCCGCCCCACCACCGCCACCTCGGCGACCGCGTCGAGCCCCATGAGCTGCTCCTCGACCTCTTGGGCGCTGATGTTCTCGCCGCCGCGGATGATCACGTCGGACAGGCGGTCGGTGATGGCCAGGTAGCCGTCGTCGTCCATGACCCCGACGTCGCCCGAGTGGTACCAGCCGTCCTCGTCGAAGACCCGGGCGGTGAGCTCGGCGTCGGTGTAGCCCACGCAGCAGTCGGGGCCACGGCTGAGGATCTCGCCCTCCTCGGTGAGGCGCACCTCGACGCCGGGCATGGCGTGGCCGTCGGTGGTGTGGCGCTTCTCGGCCGGCTCGCTGGCCAGGCTGCCGGTGATCGACGGGTGCTCGGTGCTGCCGTAGGAGCGGAAGGCGGTGATGCCCATGGCGGCCATGCGCTCCATGACCGCGATCGGGACGGTCGAGCCGCCGAGGCCGGCGTAGGGCATGAGGGCGAGGTGGGCGTCGGAGAAGTCGGGGTGGTCGAGCAGGCTGGTCATGAAGTAGGTGGCGCCGCCGGACACGCCGATGTTCTCGGCGAGCATGAGGCGCAGGATCTCGCCCGGGTCCCACACGTCGACGAGGTGGACCTCGCGCTCGCGCAGCAGTGGCGTGAGGAAGGCGTTGAGCATCCCGATGAAGTGCCCGACCGGCGCGCCGGTGATGGGGGAGGGGCCGCCCTGCGGGTACATGTAGTCGAGCTGGCGGGTCTCGCAGGCGATCGTGCGGTGGGAGTGGACGACGCCCTTCGGGTCGCGGGTGGTGCCCGAGGTGAAGCCGATGATGGTGGGGGCGTCGGGGTTCACTGCGGCGTGCTCGCCGAGCGGCTCGGCGTCGAGGAGGGTGGCGAAGGGTTGCGCCGCGGCGGGCAGGTCGGCCGCCGGCGTCTCGCCCACCACGAACCAGTGCTCGACGGGCGTGTTGGCCATGGCCTCGCCGTGCACGGCCAGGTGCTCGACGTGGCCGAAGCGGTCGGCGCTGACCACGGCGGCCGGCTGGGTCGACCGCAGGATGTAGTCGACCTCCTTGGCCCCGTAGAAGTGGACGATGGGGACGACGACCGCGCCCAGGTAGGCGGCCGCCCAGAAGGTGATGCCCGCCTCGACCCAGTTCGGGAGCTGGACGACGATCACGTCGCCCGCCCCGACGCCCCGCGCCCGCAGCTCGGTGGCCATCGACCGGGCGGCCCGGTCCACGTCGCCGAACGTGCCCGACCACGGCCGGAATTTCGAGTGCACCTCGAAGCGGGTGTCGCCGAGGCGCTCGAGGCCGGCGGCGACCATGTCGCCGAGGCTCTCGTCCCGCCACCACCCGTCGGCGATCCACCGCTGGGTGACGTCCTCCGGGATCGGCCGGCGGGCCCACCGGTGGACGGGATCAGCGTTCGTCGGTTCCCCCATGGCCGACGATGCTCGCGCGGATGCGGCGCCCCGGTGGACGGGACGGTCGGGCGCCGTGGCCGCGTCGAGCGCGACGGCCGGCGAGCACCAGCGTGCGCTCGGTGTGCGTCGCCGGCGTCCTCCGGCGTCCTCCGGCGTCCTCCGGCGTTCCGAGGCGGGCGCCGCCGCCATACTGCGACGGTGATCCGTGACCCTGGACCGGACCCACGGGACGAGCAGATCGCCGGGCTGTCCCGGCGGCGGCTGCTCGGCCTCCTCGGCGTCGGCGGCGCGGCCGTCGTGGTCGGGAGCTCAGGGCTCACCGACCTGGGCTCGTCGCCGACCCGCGCCGGCGCCGCGTCGCTCGGCCCGGTCTGCACGCTCACTCCGGAGGCGATGGAGGGGCCGTACTACCTGCGGGGCGGGCCGCGGCGGAGCGACATCCGTGAGGGTCGGGGCGGCGAGCGGCTCCGGCTGGTCCTCACCGTGGTGGACGCCACCACCTGTGATCCGATCGAGGGCGCCAAGGTCGACGTCTGGCACGCCGACCGGCTGGGGAACTACTCGGGCTTCGGCGCCACCGCCGCGAACGACACCTTCCTTCGGGGCCGCCAGATCTCCGACGAGGCGGGTCGGGTGATCTTCACCACCACCTATCCCGGCTGGTACCCCGGCCGCACGGCGCACATCCACGTGAAGGTGCACGTCGGCGGCGACGTGGTGCACACCGGCCAGCTCTACTTCCCGCAGCGTTTCAACGACCGCGTCTACGCCCAGCCCCGCTACCGGCACCTCGGCAACCAGGTGACCAACCACCAGGACGGCATCTTCAACTCGTCCGGCGGCGCCCAGACCAAGCTGGCGCTCACCCGAGCCCAGGACGACAACGGCTACAAGGGCGTCATGACCCTCGCCGTCCAGCGCTGATCCGCCCGGACGCGGCGTCGACCCGTGCGATTCTCCGCACGACGTGCGAAATCCTGCACGTCCTGCGGCAGGCCGAGATCACGACCTCGATCGCTCTGACGACTGGACGAAGGGGAAGATGCGGGTGAAGTCGGCGTCGGGCTCGGCGGCGGCGAAGGCCCGCCACAGGGCGACGGTGGTGTCGGCGAGGGCGTGGGGGCCGCCGGCGGCCTCGACCTCGTCGAGGTAGAGACCCACGTCCTTGGCCATGAGGCGGCCGGCGAACCCGGCGGCGTAGCGGCCGGTCAGGACGTGGTTCGGGAACTTGTCGCTCGTGGCGGCGCTCTGGCCGCTGGCGGCGTTGAGCACGTCGAGCATGGTGGCGAGGTCGAGGCCGGCGGCGAGCCCGAAGGCGATCGCCTCGCTGGTGGCGGCGAGGGCCGCGGCCGAGCAGTAGTTGTTGGCCAGCTTCATGGCCTGGGCCAGCCCGGGCCGGTCACCGACCCGGTGGCGGCGGTCGCTGAGCCCGGCCAGCACGGGCTCGGCCCGGGCGACGGCGGCGTCCGTGCCGGCGAACATCACCAGCAGCGTGCGGGCCCTTGCGCCGGCGACCCCACCGGAGACCGGGGCGTCGACCAGGTCCACGCCTTCTTTCTGGAGGCGGCGGTGCAGCGTCTCGGCGGCCCGGACCCCGACCGTCGACGTGTCGATCACCAGGTCGGTGCGCCGCCCGTCGGTGGCGAGCAGGTCCTCGACCACGGCGGCGCACGCGGCGCCGTCCGGCAGGCTCAGCACGACGGTCGTCGCCCGCTCGGCCACCTCGGCGGCGCTCTCCACGAAGGTGACGCCCGCCGGCGCCCGCTCGGGCCCGGCGGCGTCGTGGGCGACCACGTCGAGCCCGGCGCCCGCCAGGTTGGCGGCCAGCACCTGCCCCATGTTCCCCAGCCCGACAACGCCGACGGGCCCGCCGGCCGCCTCGGTCACGTCTCGGCGTCGCGCTCGGCGCGGGTGGCCTTGACCGCCTTGCGGGCGGAGAGGCCGGCGGGGCCGCCGCAGTAGGCGGCGACCTGGAAGACCAGCTCGTCGACCTCCTCGTCGGTCACGCCGGCGTTGGGCGCCGCGGCGGCGTGGATGCGGAACTCGTCCATGCGCCCCATCGCCGCGGTCATGGCCAGTACGAGCAGGCTGCGGTCCCGCAGGCTCAGCGGCCCGCCGCGCGCCCACACGCCCCAGGCCATCTCGGTGAGGTAGGTCTGGAACTCGGCGCCGACCGGGTCCTCGGCGACCTCGGCCAGCCGGGCGTCGACGTACTCGTCGCCGAGCACCCGCCGGCGCACCGCCCATCCGTCCGGAGCGTCAGTGCCGTCGGTGTCGTCCATGGGTCCCCCTCGTCGTCCGGGCGTGTGCGATGTCTACGCAACCGTACGACATGAGAATGCCCTTCTTCTCCTGGCATACTACCGTTTCCAGAAAGTCAGACGGAGTGGAGGGGCACCGTTGGCCCAGTACGAGAACCGGGGCGAGCTGTTCATCGGGGGTGCCTGGGAGGCGCCGGCGGACGGGGGCACCGTCGAGGTGATCTCGCCCGTCAGCGAGCAGCCCATCGCCACGGTGGCCACCGCCGGGCCCGCCGACGTCGACAAGGCCGTCGCCGCCGCCCGGGCCGCGTTCGACGAGGGCCCGTGGCCCCGGCTCGACCCCGCCGAGCGCATCGACGCCGTCCGCCGCCTCGCCGACCTCTACGCCCCCCGCCGCAAGGAGCTGGCCCAGCTCATCACCGACGAGATGGGCGCCCCGATCTCGTTCTCGAAGTTCGCCCAGGCGACCCTGCCGTGGACGATGCTCGGCGCCTTCGCCGCCATCGGCGACGCCTACGCCTGGGAGGAGCGCCGCCCCGGCTACTTCGGCGACGAGGTCGTCCTGCGCAAGGAGCCCGCCGGCGTGGCCGCCGCCATCGTCCCGTGGAACATGCCGCAGTTCCTGATCGTCGGGAAGCTGGCGCCGGCGCTCATCGCCGGCTGCCCGATCATCATCAAGCCGGCGCCCGAGACGCCGCTCGACGCCCTCGTCCTCGCCGAGCTGGTCGAGCAGCTCGACCTGCCGCCGGGCGTGGTCAGCGTCTTGCCCGGCGGGCGCGACACCGGCGCCGCCCTGGTCGAGCACCCCGGCGTGGACAAGGTGGCCTTCACCGGCTCGACCGCCGCCGGCCGCCAGGTCGCCGCCGCCTGCGGTGCCGCCCTCAAGCGGGTGAGCCTCGAGTTGGGCGGCAAGTCCGCCGCCATCGTCCTCGACGACGCCGACCCGGCGATGGTCGCCCAGGGCGTGAAGGTCGCCGGCCTCATGAACAGCGGCCAGGCCTGCGTCGCCCAGACCCGGGTGCTCGTGCCCGCCGCCCGCGCCGCCGAGCACGTCGACGCCCTCGCCGCCATGGTGGAGGATCTGGTGCTGGGCGACCCCAACGACCCGGCGACCGAGATCGGCCCCCTCGTCGCCGAGCGCCAGCAGGCTCGGGTGCGGGGCTACGTCGAGTCGGGCGTCACCGAGGGCGCCCGCCTGGTGGTGGGCGGCGCCGCCCGCCCGGCCGGCCTCGACCAGGGCTGGTTCGTGGCGCCGACGCTCTTCGCCGACGTCGACAACGCCATGACCATCGCCCGCGAGGAGATCTTCGGGCCCGTGCTGTCGGTCATCCCCTACGAGGGCGACGCCGACGCGCTGCGCATCGCCAACGACTCGGACTACGGCCTGTCCGGCTCGGTCTGGACCGCCGACGAGGAGCGCGGCCTGGCCGTCGCCGCCGGCGTGCGCACCGGCTCGTTCGGCGTGAACCAGCCCTACTCGATGGACCCGGCGGCGCCCTTCGGCGGCGTGAAGGCCAGCGGCCTCGGCCGTGAGCTCGGCCCCGAGGGCCTCGAGGGCTACCTCGACGTCAAGGCCATCTCCGTCCAGCGAGCCCCCGCCGGCTGATCATGGTGTGAGGCGGCGGCGCCACCGTCCGCGCTCGTCCCGCTCGGGCTCACGGAACTCGAGGCAAGAGCCGCCGGAATCCGGGGGGCATTGCCTCGAGTTCGGCGTCGCCGACGGCCCGGGCCACGGAGCGTGGCCTCGCTTTCGCCGGCGTGGCGCCGAGGGGGGACGGATGACGGCTGCGCCCGGGGCCGGGCACCGGGACCACGGGTGCCACGCGCCGAGGTGGAGTCGCCGCCGGCCGCCGCTCAGGTGAGGTTGCCGACGAGCTCGCGCCGGCTGCGCACGCCGACCTTGGCGAACACCGACTTCAGGTGGTCCTGCACGGTGTTGGGCGAGATGAACAGGCGGGCGGCGATGTCGTCTGTCGATCGACCGTCGAGCACCTCGAGCGCGACGTCCTGCTCGCGGGGCGACAGCCCGTAGGCGGCGAGCAGCAGCCGGCGCATCTCGCCGGGGGTGGCGGTCTCGATTGTCACCGCCACCCGGTCGTCCTCGTCAGCGCCGGCGAAGGCCAGCGGCGACGCCCGCAGCACCACCCAGCCGCCGCGGTCGTCCCGGAGCCGGACGTGCGCGTCGGGCGCGCCGTGCATGGCCGCCGAGGCCACGGTGCGCAGGGCCACCGAGACGCCCTGGGTCTCACCGAGGGCGTCCGCCCAGTCCTGCGCCGCCGCGGTGGCCGCCTGCACGCGGCCCCGGCCGTCGACGAGGATCACCGCCGGCGGCCGGGCCTCGTCCGAGCGTTCGCCGGGGCGCCGCAGCGCGGCTCGGGTGGCGGTGGCGATCACCGAGGAGGTCTCGGCGAGGAAGCGGATCTCGCGGTCCTCGAAGTCGTCGCTGCCCGGGGACCGCAGCAGGCCGGCGACGCCCCAGCAGACGCCGTCGGTGGTGAACGCCACGCGTGCCTCGTGGGCCAGGCCGAGCGGTCGGTACACCTCGTGCAGGCGCTGGCTCGCCGCCACCTGGCGATGGGGCAGGTCCGACAGGCGGGCCGCGGGGACGGGACCCCGGGCCAGGCTGGCGAACGAGTTCCCGTCGTTGCCGTGGTACTCGAGCTCGACGAACCGGGCCTCCTGCTCGGGGGACGGGGTGAAGGCGACGGTGAGCGACCCGGTGAGCATCATCGTCTCCGGGTCGACCGTCGCCCAGCAGGTGGCGTCGGACGGGACGACCCGGGACACAATGTCGATCGCCGCGGCGTGGACCTCGTCGACGGGGAGGCCCGCCTCGACGAGGGCGCCGAGGTCCCGGGTCGCCGCGTCGGCGCGCAGCTCGCTCCACATGCGCCCCATTGTCGTCGCCGCCGGCGAGCGGCGACATCCCAGGTTCCTGGGATTCGGGTCGTTGCGGGAACCCTCGGTGCCCGGGATGTTCACCGCCGGCGGCGATTCGTACGGTCCGGGAGACGACCACCGTGGCCGTCGAACGACCACCCCGAGGAGCACGACATGGCCCACCACATCCGACACACCGACCCCGGCGAAGGCGCCCGCCTGAACACCATCGACAGCGTCGCCACCGTGAAGGTCACCGCCGACGACACCGACGGTGAGTACGAGCTGTTCGAGATCGACGCCCCGATGGGCAGCGGCATCCCGCCCCACCGCCACGACTGGCCCGAGGCCTACTACGTGCTGTCCGGCGCCCTCGCCGTGCAGGTGGGCGCCCGACAGATCGAGCTCGCGCCCGGCGGCACGGTGACGGTGCCGCCGAACGCGGCCCACACGTTCACCGTCAGCGCGCCGGGCACGACCTTCCTGGCGTTCAGCCTGACCGCCGCGAGCGGCCACCTGTTCGCCGACCTCGACCGGACCGTCCCCACGGACCGCCCCATGGAGGAGATCATCCCCCTGGTGATGGAGGTGGCGGCCCGCAACGGCGTCGAGTTCGTCGGGGCGCCGCAGCCCGCCTGACCGTTCCCCCCTCCCCCTCCGACCCGGTGTCGGCCTCGCGGCCGGCAACGGGTCGGAGCGCGCCGGCGTCGGGGCGCCGGCCCCGTCGACCATCGACTTGGGGCCGTGCGACTCGGGCTTCCGGGAGTGCCGCACGGTCACCGTCCCGCTCGACCCTCGGACCCCGGGGGCGCCACCATCGACGTGGCGATCACCCGCATCCCCGCCGCGAACCAGCATCGGGCCAACTCCCAGTTGGCGAGAATGATGATCCGTACTGTGGAGAATCCGATTATCATCGGGCCGATGGCTGTCCGGGACCACGGGTTCCACGCCCTGCGCCTCGCCCGGGTGGTCGCCGAGACCGCCGACGCCGCCACGTTCGTGCTCGACGTCCCCGCCGACCTGGCCGACGCCTTCGCCTACCGGGCGGGGCAGTTCTGCACGTTCCGGGTGCCGGTGGACGATACGCCGCTGCTGCGGTGCTACTCGATGTCGTCGGCGCCGGGCGTCGACGCCGAGCTCGCCGTGACCGTCAAGCGGGTGCCGGGCGGGCGGGTGTCGAACTGGATGATCGACCGGCTCGCCGCCGGCGACGAGGTCGAGGTCACCCTGCCCGCCGGTGTGTTCTGCCTGACCGACGACGCCGACGACGCCGCGGCGGGGGAGCGCCCGCTCGTCGCCTTCGCCGGCGGCAGCGGCATCACCCCGGTGTTCTCGCTGATCAAGGTGGCGCTGGCCACCACGTCCCGGCAGGTGCGCCTGCTCTACGCCAACCGGGACGCCGGCTCGGTGATCTTCCGCTCGGCGCTGGACGAGCTGGCCGCCGCCCACCCCGACCGGCTCACCGTCGCCTTCCACCACGACGACGAGTCGGGCTACCTCGACGAGGCCGCCATCCGGGTTTTCGCCGCCGGCGCCCTCGACGGCGACCACTACGTCTGCGGCCCCACGCCGTTCATGGACCTGGTCGAGCGGGTGCTGCTGGCCGACGGCGTCGACGCCGACCGCTTCCACATCGAGCGCTTCACCCCGAGCGGCGACCCCGTCACCCCGAGCGCGAGCCCGAGCCCGAGCGCCGGCACCGACGACGAAGCCAGCGAAGGCAACGCCGACAACAAGAGCGCCGGCATCACCGTCACCATCGAGCTCGACGGCCGCACCGAGACCACCGCCCACCACCCCGGCACGACGCTGCTCCAGACCGCCCGCCAGGTGGGGCTGTCGGCGCCGTCGTCGTGCGAGGCGGGCAGCTGCGCCACCTGCATGGGGCGGCTGGTCGAGGGGGCGGTCGAGATGTTCGTGAACAACGCCCTGACCGACGACGAGGTGGCCGAGGGGTGGGTGCTCACCTGCCAGTCGGTGCCCACCACGCCCACCGTCCACGTCGTCTACGGCTTCGAGTAGCCCCGACCGAGGAGGACCCGACGTGCCCGCCCCCATCGAGGACGTCATCGAGATCGAGCAGCTCCTGGCCCGCTACGCCGTGGCCATGACCAAGGACGACGTCGAGGCGGTGGTCGAGGTCTTCACCCCCGACGGCACCTACTCGGCCTTCGGCGACACCTACGCCCTGGCCGACTTCCCCACGCTGGTGGCGGCGGCGCCCAAGGGCCTGTTCATGACGGGGACGCCGGCGCTCGAGCTCGACGGCGACGCCGGCCGGGGCGAGCAGCCCCTGTGCTTCGTCGACCAGACGAACCACGCCATGCGCATCGGCTGGTACACCGACACCTACCGGCGGACGGACCAGGGCTGGCGCCTCGCCACCCGGTCCATGACCTTCCTGCGCCGCAGCGGCGAGCGGGACTCGGGCCGCGCCCACGACCCAACCCGCCCCCAACCGTCCAGCGAGGGCGAGTGATGCGCGGCGCCGAGCCGTTCTCGAGGCAATACCGCGCGCAGAGCGCGCGCCATTGCCTCGACGTCGGGGTCTGGCCGCGCCGTCCCGCTCGGGTGGCACGAGGTGGGCAGTCATGAACCTGGACGAGTTCCGGGTCGAGCTCGACGCCTGGCTCGACGAGCACGACGCCGAGCTACGGGCCGAGCACGAGGGCGTCGGCACCCTCGAGCAGCAGATGGCCCACCTGTCCCAGGTGAAGCGCCTCGCCTACGACGCCGGCTGGATGCGCTGGGGCTGGCCCGAGCGGGTGGGCGGGCTGGGCGGGTCGCCGCTGCTGCGGGGCTACCTGGGCGAGGCCCTGACCACCCGGGACCTCGTCGAGCCGGGCATCTACTCGATGACCGAGGTGCTGGCGCCGACGATGATCGACTACGCCCGCCCCGACCTGGCCGCCGAGATGGTGCCGCGGCTGCTGCGGGGGGACGAGACGTGGTGCCAGGGCTTCTCCGAGCCGGGGACGGGCAGCAACCTGGGGTCGCTGATGTGCCGGGCCGTCGAGGTCGACGGCGCCTGGCGGGTGAACGGCCAGAAGGTGTGGACGTCGCTGGCCCAGTTCGCCCAGCGGTGCGTGCTGCTGACCCGCACGGGCACGCCGGAGTCCGCCCACCGGGGCATCACCGCGATGTTCGTGGACATGGACACGCCCGGCATCACCGTGCGCCCGCTGCGGACGATGCACGGCGTCGAGGAGTTCTCCGAGGTCTTCTTCGACGACGTGGTCGTCCCCCTCGACCGCACCCTCGGCGACGTCGGCCAGGGCTGGGCGGTGGCCATGGACCTGCTGCCCTACGAGCGCAGTACCGCCCTCTGGCACCGGGGCGCCTACCTGCACCGCCGCCTCAGCCAGCTCATCGAGCAGGCCCCCGAGGGCGCCCTCGACCCTGCCGCCGTCGGCGAGGTCTTCTGCCAGCTGTTCGCCTTCCGGTCCCGCTCGCTCGCCACCCAGCACCGCCTCGACGCCGGCGAGACCCTCGGCGCCGAGACCTCGATCGACAAGGTGCTGCTCGCCACCGTCGAGCAGGCCGTGTTCGACCTCGCCCTCGACGCCATCCCCGACGAGCTCGTCCTCGGCGACACCGGCACGGGCCCCCGTTGGCGCTCCGAGTTCCTGTACTCGCGGGCGGCGACGATCTACGGCGGCAGCGCCGAGATCCAGCGCAACATCATCGCGAGGCGCCTGCTCGACCTGGGGGCCGACCGATGACCGGCGACCGCATCGAAGGCGAGGACCTCGAGCTGTTCGAGCGCAGCCTGGCCCACGCCGCCGAGTCGGCGACCGGCCCGGAGCTCGACGCCGCCCTCGACGACCTCGGCTGGCTCGACGCCCTCGCGCTCGACCCCCAGGCCGCCATCGCCACGCTCTTCGCCGTCCAGGGCGCCACCAACTCGACCTCGTCGGCCCTCGACGCCGTCCTGGCCTCCTCGATCTTCACCCACGAGTGGGTCACCAGCGTCGCCAGGGCCCCGTCGGTGATCCTCCCCGGGCTCGGCACCGGCGCCGACGCCGTACCGGGGACGTTCGACGGTGAGCGGGTCGAGGTCGCCGGCCTCGCCACCGCCGCCATCCAGCGCTCGACGCTGGCCCTGGTGGCGACGGGCCCCGGCGCCGTCGCCACGGTGCGGGTCGCCGACCTCACCGTCGAGCCCATCGCCGGCATGGATCCCGCCCTGGGCCTGTCCCGCGTGTCCGGCACCGTCGTGCCGGCGGCGGCGCCGGTGGACGCCGACTGGGAGGCCGCCGTCGCCCTCGGCCGCATGGCCCTGAGCGCCGAGATGATCGGCGCCTGCCGCACGATGCTCGAGCTGGCCCGCACCCACGCCCTCGAGCGCCTCCAGTTCGGCGTGCCCATCAGCTCGTTCCAGGCCGTCCGCCACCGCCTCGCCGAGGCCCTGGTCGCCATCGAGGCCGCCGCCGCCAGCTGCGACGGCGCCTGGGCCGACGCCACCCCCTTCACCGCCATGGTCGCCAAGGCCACCGCCGGCCGCACCACCCGCACCGTGGCCCGCCACTGCCAACAAGTCCTCGCCGGCGTCGGTTTCACCGCCGAACACGACTTCCACCACCACCTGAAGCGGGCACTCGTCCGCGATCAACAGCTCGCTGGCGCTCCGGTCCTTGCCCACGCGATCGGAGCGGTACTTCTTGTTGTTGGGGAGTCGCAGGGTCTACAGCCGTTGTGAGCAGGCGGCGATCGATACCGCCTTCTCGACCGATCGACTTGCGACCGAACTGCGATACTCGGACTCGGGCGGACTCGTGTCAGCCTCGACGGTTCAGCGTGAAGTGGCCGTGGGCTCCAGGAGGTCGACGGCCGCATGCCCGGAAGGAGATGTTCCGTCGCTATCAGCTGAGCCCGAAAAATCGGTCGAAGAACTCGCTGAGCCTGCCGAGAACGGTCTGCTTCTTGGCAGCGTGCCCGCTGCTCGACCCGAACCGGGAGACCGGCGGAATGACCTTTGTGATCGCGGTTCCGCTCGGCTGAACGGCACCGTCGCGGAAGGCTGCGTCGATGAACGAGCGGGTGGCTTCGGGATCGAGATCCTCCTCGGCGATGATGCGGTCGAGCTCCTCCGTTCGCTTCGCGGCGACGAAGGTGGCCCAGGCTCCGTCGACGTCGGCGCTGGCCGAGAGCGAATCCACGAACTCTTCGATGAGGTCCTTCTTGTTGCGCAGCGAGGGGCTCGAGGACACGGCTCGGTCAATGGCGGCACGGATCTCCTTGGCGTCGCCGTCGCCCTTCACAGCGCGGTACTGCTCGACGAGCATCAGGATGTAGTCGACGTTGATCTCGACCTGCTTGATCAGCTCGATCTCGAAGACGACCTCTTCGTGGATCGGCTCCTTGTCGGCGTCGCTCTGGCCGCGGAAGTCCTGGTACAAGTTGAGGTAGACGCTCTGGTAGTCCTGCATCGCACGCAATGTGAGGACCTCGTTGCCGGCGAAGTCGTCGAAGGAGCAGAGGATGTTCCGGAGGCGCAGGATCGCACCGAATAGCGTGATGAACGCCTTCTGCGCAGTCTCTCCCACGATCGGTTGGCCGAGCGGGAAGTCGGTCTGCAGCTCCGTGACACGCTCGGCGTACTCGTCGTAGTACTCGGCATACGGCTTGAGGAGCACGATCCCTCGTGCGTCCTTGTTGCCGAACAGGGCGATGGCGTCGTTGGTCGCCTCTTCGAGGTCGCGGAAGCTGACGATGTTGCCGAAGGTCTTGACCGAATTAAGGATCCGGTTTGTCCGTGAATACGCCTGGATCATCCCGTGGGACCTGAGGTTTTTGTCGACCCACAGCGTGTTTAGCGTCGTGGCGTCGAAACCGGTGAGGAACATGTTGACCACAATCACGAGGTCGATCTCGCGGTTCTTCAGCCGCAGCGACAGGTCCTTGTAGTAGTTCTGGAACTTGTCGGCGGTCGTGTCAAAGCTGGTCCCGAAGATGTCGTTGTAGTCCTGGATGGCGTGCTCCAGGAACTCCCGCGCGTCGAAGCCGAGGGCGTCGGTCTCGAACTCCTCCTCGGGCAGTAGATCGTCAGGCTCGGCCTCGTTGGGGGTGTAGCTGTAGATCAACCCGACCTTGAGCTGCTGGTCCGACGGCAGGTCCTTCTGCTGGAGGTAGAAGTTGCTGTAGTAGCGCCGGGCGGCCTCGATCGATGCCGTGGCGAGCAACGAGTTGAAGCCACGGACGCGCTTGCCTTGGAGGCTGTAGTGGGAGGCCCGCTTCGTCTTCTGGTCAAAGTGCTCACGGATGTAGGCGACGATCTGCTCGATGCGCTTGGGTGCGAGCAGCGCGTTCTCCTTGTCGATAGCGCTTACCTGCTTGTCCGCGATCGACTCGGGCATTTTGACGGTGTTCACGTAGTCGATCCGGAACGGAAGCACGTTCTTGTCGGTGATGGCGTCGACGATGGTGTAAGTGTGCAGCTTGTCGCCGAACGCCTGCTCTGTCGTGCGCAACTGCGGATTGCCGCCGGCGCCAGCGTTGGCGGCGAAGATCGGCGTCCCCGTGAAGCCGAAGAGGTGGTACCGGCGAAACGCCTTGGTGATCGCGGTGTGCATGTCGCCGAACTGTGAGCGGTGGCACTCGTCGAAGACGATTACGACGTGGCCGTCGTAGATCTCGTGGCCCTTGTTGGCGGCGATGAAGGTGCTGAGCTTCTGGATCGTGGTGATGATGATCCGTGCCGCCGGGTCCTCAAGCTGCTGCTTGAGGACCCGAGTCGACGTGTTTGAGTTGGCGGCCCCCTTCTGGAAGCGGTCGTACTCCTGCATCGTCTGGTAGTCGAGGTCCTTGCGGTCCACGACGAAAAGCACTTTGTCGATCGTCGGCATCGCACTGGCGAGTTGCGCCGTTTTGAAGCTCGTGAGGGTCTTGCCAGAGCCAGTCGTGTGCCACACGTACCCGCCGCCCGCGACCGTGCCCCACTTCTTGTAGTTGGACGAGACCTGCACGCGACCCAGGATCTGTTCGGTCGCGACGATCTGGTATGGACGCATCACGAGCAGCGTGTGATCGGCGGTCAGCACGCAGTAGCGGGTGAGGATGTTCAGCAGCGTGTGCTTGGCGAAGAAGGTCTTGGCGAAGCCCCGAAGATCCTCGATCGGCTTGTTGGTCGCGTCTGCCCACCAGCTCGTGAAGGCGAAGCTGTTCGAGGTCCTGCGAGCCCGCTTCCCACCTGACCGCTCGGTGATGTGCTGCGCCCGGACCGTGTTGCTGTAGTACTTCGTGAGCGTGCCGTTGGTGATGACGAACAGCTGTACGTACTCGAACAGCCCGGACCCGGCCCAGAAGCTGTCTCGCTGGTAACGCTTGATCTGGTTGAACGCCTCTCGGATGTCGACACCCCGGCGCTTGATCTCGATGTGAACCATCGGGAGGCCGTTGACGAGGACGGTCACGTCGTACCGATTGGCGTAGGTGCCGGTGACCTCGTACTGGTTGATCACCTGGAGACGGTTGTTGTGGACGCTGGCTTTGTCGATCAGCGAGACGTTCTTCGTCGTTCCGTCATCTCGCTGGAGGAGCTGAACGTGGTCCTCTTGGAGCCGGGTCGTCTTCTCGACGGGGCCGTCCTTGGCGCTGGCGATGCGCTCGGAGAAGAACCGCTCCCACTCGGCCTCGGAGAACTCGATCCCGTTCAGCGCCTCGAGTTGGGTTCGAAGGTTGGCGATCAGCCCTTCCTCGCTCGTGAGCGGGAGGTACTCGTAGGCCTGCTCCTGGAGGAGGTCGAGGAAGGCGCTCTCGAGGTCGGCCTCGGACTGGTACCCGCTCTCGTGTGTCGCGTCGGCGACGAACTCAGCGACGACGGTGCTCTGCGAGCTGACGGCGATCGGCTCGTAGCGCGGAACCGATCCGTCGCTCACGTGGCCTCCTCGAATGTGAGGAGCCGATCCCGGTAGTACTCGTACTGCGTCCGCCGGGCGACGATCTCAGCAGGTAGGCCGACGGATAGGTCGTTCACGAGTGCGTCGAACGTGTCGAGGACTTGGGCGATGCGCGCCTGCTCCGCGAGCGGCGGCAAGGCGATCGGGTACTTCTTCACGATCCCCATGTTGAGGTCGGAACGATTGCCCTGGCCCCTAGATCGGAGGTCTTCATAGTGCTGCACGAGCCAGTAGTACACGTATCGGTAGTGGGCCGCGTCCGGTTCGATTTCAAGAGCGCAGCAGTGCTGGTTCGTCGTGAGGGGGATTCTGTTCACGGCTACCCGGCCCCGGGTCACACCGGCTCCCGAGATCGCCACGATCACACTGTTCGGAGAAACCCAGCGGGCTGCGGAGTTGTCGAGCCCGGCCTTAGTGATCTTCACCTCGGTGTCGACGATGTCAGCGTAACGAACCTCCTGGGTTCGCAGCCAGGGGATGTCGCCCCCGTAGAAGTCGGCGCGAGTGGAGAGAGGCGTACCCCCAGCGGAAACGAGCCGACAGATGTCAGCCAGCGTGACCCACTCGATCCCACTCTCGAACGTCAGCAGTGCCTTGCGGTAGTGCGCGTACTGGCGTCGTCGCGCCTGCAGCTCCGCCTGCAGCTCCGCCTGCAGCTCCGCCTGCAGCGACTCGAATGAGTCTAGGACTCGAACGACCTCCTCCTGAACCTCAAGCGGAGGTACTGGGATGCGGATCCTCTCGAGACCCGTGCGCGAGATTCGACGGACCTTGGCGCCGGTGACATGTCGCCGCTTCTGAGTTTGGAACTGCTCGGACTGAAAGAAGTACGAGACGTACCTGGGGTCGAGCGAGTGGCGGTAAATTACCGCATCGGTGCCGACTGCGACCTCATCATCACCGAGCCACGCGACTGCCTTTCCAACAGACTCGTCGTCCTCGCTGGTCGTTGCGATGACGACATTACCGGTCTTCGCCCGACGACTACGTGCGGCCTGCTCAGGCGTCACGAACGACTTCGTTTCCGTTGCCGACGTTCCGTAGTGGGTATGGATCTGGCCATAGTGGATGCAGCCGACGCCCTCGTCGACGAAGTCAGACTTCTGGATCCCGCTCCCACGTTCGAACTCACCCAGGTCACCGAGCGCGCGGAACTCGACGCCGTTCGGGCAGCGCTCACGGAGCAGATCTTCTATCCGACTCACGGCGTCCGATCGGCGATCGGGGACTGCTCGTCGCCTTCCCAACCCAGCGTCGCAATTGCAGCAGCGAACTCGCTGCGGTTTCGAACGTTGCTCACAACCCCGAGAATGAGCCTGCGGCACGGATCGTACTTCTCAAGAGCTTCGGCTTCGTCGGCATCGCCATGTATGACATTACTGAGTTCCGCGAACAAGGTGTAGCCATTCTCGGCGAATTCGGTTGGAATGATCCGCGCTTGGCCATCGACCTCTTGAAGGAGCAGTCTGAAGTTCTTCCGCCTACCGTTCGGGTGTGTCGTCGCGATTCCAGCGGCCACGGCAGCCTCCATGGTGAGAGATTCGAAGATCTTCCTCAGGTAGATCATGGCGCCGGCGCCAAGGCGATCATCGAAAGCAATCTGCGCCCTTTCGAACAGGTCGTCGATCTGTTCGATGCGCAGTCCTTGCGCTCCCGCTAGATCCCGGCGATTCTCAGTGAATCGCTGCAAGTACACCTCGGGCGCCGGGGAGTACAGGTCATCGCCACAACCAATTAGGAACCACGCTTCGGCCCCCGACCCGCAGCCGGAACAACGAAGCGCCACATCGATGCTCAGCACCTGTTCCCCGGCCACAAGACACGAGAGCTTTTCGCCAGAAACGAAGCTCCTCGTGTCTCCACACGCCAGACAGAAGTGGTTCCTGACAACCCTGCCGGCCGTTATCAACCGCTGTGCGCCCCACGAGACCTTCCGAGAACCAAGGAAGTTTTCGACCTGAGTCCTCGACGTATCTGGGGCTCTGTTCAAGACCTCCGACAGCCGCACTACGACGAGCCTTCAAGGTCTTCGACGATCTGATCGATAGCGGTCCGGAGCTCCTGCTCACGAGCAACAATACGGACGATCTCGGCGTTCAACACCACGATGTCAACCGGCTCGCGAGTATCTCGCTCCTCGACATAGGAGGAGACCGACAGGTTGTAGTCGTTTTCAGCGATCACCGAGTTGTTAACCAAGCAAGCGAAGTGGTCTGCGTCGCCTCTCTCGATGAAGGCCTCGAGGATGGTGTCCTGGTTCTCCGGTGTGAGCTTGTTCTTGTTGCCACCCCGGACGAACTGGGTCGACGCGTCGATGAAGAGCGTTTTGTTGTCGGCCTTGGACTTCTTCAGCACGATGACGCAGGTTGCGATGGTTGTGCCGAAGAAGAGGTCTGGCGGCAGCTGGATCACGGTGTCGACGTAGTTGTTGTCGATTAGGTACTTGCGGATCTTCTGCTCGGCCCCGCTGCGGTAAAGCACGCCGGGGAACTCGACGATCGCCGCCGTTCCGTTCACCGCGAGCCAGCTGAGCATGTGCATCGTGAAGGCGAGGTCAGCCTTGCTCTTCGGCGCGAGAACACCGGCGGGGGCGTAGCGCGGGTCGTTGATCAGGAGCGGGTTGGCGTCGCCCTCCCATCGAATCGAGTACGGGGGGTTCGACACGATCGCCTCGAACGGTTCGTCGTCCATGTGGGCCGGATCGGTCAGTACATCGCCGTGGGCGATGTCGAACTTCTCGAAGTTGATGTCGTGTAGGAACATGTTGATCCGGCACAGGTTGTAGGTCGTGAGGTTGATCTCCTGACCGAAGAAGCCCTGGTGCACGTTGTCCTTGCCGAGCACCTTGGCGAACTTGAGCAGGAGCGAGCCGGACCCGCAGGCGGGGTCGTAGACCTTGTTCACCTCGGTCTTGCCCACGACGGTGATCCGGGCGAGCAGCTCGGACACTTCCTGTGGCGTGAAGAACTCGCCGCCCGACTTGCCGGCACCCGAAGCGTACATCGTCATCAGGTACTCGTAGGCGTCGCCGAACGCGTCGATCGAGTTGTCGGCATAGGAGCCGAGCCCGAGGTCTCCGACCGCGTCGAGCAGCTTCACGAGCTTCTCGTTGCGCTTGGCAACAGTCGGGCCGAGCTTGGAGCTGTTGAGGTCGAGGTCGTCGAACAGGCCCTTGAGGTCGTGTTCGCTGGGCGTGCCGAGGGCCGAACCTTCGATGTGGTTGAACACCTGCTCGAGGGTCTCGTTGAGGTTCTCGTCGTTCCGAGCTCGCTTGCGGACGTTGACGAACAGCTCGGTCGGCGGGATGTAGAAGCCCTTCTCGGCGACGGTGTCCGCTCGGCCAGACTCGGCGGCCTCATCGTCGAGGTCGGTGTAGGCGAAGTCCGGGGCGCCCGACCTGTGCTCGTGCTCGTCGATGTACGCGGTTAGGTTCTCGGAGATATATCGGTAGAAGAGCATCCCGAGCACGTACTGCTTGAAGTCCCAGCCGTCGACGCTGCCGCGGAGGTCGTTGGCGATCCGCCAGATCGTCTTGTGCAGGTCGGCTCGCTGCGCTTCCTTCGTCATCACCGCGCTTCCCGATGGTCGTTGAGGTCGCTCGACTGTACGGCATGGACCGCCCAGGGCGGCCGACCGCTCATCGGCCAACGAGCTCCCCGACCGACCGGACGTTGAGGCGCCCCTGTCAACTGTGCAGCGACAGGTCCATCGTGAGCTGCTCGGCAAGTTTCGCCGGCAGCGGCACGCGCTCGGCCTGGCGCTCGGTCGCCCACTCGCTTGAGTCGGGGGTCTCACCCATCACGACGCCGAACCAGCGCTCGCGGTCCTTGACGACACGGAACATCTTTTCGTCGTGCGTGCCGCCCAGGTACGGCTCGTAGACGACGACTGGTTTCCCGAGGCGCTCGCCGAGCGAGGCGATGCGGTCGACCCGTCCAGTGCGCTGCTCCAGCGTACTCGGGTTCCAGTCCAGGTCGTGGTGGATGACGTGGTGGCAGTCGCGGTGCAGGTCGACTCCCTCCGCCATCACCGAGCTGGCCACGAGGACCTCGGGGAAGAACGGCGTGTTGAACGCGAGCATCAGGCGCCGGCGGGTCGTCGCCTGCACGCCACCATTGGCGAGGCGGACGTTGGGCAGGAGCGTCTCGCGCCGGGCCGAGCGTTCGGACTCGTCGAAGTCCTCGGTGACCGCGGTGATGCTGCCGGTCTGGATCCGGTGGAGCGCGTCGAGGAGGTCGTCGCGTTCAGTGTCCACCTTCTGTGCGAGCAGCTCAGCGAAGGCTCGGACCCGGTCCGCGAGCGTCAGCCCACCGAGGAGACGATGCTCGAGCCCATCGAGCAGGTCGTCGGGGGTGGTGGCCGACGAGAGGTCCACGAAGCGCACAAGGAACGATGGGGTTCGCATGAACCGGATGACGACGTCGGCGACAGCTTCGGCCGACTCGGCGTCGGACACGCCGGCAACGGAGGCGACACGAGACCGGAACCGCTGGAAGCCGCTGCTGTCGGAGCGAAGAAGCCGTTCAGCAGTTCGGTCGAGCTGCGCGACGACGGCGTCCTCATCGGCGGGATCGATGGAGAACGCACGCCCGCTCCGTTCGAGGACCTCAGCGCGGGAGCGCGCGCGAGATGTGTGCTCGCAGCGCCTTGCCGGTCTCGACATAGAAGCAGAACACGAGCACCTTCTCGCCATCCCGCCAGAGCGATGTCACCCGGTCGACCACCGCCCGCACCTTCGGATGCGATGCCCAGCCGTCGGTGGTGTCGTCGGGTAGCTCCGCACTGATCCGATCGAGGTACCAGCGCAGGCGGGGAGAGTCGGCAACGCGGTCGGCGACCGCGTCGCCGGCATCGTCGTCGAGGACGGCCGTACGGTTCCGCCGCGTGTCGGCGTAGGCCTCGAACGAGGAGGCGAGTCCGTACGCGAAGTACGACCGTGCGGCTGCGGCGCCGTCAGGGCGGACCAGGCTCGACACGGCCTGCGCCCGCGCTGCCAGGAGGAACGGAAGCGTTGCTGGCCCGTCGACGGCGAGGCCGCTGTCGGAGCGGCTCGCGTCGGTGATGCCGGCGCCTGGCAGGTACCGGCGCCGGTGGGCCTTGTCGGCCCGGGCATGGCGGATCACCCACGGACGAAGGCGCAGCTCGGCGTCGTCCAGCTCGGTGGCGGCCTGAGCGGCGACCTCCAGCGCGGTGCGAACCGGCTCGGGCTGCTCGGGTGTGGGCTCGAAGGACATGAGCGCCTCGACCGCCGGCGCGTCCTCGGGCGCAATACGGGCCCAGGCCCGTTCGAGGCGGAGCGCCGACGCCTGCGCCCGGTCGAGCGAGATACGCAGGGTGTCCAGCTGTTCGTCGAACGCGGCACGCGTGGTCTTGTTCGCCCATCGGATGCCGTGAAAGCGGTCGAGCACGCTGACGAGCTCGTGGTGGCCGAGCTGGAAGGGGGTGGCAGTCAGGAACAACATCCGCTCGAACATGCCGCCGAGCGGTCCCTGCAGCGCAACGACGTCTGCCTCGGCCTCGTCATTGGTCAGCAGGCGCGAGAGCTGGTTGGCGTTCTTGACGTGGTGGGCCTCGTCGAGGATGAGCAGCGGCAGGGCCTCGTCGAGGTGGCCGAGGCACTCCTTCCAGGTCTCGGTCATCGTCCGCCGGAGCTGCGCCCGAACCGCCTTCAACTTGCGGTCCAGCGAGGCGTTGTTGTGCACCGGCATCGACGCGACGACCTCGCGCACCGGACCGAGGTCCACGGCCTTCATCGCCCGGAGGGCGCTGAAGGGGACGGGGTCGTCATCGAGCGGGTGGTTGGGACGCCACCGGTTCCACGTGTCCTTCCAGCGGGTCGGCGGCACCGCGAGGAGCGCCTCGACGACGTCGGGACCGAAGGGCGCGTTGAACAGCTTCTTGGAGTAGCGGGCGATCGCCCGGCGACGGTTGGCGAGCGCAGGCCGGTTCGCCGTTGCCTGGCGGATGATCGCGAGCTTGATGAACGGGTCGTTGAGCTGCCTCGTGAGCGCCCCGTGGGTGACGAAGATCAGGTGCTTCCGGCTGCGCGCCGGGTCGTCGAGCAGCTTGAGGAAGTCGCTGCCGCTGCGGACCGGCTCGGAGGCGCGCAAGCCGTGCCCTGGGGTCAGACACCGCTCGGAGAACACGGCCCACTCGGTCGGCCACTTCTCCGCCACGGCAGAAGGCACCATGATCACCACCGGGCGACGCCTCCGTGTGGCCTCGAGCACCGAGACAGCGACGGCAAGGGCGACGTAGGTCTTGCCCATGCCCACCTCGTCGGCCAGCACGATCCCGGGCTGGCTGTCGAGCCGGCGCAGGATCTCGGTGGCTGTGGCGGTCTGGCGGTCGGCGTCGGTGTCGGCGACGCGGTCGTTCCGCATCGAGATCCGCGGGCTGATGGGCCACCTCATCGGGCAGCCGCCTTCAGGGCGTCGGTCACGTACCGGTCGATGGCGCCATCGGCGGACGATGAGAGCTCGGCTCGATGGAGATCGATCGCCTGGATCGCCTCCGACACGACTCTTCGGACTGTCGTCTTGGGCAGCTTCGGGGCGGCGGCCTCCCAGTCGACGGCGGCGACGGTCAGTGCGAGCTCAGCGAGCAGGAAGTGCGGCTCGCCGGGTAGCAGATCGCCGGCTCCGTCGGCGGCGAGCAGCCCGTCGGCGATGGCGAGCGGGCCGAAGGGCCCCTGGAGGCGCCAACGGAGGGCGTCCAGGCTGGATGCCGGGCGCGCCAGGCGCTCCTCGAGGCGCATCAGGGCGAGGGACACCCGCCGGGTGCGCTGCAGCAGGAGCGACCGATCGTCGAACCGCTTGAGGGGGTCGAGCTCGGCTCGACCGTTGGCCTCCGCCGCACGCTCCTGCCGTCGAAGCTCTCGCTCGACAGCTTCGGGCAGGGGACGGGTGGAGGCAAGCGCCTCGAGCAGCAGCGCCACGGGCAGGTCACGAAGCTCCTCGGGTGGCGGGAGCGCACCGCGATCCTCGACGTTCGCCGTCCAGGTGGCACGCACCTGCCCCTCGGCATCGGCCCACCGGACCGCCAGGAACGCGGGGAGGATCGCGTCCGGCAGCGGGATCGAGACCGTCTCCGGCGAGCCTTCGGCGCGCCATGCACTGACGTCCAGGAGCTCGATGTCGGTCGGCGTGTTGACCGTCCATCGGACTGGCAGGTCGTCCCGTGAGAAGGTGAGCGTCACCGCTGGCGGGTCGGGCTGCACGACGCAGGACTGGAACCCGAGCGGGAGGGTCGGCGCTGTCGGTTCGTCCTCGTCATGATCCGGGTCCCACACGGCGTCATCGAGATCGATCGGGGCGCCGGCCCGGGTGAGTGCACGCAGGGCCTTGGCCTCCTTGGATCCTGCAGGGCAGCCGATCCAGACGTTGAGCTCGTGGTGCCCACGTCGCGGGTGGAGCCTGTAGCCGGCCTCGGTGGCGTTGGAGGAGCCGATCATCGCCGCCACCCACTCGTCGCTCTCGACGACGAGCACCTTGGCATGGAGCAGGCGCTGTTCGGCGTCGTCGGGTTCGAACGCCACGAGGTCGAGCCCGCGCTGGCGCGCCATCGACACCGGCGCCTTGACCGCCTCCGTACGCGGATCAACGGCGGCGACGGCAACGAGGCCGCGCCGACTGGCGGGCCGTCCGGTGAGCAGCTGACCGATGGCGTCGAGCGCGGGAGCAGGCGCGGCGTCGTCCCAGAACGGCGACAGCACAGTCGCCCACAGGGGTTGCGGGCCTCGCCACACCGCGCGGAGCTGGTCCAGCGGGCTACGACCAGGTCGTGCCGGCGCGACGGCGAGCCGCAGGTTGCGGTCACCGGTAATGGGTAGCGACAGCGCCTGCACTCGTTCGGTAAGGAGGTCGAGCGTCGCCGACGCGCGGCTCTTCGGGCCGGCCAGTCCCGGGTCGTCGGGTGCGAGCTCGACGAGAACTCGGAGCTCGCTGACGAGGTCGTCGAGCACACTCCGCGGGACGGAGCAGTTCGAGTCGAGGTCGATGGCGATCGCCGTCTCGACCTGCTGGCGGTACCCGGCTGGGGTGAGGTTGGCCGACCCGACGACGACGCGCCCGGCCCGCTCCCACAACAGCACCGCGACCTTGGCGTGCAGTAGCCCGCCCGGTGCCGCGACGGGCAGGAGATCCCAGCGAAGGTTCCGCTTCTCGCTGGCGGTGCTGCGATCGGCGAGCACACTGACCTGGACCTCGCTGAGTCGATCCTCCATCTCCAGGACCGCGGCGATGCTCGAGATGCGGTCGCCCTCGCTGGGCACCGACGAGAGCGACAAGAACCGGGACAGGCAGTCCTCGTCGAAGAAGTCGGCCTGGAACGTGAAGGTGGTGGCGAGGGCCGCGACCGGTTCGCCAGCGCCTTCCGGTGGTGACCAGTAGTCGAGGAGACGGGGCGCGCTCATGGGGCGGTGTCGGAGAGGAAGCGCCGGACGGCAGCGACCCGCACCGGGTGGATGAAGCGGCCGTCGAGCACCGGTTCGTCGGGGGTTCCGTAAGACGGACGCACGACCCACCCGTCTCGAAGCGGCTCGAACCACGGTCGCTTGCCGTTGGGGGGCTTGTGGGCCTGCACCTGCTCGTGATGGCCCATGACGACCTCGACGAGCTCGGAGGGGCTGCGTCGGATGGCGAGCTCTCCGAGGTCTTGCTCCATCTGGCCGATGGCGTCGATCGCAGCCATCTGCTCGATCGCTCGTTCGAACAGCGACGGAAGCTCCTTGGCGCCACGGACGATCGTCCTGTGCGTGGCCGCGTTGGAAGGGGCCATGGGCTTGGTGCCGAGTGCGTAGGAGATCGAGCAGAGCGTCCGGAACACGGCGTCGGCGAGCGCAGCGAACCGCTCGTAGGCGATGACGGCGTCCACGACCGCGCCGAGGGACGGCGAGCACTGGGGTCGGACCGCGAGCAGCAGGCCTGCCTCTCTAGCGTCGTCGATCTCGCCGACGTTCGCGAGGAGGCGAGCGAGCTCGGCACGGCCCTCGTGGTGGGGTGACAGCAGGAGCATGCGGAGGTGGTGGCGCTCGGCGGCGTGCGCGTGGTCCGGATGAAAGGTGGCGGCCAGGCGCCCGAAGAGCCAGGAGCCCGTCTTCGTGGTGACGTGGTCGTTGGCGAGCGCGCTGCGCACGGCGTCTCGGATATCCCGGCGGAGCGTCGCTCCGTTGCTGCGAGGCACGTCGTCGGTGAAGCCCTCCGCGTCGTTCTCCCGCTCCCACTCGCGGACCAGCTCGGCGCATCGACCGGCTGGCTCGAGGTTCGCATCGACGATGTCGGCGTCGACCGAGAACGGCTTGTAGACACCGTTGAAGCCGAACACCTTCGGGCCCTTCAGATAGGTCGGGGCCGACAGTCGCTGCTGCCGGGCGACGACGTTCCGGGCCTTGTTGACGCCCGGGACCCCGGGAGGGATCTCATTGGGGCGCAGCCGGCGGACGAACGCCTCCAACACGACCCACTCGAAGCAGATCGGTGGCGTCGATACCTGGTCGGCCGCTGGGACCTCACCCAGCCCGTCGCAGGCGAGAGCGCCCACCGCCGTCGCCGTGACGAACCGCATCCGCTGCATCCGCGATCGGATGCCCGGCACGAGACGGTCGGCCAGGCGGTCCGAGATCGCCGCCAACCCGATCGGGTCGAGGCTTCCCTCTCCGGCGACCGGCGGGTCGTAGGCCGACAGCTCCGGCAGCGTGAGCCCCGCGATCGCCACGGAAGTCCTACGACGGCCTCGGTGCGACGGGGACCGGCTTGCTCTCGCATAGCTCCGGCCCCGGCCTCACGGCCGCCTGTCCTCCGGCGCAGCTACGCGCGATCGTTTCCAAGGCGGGCCATGCCGCCTCCGCTGCTTGCATCGTCTGCAAACCGTATCCACGGCGACATGGCGCAAGGCCGCCGGCCACACCGAATGTGCCGCGGTCAAGGGTGGGCGGGAGGGTCGGCTTCTGGAAAGAACTTGCCAAACATAGTCGCGAACAGCGGGACTGCCTTGCGATGGCCACCTCGACATAGGTGCGCTGGCTAGACCGCATGCACATCTGCTGCCACTGCGGCCATGTCGCCCTCCGTTGTCCTTCGGCGACTCGTCCCACGACAGTCGGCCGTGGGACGAGATGCCTCGAAAGAGTGTCTACCTGGGTCTCCGGGCGCGCAAGAAATCGCGCGCTGCGGCGGGATCGTCGAATGTTCCTGCCGCGATTCCGGCCATTCCCACAGGGAACGAGGCGAGAGCGGGAATGCCGCCCCCAGCAACCGCTGGTACGTCTGCCATGACGATGGTGGCGCCGGCCAATACAGACACAGCGCGCCCAAAGCTGCGCAGCCAACTGGGTGAGTTGGGTTCACCGGCAACTTGCTCTGCATCCAGTTGTTCGGCGAGATCTCGGATCCTGGCTCTCACCGCTTGACCGTCAGGAAACCGGTTCACGCGGCTAGCTGCCTCAGCCGCTTGCTCGATGACCATCTGCAATACCGTCGTCGCTGCTGGACTTAGGTTCGGCGCCAAATCGTGCACGAGCTCGATTTCCTGCGCGAGGAAAGTGTTGTCGTCCAAGATCTCGATCGGTACAGGTTCAGCATTTCGAATGACCTGATCCCAGCTGTCCCAGAAACTGTCACTGTCTGCTAACTGTTGAAGGATGGCGGCGACATCATTGCCTGAGCCAGCGACGACGTTGATAAATGCCTGGGGGAGCCATGGCAACGAGGTGAAGCCGGACACGTGCTCCTGGGACAGGGCCATGCGCAGAAGGTACTCCAAGTGACCGAGTGAGTCTCTAGCTCCCTGCGCTTGCGCAACGAGTCCGGTCACGAGCCTGTACGTCGACTCGGGTGTGTACGACGGCTCGCACGAGGTGCATTTCTTGGCAGCGGATTCCTCGTTGACGGAGGAAGAGCGCTCTAGCTGCAGCGATACTCCAGCCTCGCCTAGGTTCGACACCGATGTGGGCGAACGATTTCTGCTTACCTCGGCAGCCCGAGGACCCTCTCGGCGATGATGTTGCGTTGGATCTGGCTGGTGCCGCCGGCGATGGTGCCGGCGAAGCTGCGGAGGTAGAGGTCCCACCAGCTGGCGCTGACGAACTGGGACTGGAGGGCGGACTTGGGGGCGCCGGGGAGGTCGGGGTCGAGCGCGGCGGGGCCGAGGGACTCGACGAGGGCGAGGTTGGCGGCCTGGCCGGCCTCCGATCCCATGAGCTTGAGGATGGACTGCTCGGCGGCCTCCATGCCCTTACGGGCCTTGGCCAGGGTGCGGTAGCCGAGGAGGCGCATGGCGTAGGCGTCGACGACGAGGTTGCCGAACCAGTCCTCGACGATGGGGTCGTGGGCGGCGCCGGCCCGCTCGAGGGTGACGGGGCCCCACTGGACCATGGACTCGAGGCGGGTGGCGAAGCCGAGCCAGAGCATGGCCCGTTCGTGGCCGAGGGAGCCGTTGGCGACGCCCCAGCCCCGGTTGAGCTCGCCGACGAGGATCTCGGCGGAGACGTCGGCACCGGTCGAATCCCCTCCGCCGTCAGGGGACTGATGCGAGGATCTGGGGATGCTGGTCGTGCGGGGCACCAAGAAGCTGCGGGACCGGGTGAAGGGGCCGGTGGCCGCCGCCGACGAGGTGTCGGCCACGGCGTTGGGGGACTGGTTCGCCACGGCGCTGTTCTGGAAGCCGCAGGTCGCGTTGCTGGTGAACCAGCGGACGTTCCTGCCGGTGTTCATGGAGCTGGCGCCGGCGGCGACGCTGCTCGACCGGATCCCTGCGGCCGTCGAGGCGGCGCTGCGCCGGCAGGGGGTCGACGAGGCGTTCATCGCCACCGAGCGGGCGGCGATGGGCGAGGTGCGCATCGCGCCGACGAACGATCGCAGCGTGGTCGGCGTCATGACCGAGTTCGGCCTCCACGCCGGGTGGGCCCGTGAGAAGCGCCCCACCGATCTGGACGACCTGTCGCGGCGCCTGGCGACCATGCTCCTCGGGCCGCTGATGAAGGGGGACGGGCCCGGGTCGCCGGACCGGGCGCTGGCGGCGCTCGTGGGCGGCGCCGGCCCGCTCGCCGAGGTCATCTCGCTCCGCCCGGACCTTGGGGACCAGGCGCCGGCTCCGAGCGGTCCGCTGACGGGGGCTGCCCGCGGTGACGTGTTCCAGCTGAAGGTCACCCTCCTGGGGATCAAGCCGCCCGTGTGGCGTCGGGTGCTGGTCGACGGCGCCAGCACGCTCGACCAGGTCCACGAGGTGATCCAGGCGGCGTTCGGGTGGTGGAACTACCACCTGCACGAGTTCGAGGTGGGCGACGACCGCTACGGCGTCCCCGACGAGGACTACAACCCGGAGTACGACTTCGGCCCGCCGACGATCGACGAGGGCCTGGTCCGCCTCGACTCGGTTGCCGGCGAGGGATCGAAGTTCGACTACGCCTACGACTTCGGTGACGACTGGCGCCACCGGATCGTGGTCGAGAAGGTGCTGCCGGCGGACGGTGGGGCCCCGGTCACGGTGCCGGCGTGCGTCGACGGCCGCCGGGCCTGCCCGCCCGAGGACTGCGGCGGCCCCTGGGGCTACGAGGAGCTGCTGGCCATCCTCGCCGACCCATCCCACCCCGAGCACACCGAGCGCCTGGAGTGGCTCGGCCGTCCCTTCGACCCCGATGCCTTCGAGGCCGGCGACTTCGAGACCAACCTCCGCAACCAGCAGCTCACCGCCTTCGACGACTGGCACTGAGGCCGTCAGGCTGGCGGCGGCGATGCGTCAGGCGGCGGAGTCCTTGCCGAGGTGGATGGGGACCCGCCGATCCTCGTCGTCGAACACGGCGACGAGCTCCAGGCGCGCCCCGAGGGCGTCGAGGTACTGGCGAAGGGTGGAGACCCGGACGTCCTCGGAGTGCTCGAGCTTCGAGATCGCACCCTGGGTGACGTCGAGCCGGCCGGCGAGCTCGGCCTGGCTCACGGCCTCGGTGTGGCGCAGCTCGTAGAGCCGGATCTCCTCGAGCGTCTCGGCCCGTGCCGCGGCGAGACGCTCTCGGGCGCCGGGGCGTGCCTCCACCTCCTTGCGCAGCTCGGAGAACTTGGTTCGTGCCATCAGATCAGTCCCTCCTCCTTCAACTCATCGAGGTAGACGTCGTAGAGGTCGTCAGCCGCAGGGACCGCCCACTCGTACCACGCCGTCCATTCGCCGCTCTTGTCGCCACCCAGCAGCAGGATGGCCTGCCGACGAGGATCGAACATGAACAACACGCGCAGGGCGCCACCTTGCGCCGCCCGGAGCTCCTTCATGTTGTGGTGACGGGAGCTCTGGATGCGATCCACCACCGGACGTCCGAGATCCGGGCCCCGCTCGGCCAAGAGGTCGACGCGGTCCGTGAGCGCTTCCTGCTGGTCGGACGTGAGCGACTGCCACCACTCCTCGAACTCGTCGGTGACCTCGACGTCCCACACCGACCCAGCATGAGCTATCCCTCATCATGAGTCAATACTCATGCTGCGGACGGGTGGTCGATCTGGCCGATCGAGACGGCGGACGCCCAGTGGGCGCTCGAGGTCAGCCGGGTTGAGCTACCTCGGCAACCCGAGGACCCGCTCGGCGATGATGTTGCGTTGGATCTGGCTGGTGCCGCCGGCGATGGTGCCGGCGAAGCTGCGGAGGTAGAGGTCCCACCAGCTGGCGCTGACGAACTGGGATTGGAGGGCGGAGCGGGGGGCGCCGGGGAGGTCGGGGTCAAGGGCGGCGGGGCCGAGGGACTCGACGAGGGCGAGGTTGGCGGCCTGGCCGGCCTCTGAGCCCATGAGTTTGAGGATGGACTGCTCGGCGGCTTCCATGCCTTTGCGGGCCTTGGCGAGGGTGCGGTAGCCGAGGAGGCGCATGGCGTAGGCGTCGACGACGAGGTTGCCGAACCAGTCCTCGACGATGGGGTCGTGGGCGGCGCCGGCCCGCTCGAGGGTGACCGGGCCCCACTGGACCATGGACTCGAGGCGGGTGGCGAAGCCGAGCCAGAGCATGGCCCGTTCGTGGCCGAGGGAGCCGTTGGCAACACCCCAGCCCCGGTTGAGCTCGCCGACGAGGTTCTCGGCGGGGACGTGGACGTCGTCGAAGAACACCTCGTTGAAGTCGAGGTCGTCGGGGGAGATGAACGAGCCGAACGGCCGGCGGGTGAGGCCGGGGGAGTCGGTCGGGATGATCAGGACGCTGATGCCCTTGTGCTTGGGGACGTCGGGGTCGGTGCGCACGAAGGCGAGGATGAAGTCGGCGTCGTGGGCGCCGGAGGTCCACACCTTCTGGCCGTTGACCACGAAGTGGTCGCCGTCGAGCACGGCGCGGGTGCGCAGGCCGGCGAGGTCGGAGCCGGCGTCGGGCTCGGACATGCCGAGCGCGGCGGTGATGTCGCCCCGCAGCAGCGGTACGGCCCACTTCTGCTTCTGCTCCTCGGTGCCGAACCCGAGTAGCGAGGGGCCGATGATGGTGAGGCCCTGGGGGTTCTGGGTGACGTCGATGCCCCGGCTGGTCAGCTCCTCCTGGTGGACGAACTGCTCGACCAGGGTGGCGTTGCGGCCGCCGTACTCGGGCGGGTTGCCCGGCACGAGCCAGCCCGCCTCGAACAGCTTCCGCTGCCAGTCCCGCGCCCACTGGGGGGCGTGGGCGCTCGACAGCGAGGGCTCGGTCACCTCGGACGGGTCGGGGGCGTTGGCGTCGAGCCAGGCGGCGAACTCGGCCCGGAAGGCCTCGGTCTCGGCGTCGAAGGCGAGCTTCATCGGGCGACCTCCCCGGTCGCGCCCGCCGCAGCGAGCGATTGGGCGATCACGGTCCGGCCCGCCTGGGCCCGGTGGTCCTTGGTGGTGCCGAACAGCAGCTCGCCGGCCTTGGCCCGCTTCACGTAGAGCTGCACGTCGTTCTCCCACGTGTACCCGAGCCCGCCGAAGAGCTGGATGCCGTGCTTGGCGGTCAGGCGCTGGCAGTCGCCCGCCGCCGCCTTGGCCAGCGACGGGGCGAGGTTGCGGCGCTCGTCGTCCTCGGCGATGGCCAGGGCGGCGAACTGGGCGAGGGCCCGGGCCCGCTCGATGACCACGTAGACGTCGACGGCCATGTGCTTCACCGCCTGGAACGAGCCGATGGGCACGCCGAACTGGTGGCGGGACTTGATGTGCTCGAGCACGATCTCGAAGGCCCGCTGGCAGGCGCCCACCATCTGGGCCGACAGGCCGGTGACGGCGAGCTCGCCGGCCCGGACCACGGCGGCAGCCACGTCGTCGGTGCCGGTGAGGGCCCCGTCGGCGCCGACCCGGGCCCCGCCGAAGTCGACGGTGGCGACGTGCAGCGCCGGGTCGAACGAGGGTTGGCGGGTGGCGGTCACGGCGTCGGTGGGGACGACGAACACGCCGAGCCCGCCCTGCCCGTCGTCACCGCCGCCGTCGCCCGTGGACGCCACCACGGCGATGCGGTCGGCCCGGTCGCCGTCGACGACGTGGGCGGCGGTGCCCGAGAGCACCCAGCCGTCGCCGTCGGCGGTGGCCGAGACGGTGTCGGCGCTGAAGGCGGCCGCGCCCGTCCCGCCGGCGCAGATCGCACCGAGCAACGACTGGCGCTGGGCCTCGGTGCCGCACTCCTGGACCAGCGGCACGTACTGCGTGGTCGTGGCCAGGAAGGGGGTGGGGTCGCCGCCCCAGCCGAGCTGCTCGATGGCGATGATCAGCTCGACGGCGGAGGCGCCGCTGCCCCCGTCGGCCTCGGCGACGGCCAGGCCGGGCCAGTCGTTGGCGACGAGGGTCTTCCAGAACGACGAGCCGTCGTCCCTGCCCTCGAACACGGCCCGCAGCAGGGTGGCGGGGCAGTCACGCTCGACGAGGTCGTGGACGACCTCCTGCAGCGCGTGCTGTTCATCGGTGAGCTCGAAGTCCACGGAAGCTCCTTCTCGGTTTCTGGGCAGGTGCGGCGGAGTGGGGTGGCCGGCGGTGGGCGTCGTGGTGAAGGTGGGTGAGCGTTCAGTCTCGCGGCAAGAGGCGGTCGAGGTTGGCACGGAGCTCGGGGGAGTCGAACGAGCGGTGCTCGGCGGTCAGCGCGTAGTCGAGGGTGGCGAGCACGGCCCGCTCCATGTGGAGGTTGATGACCCGCTTGGTGTCCTCGACCGCGCCCTGGGGGAGGGCGGCGATGCGCTGGGCGCAGGCGAGGGCGGCGTCGAGCACCTCGTCGTCGGGGACCACGTGGTTGACCAGGCCGATCTGCGCCGCCCGCTCGGCGGGGATGCGGTCGCCGGTGAGGGCGTACTCCTTGGCCAGCATGAGGCTGGTGAGGAGCGGCCACGTGATGGGGCCGCCGTCGGCCGCCACCAGGCCCATGAGGACGTGGGGGTCGGCGAGGTGGGCGCTCTCGGCCATGAAGGCGATGTCGGACAGGGCCACGAGGCTGCAGCCGAGGCCGACCGCCGGCCCGTTCACCGCGGCGACGATGGGCACGCGGCAGCGGATCATCCCGGTGACGATCGCTCGGCCATGGACCAGGGTGATGCGGCGGAGCTCGTCGTCCTTCGTGAGCTCGTCGAGGTAGGCGAAGTCGCCGCCGGCGGAGAAGGCCCGGCCGGCGCCGGTGAGCACCGCCGCCCGGGCGTCGGCGTCGGCGTCGAGCTGGGGCCACAGCTCGGCCAGGCCCTGGTGGAGGGCGTGGTTGGTGGCGTTGAGGTCGTCCGGCCGGTTGAGGGTGATGATCCGCAGCGGCCCGTCGGCCGTCACCTGGATCTCGTCGGGCAGGTCGTAGTCGCTCACGGGGTCTCGCTCATCGGGTCGGCGGCGGGTCGTACGACGGGGGCGGCGCCATCACAGGATGGCCGCTGGAAGGGCGGCGGCGGGACGGGCGTCGGGGTGGCGAGCCAACTGCAGCGGTGTCTGACACCTTTGCAGTAGGGCCCGCGGGGCTGTCGTGCTGCAGGCCGGCGCCGGATCGCGGACGGCGGGGCGATCGTCCCGCCGGGCGGGCTGTGCCGGGCCGAGGGTACGGGTCACCGGGGGAGGCCCATGATGCGGGTGGCGATCAGGTTGCGCTGGATCTGGGACGTGCCGCCCATCACGGACTGGGCCCGGGAGTAGAGGTAGACGGCCAGCCAGGTGTCGTCGTCCACTCCTCCTTGTCCCTGTGCGGCGCCGCCGGTGGGGAGGCCGCCGACGGCGAGGGCGGCGTGGCCGACGGCCTGCTCGGTCCACGTCATCAGCAGCTTGTCGACCGAGCCCTCGGGGCCGTGGGTGACGCCGTCGTAGCGGTCGGACAGGCGGCGGGCCACGTGGCTGCGCAGCATCTCGGCGCCGACGTAGGCCCGGGCCAGGTCGCGGCGGGCGTCGACGCCGTGGCGCTCGGGGTCGGCGGCGACCCGGCCGGCCAGCTCCTTGACCACCTTGCGGTAGCGGGCGACGTAGCCCAGCTCGCCGGGCTCGCGCTCGTGGCTGACCACGGTCATGGCGAGGGGCCAGCCCTCGCCGGGCTCGCCGATCATGTTGGCGGCGGGCACCCGCGCCTCGTCGAAGATCACCTCGCCGAACTCCCGGGTGATCCCGTTGATCATCTTCAGCGGGCGCTGCTCGATGCCCGGCTGGTCCATGCGGATGGCGAAGGCGGAGATGCCCTTGTGCTTGGGGACGTCGGCGTCGGTGCGGGCGAGGACGAGGCACCAGTCGGCGAGGTCGGAGTAGCTGGTCCAGACCTTGTGGCCGGTGATCACAAGGTCGTCGCCGTCGCGGACCGCGCGGGTGCGGAGGGAGGCGAGGTCGGAGCCGGCGTCGGGCTCGCTGAAGCCCTGGCACCAGCGGTCCCGGCCGTTGACGATGCCGGGCAGGAAGCGGCGGCGGACGTCCTCGTTGCCGTGGTGGAGGATGCCGAGCACGAGGTAGCCGAGGCTCGGCCGGGGCGGGGCGCCGGCGGCGGCGAGCTCGTCGTCGACGATCACGTCGTAGACGCTGGGCAGCCCCTTGCCGCCGACCTCCTCCGGCCATGACAGTCCGAAGAACCCGCCGTCGTAGAGCGCCTGGTGCCAGGCGGGCTGGCCCTCCCAGTACTCGTCCGACGTGGAGGAGGCGGGCAGGTGCGGGTTGTGGTCGACCAGCCAGGCCCGGAGGCGGGCCCGGAACTCGGCCTCGGCCGGCGAGTCACCGAAGTCCACGGCGGCGCTCCTTCGTGTGTCCGGCGGCGGCGGGCGGGCTCTTGGGCGCGTGGGGTCGGTGGTGTGGGACCGCCGTCGACCCGACGAGGGCGGCGCTGCTCGAGGAACTGCCGCAACGGAGGGGGTGCAGCGTCGATCGTTCGCTCGCTTCACCCGTCTCGCCACGGACCGTGGCCGGCTGTGGGTCCACGTCCCCGCGAAGCGGATCGTTGGAGGAAATAGCCCCGCTCTGGGCGAGGTATTTCCTCCAACGAGTCCGTCGAACGGCGTGCTCGTCACGCTGGGTGGCGGCGGCATGGCTCGAGTCCCGGCCCGGGTTGTCGAGCCAGGGGACAAGCGCCGAGCGCCGCGGGATCTGGGTGCCGACCGGGGTCATGCGTCGGCTCCGAGGCCGAGGTGGGTGAGGACCCGGTCGAGGTTTGGGCCCTCGCCGCCGGCGATCTCGGTGGACACGAGGGCCCGGCGCAGGTGGACGTGGGCCAGGCACTCCCACGTGTTGCCGATGCCGCCGTGGACCTGGATGGCGGTCTCGCAGGCCGTGCGGGCGGCGGCGCTGGCGTAGGCCTTGGCCACGGCGCCGGCGACGACCGCCTCGTCGGGCGGGAGGGTGTCGACCGCCCAGGCGGCGTGGAGGGCCGCGCTCCGGGCGCCCTCGGCGACGGTGAAGGCGTCGGCCAGCAGGTGCTGGACGGCCTGGAACGAGCCAACCGCCACGCCGTACTGCTGGCGCTCGGCGGCGTAGGCCCGGGCCAGCTCGGTGGCGCCCGCCATGGTGCCGACGAGGTCGGCGGCGGTGACGGCGAGGGCGAGGGCGGTCCAGCGGGCGAGGGCGTCGTCGTCGAGGGGGGCGGCGCCGGCGACGGGGGCCACGGTGGCGCCGGGGGCGAGGGCGACGGACGGCCGGGTGAGGTCGACGGCGGCGCTGCTCGTCGCGCTCGGGTCGGGCAGCTCGACCGTCGCCAGGGCCTGGCCGCTGGCGACGGGGGAGAGCACGAGCGCCTGGGTGGCGCCGGCGGCGTCGATCGCGACGAGACCGCCCCCGTTCGCGGTACTGGCACCGGATCTCGGTGCCCTGACACCGAGATCGGGTGCCAGTTCGGATGCCGCGACCCCGCCGACGGCGAGCACGGCCAGGGCCGAAAGGTCAGGGGCGAGGGCGACGGTCTCGTGGACGTCCGCCGGTGGGGCGCCGGCGAGGCGGCGCAGCTCGGCGGCGAGGGTGGGCCCGACGAAGGCGGCGTCGGCGACCCCCCACCCGAGCGCCTCGGCCACGATCCCGACCTCGACCGCGGAGGCGAGGGGGGCGGCGCCCGGGCCGGCCGGGTCCTCGGCGGGCAGGCGGAGCTCCCGCCACCCGGCCGCAGCGACGGCGGCGTCGAGCTTGGCGGCGCGGCCGTCGTCGTCGAGGTCGCCGACCGCCTTGGGCCCGAGGTCGCGCACGACCTGGGCGGCGGCGTCCCGCAGCGCCTTCTGCTCGGCGTCGAGTCGGACGTCCATCAGCGCACCCCTGCGGCGATCGGGGCGGCGCCCGCCGAGGTGGGGCGGACGACGGGTCGGCCGTTGTGCCGGCGTGGCCCATCGGATGACGACTCGGAGCAACCCGCGACTTGGCGGGCAGCGTTCAGCTGAACGCCGCGACCGTCCATCGCACCAGGAGCGTCCGACTGCGCTGGACGTGCCAGCCGAGCCGAACTGGCTCCCGATTCGATCGCCAGGACGGTCGAATCGGGAGCCAGGACGTAAGTGGTGCAGGGGGCGTTCAGGTCAACGTCGGGGCTGGGCATCAGGCGGGGACCTCGGCGCCGGCGAGCCACTGGTCGCGGAGGACCCGACGGAGGGCCTTGCCCGAGGGGAGGCGGGGGATGGTGTCGACGACCTCGACCTGGCGGAGCTGCTTGTAAGTGGCGAGGGTGTCGGCCACGAGGGCGCGCAGGGCGTCGGGCTCAACGGGGTGGGCCGGGTCGAGAACGACGGCGGCGACGGGCACCTCGCCGGCGGCCTCGTCGGGCACGCCGAACACGGCGCAGTCGACCACCGACGGGTGGCCGAGCAGAACGGCCTCGACCTCGGCCGGCGCCACCTGGAAGCCCTTGACCTTGATCATCTCCTTGGAGCGGTCGGTCAGGTGGACCCAGCCGTCGGGCTCGAGCCAGCCGATGTCGCCGGTGCGGTACCAGTCGCCGTCGAAGGCGTCGGCGGTGGCCTCGGCGGGGAGGTAGCCGGCCATGACCGAGGCGCTGCGGGCCTGGATCTCGCCGGTGGCGCCGGCGGGCAGGACGTCGCCCGTGTCGAGGTCGACCACCCGCAGCTCGACGCCGGGCGCTGGCAGCCCCGCCGAGTCGAGGCGCCACTCGTCGGGGCGGTCGACGGGGTTGCAGGTGATGACGGGCAGCTCGCTGGCGCCGTAGGCGGGCAGCCAGCGCACGCCGGTGCGGGCGGTGACGGTCTCGGCCACGCTGGCGGTGACCGGGGTGGCGCCCCACATGACGTAGCGCAGCGAGGAGAGGTCGTAGCGCTCGAGGTCGGGGTGGTTGGCCATGGCCAGGGCGATGGGTGCGACGGCCATCTCGAGGGTGAGGCGGTCGGCCTCGATGCTGCGCAGGACATCGTCGAGGTCGAAGCGGGCGTGGAGGCGGACGGTGGCGCCGGCCTCGGCGGCGGCGAGCAGGTTGAGCAGCCCGAGGATGTGGGTGGGTGGCGTGGCGACCTGGAAGCGGTCGGCGTCGGTGAGGCCGAGGCAGTGGACCCAGTGGTCGGTGGCGACGCCCATGGAGGCGTGCGTGTGGCGGACGGCCTTGGGCATGCCCGTGGTACCCGACGAGAAGACCAGGACGGCGTCGGCGTCGGGGCCCGGTTCGGGGGCGGCGGCGCCCCGGTGGTCGGACGAGTCGTCGGCAGACCCCGGCGATGAGGCGCGAGCAGCGGCGGCGCCAGGAGCGACCCGGGAGTTGGCGTCGGGATCGGTGCCCGGTCGAATCGCCCCGGGTCGGTGGGTCGGCCCCGCCGTGATGGCCCTCTGGGTGTCGGGGTCGTCGAGGTCGGTGACCCGGTCGGGGCTCATCGCCTCGGCGAGGAGGGCGACCCCGGCGCCGTCGGCCACGGCGTGGACCGGCTCGGTGAGGGCGACGGCGTTCGCGACCTCGGTGGCCTTCCACGCCGGGCTCACCATGACCGCGGCGGCGCCGAGGCGGCTGGCGCCCTGAACGGCGAGGACCAGCTCGACCCGGTTGGAGGACATCACCGCCACCCGGTCGCCCGGCCCCACGCCGGCGGCGGCGAGGTGATGGGCGAAGGCGTTGCTGAGGCCGTCGAGCTCGGCGAACGTCCAGACCTCGTCGCCGGCGAGCACGGCGGGACGGTCACCGAGGCGCGCCGCGGCCCGCTCCAGCCCCCCGTGCATGGCCCCCGGCATCGGAAACATTGTTCTCGCCTGAGGAGATCGCTGTCAACACGTCGGCGTGAGCGCCGTTTCCGCTTGGTTCGTCGGGCCACGCGGCCTCAGACGGCGGCGGTGGCGCGCGCTGCCCGATGGTGTGAGGCTCGGGGGATGGCCCCGCGGAGCTTCCTCATCGACGACGTCCTGAACGACTACCTGCTGGCGCACACGACGGCGGCGGACGAGGTGCAGCGGTCGTTGATCGACGCCACCCAGGCGCTCGGGGACATCTCCGGGATGCAGATCGCCATCGACCAGGGGAACCTGCTCACGCTGCTGGTGCGGATCGTCGGCGCCCGGCGGGCCATCGAGGTCGGCACGTTCACCGGCTACTCGGCGCTGTGCATCGCCCGGGGGTTGCCCGACGACGGGCACCTGCTGTGCTGCGACGTCAGCGAGGAGTGGACCGCCATCGGGCGTGAGCACTGGGACCGGGCCGGCGTCGGCGACAAGATCGAGCTGCGCATCGGGCCCGGCGCCGACACCTTGGCGGCGCTGCGGGCCGAGCCGCAGTTCGACCTCGCCTTCGTCGACGCCGACAAGCCCAGCTACGTCCGCTACGTCGACGAGCTCGTGCCCCGCCTCCGGGCCGGCGGCCTGCTGCTCATCGACAACGTCCTGTGGAGCGGCAACGTCGTCAACGCCGAGATGACCGACGACAACACCGAGGCCATCCGCCGCTGCAACGACCACGTCGCCGCTCACCCCGAGCTCGAGTCGCTGATCCTGCCCATCGGCGACGGCCTTACCCTCGCCCGCAAGCGCGGCTGAGCGGCCGTTGGCAGACCCCGGTCCGTCGGAGCGTCGAACACCGTGCAGCAGTACACGCGACTCGGGATGCGGTGGCCGTTGCACCGGGACTGGGCGTTCTGGCTCAGCCTCCTGCTCGGCGTGTGGGTCTGGTCTGGCGTCCGACCCGCGCAGTGGTGGCTGGCTGCGCTGTGCCTGGTCCCCTGGCTGTTCATTTCGTTCACCGCGGTGGGCACGACGGTGGGATGGATCCGACGCGCCAGACAGCGCCGTAGTCGCATGCGTCGCTGAGACTCGCCCGTGCTGATCCGACACGGGTGGTCCTGCCCGCCACGGGAGTCGCCGTGGGACGCCGGTCGGGCCGTCAGCTCAGGAGATCCTCAGGAAGGGTTCGTAGATTCGCCGGCGTGAACCCCGCAGCTGCTCGACCTGACATCGCTTCGCTCACGCCCCGGAGGCGGCGGACCCATCGTCGGCTCTCGTTGACCGCGGTGACCGTGCTGGCGCTGGCGCTGGTGGCCGCCGCCTGCGGTAGCTCGTCGACGGAGGAGACCGGCGCCGCCTCGACCGCGACGTCGGACGCGGGCGCCACCACCTCGACCACCGCGGCATCGACCGCCACGACCGCCGGCGACGAGATCGTGAACGTCTGGGAGGGGCCGGCGGCGGACCTGACTGCGCTGCCCATCGGCACGGCGCACGTCTCGACTACGGGTGCCGCCGTAGGCGACCTCTTCGCCTGTGACGCCGGCAACCCCAACGGTGGGGGCGCCTTCGCGGTCGGTCCGTGGATCGACGAGGCCGCCGGCACGTGGGACCGCACCGAGAAAGTGGCGGTGCAGGGCGAGGTGTCCTGGCCGATGGCCCAGTACGACGAGCAGGTGGACGGCGACGTCCGCACCATCAACAGCAACGGCCTGCCCGTAGACATGGTGACCGGCACATTCCCGGTGGCGGCCGACGACCCGGCCTACTCCTACGACCGCAACCCGAACTCGATCGCCGAGACCGATCTCTCGGTCACCCTGCCGGCGTCGCCGACGGTGGCGGACACGCCGACCTGCCTCGGCAAGGGCGTCATCGGGGTGCTGCGCAACGGCGTCGCCATCTTCGCCCCGGTCGACGAGCGCAACCGCGACGCCGTGGCCTACGAGACGCAGGACGAGTGCGACGGCCACCCGCAGCAGACGAGCACGTACCACCACCACGACGTCCCGTCGTGCGTGCTGGACGCCTCGACCGGCCCGTCCACCGTGGTCGGCTTCGCCTACGACGGCTTCCCGATCGTGGTCGAGCGCGACGCCGACGGGAACCTTCCCACCAACGCCGACCTCGACGAGTGCCACGGCCGGACCTCCTCGATCCTTCTCGACGGCGAGGTCGTCGAGACCTACCACTACTCGGCCACCTACGAGTTCCCGTATTTCATGGGTTGCTTCCGGGGCGCCACGGCGTGACGGGTGACACCTTCGGGGCGGGCACGAAAGGCGCGCCGCTAGCGTTGTGAGTGGTAACGCCTCACGACGAGGCGGGACGAGGAGCGATCGTGGCCCTGAGCACGAAATCCGACGACTTCCTGGCGGCGTCCGAGTCCGCCGCCGCCCCCCGCAAGCGCCGCGGGCTGCGCGCCCCGGAGTGGGTCGCGCTCGTCCTCGCGCTGGTGTACATCCTCTCCCCGGTGGACGTGATCCCCGAGGTGCTCCTCGGGCCCCTCGGTCTGACCGACGACGTCGTCGCCGTCGCCCTCGTGGCGAAGCTCGGCTGGTCGGCCTTCCGCCCGGCGGAGCCCGACCCCGCCGAGTAGCCGACGGCGCCGCGACCTCGGTCTGCGCCTCCTGGTCGGCCAGGCCCGGGCGTCCCTGCAAGAGCGCGTCCACTACGCGTTTCGGTCGAGGTGCTCCGTCCCGCCGGCCACGGAATCGGTTTCCACGTGGTGCTCGGAGAACGAGGCTCTTCGCGGACGAGAGCAACGATCCGTCGTGGCCTAGGATGGGCTGGCGTCGGGACGGCCGGCGCACCGGGGGGACCGGGGAACGAGGGGGAACGATGGGGAGCCAGCCGCTTCGCGTGGTGCAGTGGACGACCGGGTACGTCGGCCAGCAGGCCGTGAAGGAGATCGTGCGCCGGCCCGACCTCGAGCTCGTCGGCGTGTTCGCCCACGACCCGGGCAAGGTCGGTCAGGACGCCGCCGAGCTCTGCGGGCTCGACGAGCCGACCGGCGTGCTCGCCACGGACGACGAGGCCGCGCTGCTGGCGCTCGCCCCCGACTGCGTCTCCTACAACCGCCTCCACATCGACGCCGACGAGGTCGCCCGCATCCTGGCCGCCGGCGTCAACGTCGTGACCACCTCCGAATTCCTCACCGGGTACGGCACCGGGCCCGAGGCCACCGCGAAGATCGCCGCCGGGGCGGAGGCGGGCGGCGCCACCATCCTCGGCACGGGCGTGAACCCCGGCTTCGCCGAGCTGTTCGCCGCCGTGGGTGCGGGTATCAGCCGCAACATCCGCAAGCTCACCCTGAGCGAGTCCGCCGACGTCACCCTCTTCGCCAACGACCCCAACTTCACCGGCGTCGGCTGGAACCGCCCCGGCGGCGACCCCGGCCACGCCGCCGACGTCGAGCAGGCCACCATCGTCTTCGGCGACGCCCTCGAAGAGCTCGCCGGCCTGATGGGCCTCACCCTCGACGAGCGCCGCTGCACCGTCACCTTTGCCCACGCCACCGAGGACCTCGAGATCCCCGGCATGACCATCCCCGCCGGCCACGTCGCCGGCATGGACGTCAACTGGGACGGCGTGGTCGACGGGACGGTGCGCATCGGCGTCCACCAGCGCTGGGCCATCGGCGACAAGATCGACCCGCCGCTGCCCGTCGAGTTCGGTTACGTGGTCGAGGTCGAGGGCGACCCGAACCTGCGCATCAAGCTCGACCTCTGGCCCGACGAGGACATGACGACGATGGACGTCGACGACTTCCGCAGCATCGGCATGCGCATCACCGCCACGCCGGCGGTCAACGCCATCCCCGCGGTGGTGGCGGCGGCGCCCGGCATCGCCACCTACGCCGACCTCCCGACGGTCACCTCGCTCATGACCTGAGCCGGCGGCGGCGGGCCTGCGATCGGCCGCTTCCGGGTAGTCGTATGTGTTCTCCAGAACACAGACGAGTACCCAGAACGCGAGAAGTGGGTGGCAGGAGAGGGTGGGCGGCTACTCGAGGGAGAGGTGGAGGAGCGCCGGCGGGTCGGCGTTGCCGACGGGGACGAAGAGCTCGTCGCCGGCGACGGCCATCCAGCCGTTGACGCCGCCGCCGGCGTCGCCGGTCCAGACGATCTCGCCGGTGTCGCGGTCGAGCGCCAAGAGAGTGCCGTCGAGCAGCGCCGTGAACACGAGGTCGTTGACGACGGTGGTGGCGCCGAGGGGATCGCCGGGGACCTCGGTGGCCCAGAGCACCTCGCCGGTGTCGGCCGACACCGCGGTGACCTCGCCGTCCTCGCTGCCGAGGGGCGCTCCGAAGTAGGCGGTCTCGTCGGGCCTCAGCTCGGTGGGCGCGTCGACGGTGGCGAGGTAGACGACGCCGTCGGCGGTCGAGGGCGGGGTGAGCACACCGCCGTAGGTGCCGGGGGAGACGACGGTGGGGCCGTCGAGTTCGGTGAGGTCGTCGTTCTCGTGGTGGCCGACCTCGGTGGTCCAGCGGACGGTGCCTTCGTCGGGGTCGAGGCCGACCACTACGCCGGACTTGCCGGCGCTGACGATCACGTCGGTGCCGTCGTCCAGGCGGGCCATGAGGGTGTGGACCTGGTCCCGGTCGAAGATGTCGTGCGGGGTCACCTGGTGGAACCACAGGAGCTCGCCGGTGTCGAGGTCCAAGGCGACGATCGAGTTCGTGTACAGGTTCGGCCCAGGCCGACTGGTGCCGTTGGGGAACTCGGGTGTGCCGGGAAAGGGCGCAGGGTTGGCCACGCCGGCGTAGACGATGCGGCGCTCGAGGTCGACGACCGGGGAGTACCAGACCCCGCCGCCGGAGTTGACATCCGGGTGGCCCCAGAGGTCGCCCTTGACGGTGTCGAAGGTCCAGAGGACCTCACCGGTGACGGCGTCGAGGGCGCTGACCACGCCGCGGTCCCCGGGGGCGTAGATGCCGCCGATGCTGATGGGGACCGAGCTGGCGAGGATGGTGCCGTCGGCGATCACCGACTGGATGTCGACGCCGGTCGTGTCGGTGGCGGTGATGTCGGTGGCCCACACCTCGGCCCCGTCGGCGGCATCGAGCGCGACCACGCCGGTCGCGGCGTCCATGCCGTACACCTGCCCGTCGCCCACGGCCACGCCGAAGGGCCCGATGTTCAGCCCCCGCGCCTCGCTGGCCCACCGCTGGTCGCCGGTCGCCCGGTCGATGGCGAACACCGAGCCGAAGCCGGCCTGGAGGTAGGCCGTGTCGCCCTGGATGATCGGCGTGGTGGTCAGCGCGCCGGCGCCCTCCAGTCCGGCCCGCCAGGTCTCCTCCAGCTGGTCGACGCTTTCGGCGGTGATGCCCGACGCCGCCGCCGCTCTCGTGTTGAGCAGGTCCTGGCCGGCGGTGGGCCAGTCGGCGGCGTGCTCGACCAGCTCGGCCGGCGTGCCCGCCGGGGGCGCCTCAGTGGTGGTCGACGTGTTGGCGGCCGACTCCTCCCGGGGCGCGGCGTCGTCCGACGTGTCGGCGCTGCAGGCGGCGACCAGGGCAAGCACGACGGCGATGGCAGCGAGCCCGATGACGCGGGCGGGGCGGCGGCGGTCCGGCGAGAGCACGCCGGGACGGTAGTGCGGCGCCGACCCGCGTCCGGGCGACGGGTTGCCGAAGGGCAACTCCGTCCTCTGGGCTCGATTCAATGACGGATCGACGGCACATGGCGCTGTCGATCCGTCAACGAAGGGCGCCTCCCGGACCGGGCGAGCGCGAGCCGCAGTCCGATTGACCGAGGCGGATATTCGTGTCACGGTGCTGCCATCAAATCGCACAGGGGGAGCGCCACGTGACGGTCACGACCGACAGCGACGTCTACTACGACCCGTACGACGTCGAGATCAACGCCGACCCGTACCCGGTGTACCGCCGCCTCCGGGAGGAGGCGCCGCTCTACTACAACGAGCCGTACGACTTCTACGCCGTGAGCCGGGCCGACGACGTCGAGCGGGGCCTGCGGGACAGGGACACCTTCATCTCCGGCCGCGGCGGCATCCTCGAGGTCATCAAGGCCGGCGTGGAGATGCCGCCCGGGCTGGTCATCTTCGAGGACCCACCCACCCATGGCATGCACCGCAGCCTGATGGCCCGGATGTTCACGCCCAAGAAGGTGGCGTCGCTCGAACCCCAGATCCGCGAGCTCTGCGCCCGCAGCATGGACCCGCTCGTCGGCAGCGACGGCTTCGACGTCATCGCCGAGATCGGTGCCATCGTCCCCACGCGGGTCATCGGCATGCTCCTCGGCATCCCCGAGGAGGACCAGGCCGCGGTGAAGGCCCGCACCGACGCCCACCTGCGCACGGAGGCGGGCAAGCCCATGGAGGTGGGCGACGACTTCATCGAGTCCAACCAGTTCGGCGAGTACATCGACTGGCGGGCCGAGCACCCCTCCGACGACATCATGACCGAGATGCTCAACGTCGAGTTCGATGACGAGCACGGCGTCCATCGCCGCCTCTCCCGTGAGGAGCTCCTCACCTATCTGACCGTCGTGGCCGGCGCCGGCAACGAGACCACCACCAAGCTCATCGGCTGGTTCACCAAGCTCCTGGCCGACCACCCCGACCAGCGTCGGGCCGTGGTCGAGGACCGCTCGCTCGTGACCAGCACCATCGAGGAGGTGCTCCGCTTCCAGCCGCCGGGCCCGGCCGTGGCCCGCTACGTGGCCAAGGACGCCGAGTTCCACGGCCAGACCGTGCCCGCCGGCAGCGCCATCCTCTGCCTCGTCGGCGCCGCCAACCGCGACGACACCCGTTTCCCCGACGCCGAGCGCTTCGACGTGCGCCGCGACGACGGCCCCCACATCACCTTCGGCTACGGCGCCCACTTCTGCCTCGGCGCCGCGCTGGCCCGCCTCCAGGGCCGGATCGTGCTCGACGAGATGCTCCAGCGCTTCCCCGAGTGGGAGGTCGACATGGCGGGAGCCAACCTCGCCCCGACCTCTACGGTGCGGGGATGGGAGAGGCTGCCGATCCGACTGCCGTGACCGCGGCGACGTCGGAGACGTCGGTCGAGTCGGTGGTGGAGGCGAGCGTGGACACGGGGAAGCGCCGCTACGACAGCCCGGTGCGGCGCGAGCAGGCCAACGCCACCCGCCGGCGCATCATCGACGCCGCCTGCGACCTGCTGACCGAGGGCTCGTCGATCCGGGACTGGCAGGGCCTCACCGTGCGCGCCGTCGCCGAGCGCGCGGGCGTGAGCGAGCGCACCGTGTTCCGCCACTTCGAGAACGAGCGTGGTCTGCGCGACGCGGTCATGCGTCGACTCGAGGAGCAGGCCGGGGTCGACCTCGGCCAGCTCGAAGCGGATGACATCCCGCGGGTGGTGGCCCGGGCCATCGAAGCCATCGCCGCCCACCCCCTGCCGCCGAGAGCGCCGCTCGACCCGACCCTGTCCGACGCCAGCCGGCGCCAGCACGAGGCGCTGCGCTCGGCGCTCGCCCCGCACACGGAGGGCTGGTCCGACCGGGACCGCACCGTCGCCGCGGGGGTGCTCGACGTCCTCTGGGGCCTCGCCACCTACGAGCGCCTCGCCGCCGACTGGGACCTGAGCGCCGCCGACGTCGCCGCCGGCGCGTCCTGGGTGGCGGCGCTGGTGGTCGATGCCGTGCAGTCAGGCCGGCGCCCCCTCGATCCCTGAGGCCTGTCCTCCTCGCTCAGCTGCGGGCCGATGCCGAGCGTCTTCTGAAGCACTGACCGTGCGTCAGCCGGGGCCGGTGACGCCGGCGGACGCCGCCCGGGCGCGGAGGTCGTCCTTGACCACCTTGCCGGTGGCGTTGATGGGGAGGGCGTCGACGATCTCGACCTTGCGGGGCGCCTTGTAGTTGGCCATGTGCTCGCGGGACCACGCCACGACCTCGTCGGGGTCGAGGGTGGCGCCGGGCGCCGGCACGAGGAAGGCCATGCCCACCTCGCCGAGGCGGGCGTCGGGGATGCCGATGACCGCGGCCTGGCCGATGCCCGGGTGGGCGAGCAGGAGGTTCTCGATCTCGGCGGGATAGGCGTTGAAGCCGCCGACGATGAACATGTCCTTCGAGCGGCCGACGATGCGGAGGTTGCCGCGTTCGTCGACCACGCCCAGGTCGCCGGTGCGCAGCCAGCCGTCCGCCGACAGGGTCGCCGCAGTGGCGTCGGGGTCGTCGAGGTAGCCGAGCATCACGGTCGGGCCCCGCAGGACGATCTCGCCGGGCTCGCCGGCGGGCATCTCCCGATCGCCCTCGCCGAGGATGCGCACCTCGAACCCGGGTCGGGCTCGGCCGACCGTGGTGGCGACCGTCTCGGCGTCGTCGCCGGGGACGGTGGCCGACGCGGTGCCCGCCTCGGTGAGCCCGTAGCCGGTGACGACCACCGAGAACGGCAGTTCCTCGAAGACCCGGCGGATGAGCTCGACGGGGATGTCGGCGGCGCCGGTCACCGCCACCCGCAGGGAGGACAGGTCGTGGCCGGCGCGGTCGGGATGGTCGAGGATCGCCTGGTAGATCGTCGGCGCGCCCGGGAGCACGGTGATGCTCTCGGCGGCGACCCGGGCCAGGGCGCGGTCGACGTCGAAGACGGCCTCGGGGTACATCGTGGTGCCGGCCGCGACCGAGGCGAGGATGCCCGCCTTCAGCCCGAACATGTGGAAGTACGGGTTCACCATCAGGTAGCGGTCGTCGGCGGAGAGCCCGGTCATGGCGACCCAGTCGGTGGCCACGCCGAGGGTGCGTCCGTGGGTCATCACCACGCCCTTGGGGACGCCGGTGGTGCCCGACGTGAAGAGGATGTCGGACGGGTCGTCCCGGGTGAGCGCCGCGGCTCGGGCGTCGGCCTCGGCCTGCGCCGCCCCGTTGGACCCGGCGAGGAAGTCGTCCCAGCCGACGGTGCCGTCGGGGGCGGGGCCCCGGGCGACGATCGTGAGCTCGAGGTCGGGCAGGTCCGCGTCGGCCGCCGCCAGCAGGGCGACGTAGTCGGTGTCGAGGAAGTCGGTGGCGGTGATGAGCGCCTTGGCGCCGCTGCGCTCGAGCAGGACCGCCGCCTCGGTGCCCTTGAACCGGGTGTTGATGGGCACCAGCACGGCGCCGGCCCGGAACAGGCCGAGCACGGCGACGATCCACTCGATGCCGTTGGGCGACCAGATCGCCACCCGGTCGCCGGCGCCGATGCCGGCGGCGACGAGGGCGCCGGCGAACTCACGCGACCGGGCGTCGAGATCGGCCCACGTGACCGGCCCGTCGCCGGTGACCACCGCGGGACGGTCGCCGCCGGCGGCGACGGTGGCCGCCAGCAGCGCCGGGATGCTGGCGGGCGCCACGGTCGTCCCGCCGCTCACCGTGTGGCCACCGTTCGAGCCCGCCGTGTCCGACGAGCAGAGCGATCCGCAGTGACGTCCGACAGCGGCGGGCACACGGTCGGAGATGTGGCGCCGCCGGCGCCGCCGCCCGACGGCATCACGCCGCCGGGGTGAGGTCGACGTTCATGAGGCGGGCGAGGTTGCCGCCCATGATCTGGCGGACGAGGCCGTCGTCGAGGTGGGTGAGCTCGTCGAGGTAGCTCGTCGGGTTCCCGAGGCCCTCGGGGTGCGGGTAGTCCGACCCGAACAGCACCTGGGTGGGGCCGAGCACGTCGGCGAGGTGGCCGAGGTCCTCCTCCCAGAACGGCGAGATGTGGATGTTGCGCTTCACCGCCGCCACCGGGTCCTCGGGGAAGTCCTGGGGCATCTTCTTGTACAGGTCGCGCATGCGGTCGAGGAGCGGGCCGATCCAGCTGGCGCCGTTCTCGATGGCGGCGATCTTCAGGGTGGGGAAGCGCGACAGCGCCCCGTGGCAGACGAGCGACGACACCGCGTCCTCGATGGGGCGCCACGCCGACAGCATCCGGAAGGCCTCGGGTTTGAAGGGCAGCATCTCGGAGTCGCCGCCGACCCACTCGTTGGCGAAGCGCTCGTAGCCGGAGTCGGACGAGTGCAGGGCGACGAGCAGGTCGTGCTCGACCACCTTCTCCCAGAACGGGTCGAACTCGGGCAGGGCGAACGAGCGAGGACCCTTGAGGCCGAACGCCGGCGCCGGCCGGATCAGGACGACCTTGGCGCCGCGCTCGACCACCCACTCGAGCTCCTCGATGGCCTTGTCGACGATCGGGAGCGTGATCACCGGGGTCGTGTAGATGCGCGACTCGTAGTCGAAGGTCCACGTCTCGTAGAGCCACTCGTTCAACGAGTGGATGACGGCGTGGGTGAGCTCGGGCGCGTCCCGCATGCGCTCCTCGATGACGCTGGCCAGCGTGGGGAACATGAGGGTGCGGTCGAGGCCCTGCTCGTCCATGAGCTCGATCCGGGGCTCGGGTGCCCGGAAGGCGGGGAGGGACTTGATCGGATCGCCGAACAGCTCCCGCCGGCTGAGGCCGTCGGGGTTGCCCTTGCGGTAGTAGTCCTCCATCGCCCCGGGCCGGGCCACCACGTCGAAGGTGGGGTTGGGGATGTAGTCGCTGATCCGGCCCCGCACGACGATCTTCGTGCGGCCCCGCACGTCGACGTAGTCGACCGCGCCCTTGTAGCGGTCGGGGAGGAACTTCGTGAGCGCGTCACGGGTCTCGTAGAGGTGGTTGTCGGCGTCGAACACCGGGATGCCGGCGGCGGTCATCAGGGGTCCCCCTTGGTCTGAGGTTCGGGTGGTGCAGGTGGTGCAGGTCGCAGGTGGTGCAGAACGAGGATCGGCCGTCAGGCGAGGGCGCCGACGAGCGAGGCGAGCAGTTCGCGGGTGCGCTTGGACGAGGCGATGAGCTCGTCGCGGCCGTCGCCGATGGGCACCACCCGCACGGACAGGTCGGTGACGCCGGCGTCCGCGTAGGCCCGCAGGCGGCGCTCGACCATGGCCTCGTCGCCGGCGGCGAGCAGGTCGCCGACGCTCTCCGCGTCGCCCAGGTCGAGCAGCTTCTGGTAGTTCGGCGAGACCTCGGCCTCGGAGAGGATCCGGTTGGTGCGCTCGACGGCGCGGTCCACCTCGTCGGGCCGGCACAGGCACACCGGCACGCCGGCGACGACTCGGGGCGCAGGGCGGCCGGCGCCCTCCGCGGCCTTGGTCAGGTGGGGCACGACGTGGGAGGCGATGGCCTTCTCGTCGGCCAGCCACAGGATGGTGCCGTCGGTGCGCTCGCCGGCGAGGCGCAACATCACGGGGCCGAGTGCGGCGAGCAGGACGGGCGTGGGGGCGACGTCGGTGACGTCGAGCGGGTTGTGGATGCGCCAGTCGTCGTTCTCGACGTCGACCATGCCCGGGCCGGCGAGGGCCCGGTCGAGCACGTCGAGGTAGTTGGCCATCGTGCGGGCGGGGCGCTCGTAGGGGAGGCCCAGCATCTCCTCGACGATCCAGTGGTGGGAGACGCCGAGGCCGAGCGAGAAGCGGCCCTCGCAGACGGCCTGGGTGGCGAGCGCCTGCTGCGCGGTGGCGATGGGGTGGCGGGTCTGGATGGGGACGACCGCGGTGCCGATCTCGACCCGCTCGGTGACGTCGCCGATGAGCGCCGCCGCGGTCATGGCGTCGAACTCGTCGGGGATCTGGGGGACCCACACCGAGGCCAGCCCGGCCTCCTCGGCCCAGGTGGCGTCGGCGCGCATGCGGGCGACCTTGGTCGCGTAACGGCCCCGCTCCGGGCCCACCATCACTCCGATGCGCATGCCGTCCCCCTGCCGGTGAGAATCACATTCTCACCACAGCGTAACGCGGATCTCAGCAGCGCGGGCGGGGACCGTCCCGCCCGCGCCGCCGTCAGATCAGAACTCGCCCTCGAGGAAGCCCACGGCGAGGCCCGCGGTCTCGTACGCGCCGGTGACCCCGGAGGCGTGGTAGCCGGCGTCGGTGAAGACGGTCACGCCGGTGATGCCGGCGGCGGCGTCGCTGCACAGGAAGACCAGCGGGTAGGCCTGCTCGAGCGGGGTCGACGCGGCGATGCCGGTCTCCTCGCGGTAGTCGGCGCCGAAGGTGAGCCAGGTGTCGGCGTTGGCCTGGGCGAGGGGGGTGTCGGTGGGGCCGGGGAGGATGGCGTTGATGCGCACGCCCTGCTTGAGCAGGTTCATGCACTCGCCGGCGACGTAGCCGTTGACCGCCATCTTCGACCACATGTAGTCGGCCTTGGCGTTGTCCTGGGCCCAGGTGGACGCCTCCTCGAAGTCGGCGATCCCCAGGTAGGTCTGCACCTTCTCGAGGTTCGTGCGCCACCCCATGCCCGCCGCCGAGGAGATCATGCCGATGGCGGCGCCCCGGGCCAGCTTCCCGTTGGCGAGCAGCAGCTCGATGAGCAGGCGGTGGCCGAGGAAGTTGATCTTCTCGATGCCCGGGGTGCCGTCGGCCACGCCGGCGCAGGAGAAGAGGGCGTCGATCGGGCCCTCCACCTCGGCGGCGAGCGCCTCGATCGACGCCCGGTCGGCGAGGTCGACGGACAGCGCAGTGACGCCCTCCTGGGTGACCGGGGCGCGGTCGGCGTTCAGCACCTCGGCGCCGGCGTCCTTGACGAGCTCGGCCACGGCGGCGCCCATGCCGGTGGCGCCTCCGACCACCAGGGCGCGCTTGCCGTCGTACCGGAATGCGTCGAACAGGCTCATGAGGGGTGCCTCCACTGCGTCGGGGGTCGATGGCTCGAGCGGGCCCCCGCCCCCTCGGCCCGGGCCCGCTCGGGCCCGATAGGGGGATTCTGGCCCAGATGAGCATGGCGTGCACGAAAAGGTGGAACGGCATTCTCATCAGGTTCGATCAGCTGGGCTATGGTCTGCGCCGACCGGCCCCCGGGTCGGCGCACGCGGCCACCAACCGCCCAGGGGGAATCGAGCATGACGAACGCATCGGGGCGTCACGGGTGACCGGCATCCTCGCCGCGGGCCTGGGCACGGACGTGTTCCGGGGGTTCCTCCAGGGCCTGCCGCCGGGCACGGTGTACGCGCTGATCGCCCTCGGGTTCGTCCTCACGTACAAGACCTCGGGCGTGTTCAACCTGGCCTTCGGGGCGCAGGCGTACATCTCCGCCGTCGTCTACTTCAAGGCCCACACCGAGTGGGGCTGGCCCATCGTCCCCTCGGTGATCCTGTCGGTGGTCATCCTGGCACCGCTCGTCGGGTTCGTCCTCGAGGCGCTGATCTTCCGGCACCTCCGCACGGCCACCCCGGTGGCGAAGCTCGTGGTCACCATCGGCCTGACGCTGGCGTTGCCGGCGCTCGTCGACCTGGCCGCGAACTTCCAGTCGGTGGCGGGCGTCACCCCGGAGGGGATCGTCCCCGACGGCGCCAGCGTGTTCTACGACCCCTTCGGGGTCTACGCGTTCAGCCGCAACGAGCTCGTGGCGATGGCCGTCGCCGTCCTCGCCATGCTCGGCCTCGGTGCTCTGTTCAAGTTCACGGTCAAGGGCCTCCAGATGCGGGCGGTGGTCGAGTCGCCCCGCATGACCGAGCTGAACGGCTGGGCCTCCGACCGCATTTCGTCGTTCGCCTGGATGCTCTCGTCGTTCTTCGCCGGCCTGGCGGGCGTGCTCATCGCCCCCCGCTTCAACACGTTGGCCGCGGGTGACTTCTTCAACCTCGTGGTGGTCGCCATCGCCGCAGCGGCGGTGGGCAAGCTGGTCAGCCTGCCCCGGGCCCTGCTCGGCGGCCTGGGCCTGGGCATCCTCATCGCCGAGATCAACACCTTCCTGCCCCGCTGGGCCGAGACCTACGACTGGCTGTCGCCGCTCCAGGACAACCTCACGCCGGCCATCCCCTTCATCGTCCTGTTCGGGGTGATCGTGCTGGCGCCGGGCATCGGGCGCACCCGGGAGGCGTCCGATCCGCTCGCCGGCGTCGACCCGCCGCCGCCGGCGCTCGGAGGCCGCTCGCAGACCGGGCGGTCGGCGCTGTTCACGTGGGGCATGGGCGCTGCGGTGTTCCTCGTGGTCGGGTCGGTGGTGTTCTTCCGGGCCGACGACCAGTGGATGTTCCTCGTCACCCAGGCCGCGATCATGGCCACGATCTTCCTGTCCATCACCGTGATCACGGGCATGGCCGGGCAGATCTCGCTGGCCCAGGGGGCCTTCGCGGCCACCGGCGCGTTCACGGTGTTCCAGACCGTCGACCGCTACGACCTGTCGGTGATCGCCGGCGCATTGCTCGGCGGCGTGGTCGCCGCCGGGGTGGCGGTGCTCGTGGCGGTCCCCCTACGCCGCGTGACGGGCATCTGGGTGGCCATCGGCACGCTGGCCTTCGCGTTCTTCTTCGACTCGGTGATCATCAAGATGTCGTGGGTCTCGGGCGACGCCTCCCTGTTCCAGGGCACCGACGTGCCCCGGCCGGTGATCGGCCCGTGGGACTTCGCCGACGACCGGGCCTTCCTCGTGCTGTGCCTCGTGGTGCTCGCGATCGTCGGCCTCGTGGTCGTGCAGATCCGCGAGGGCACCACCGGCCAGGCGCTGCGGGCCCTCCGCGGCAGCCCGGTGGCGGCCCAGTCCATCGGCATCTCGCCCGGGCGGTCGACGCTGATCGCCTTCGCCCTGTCCGGCTTCATCGCCGGCCTCGGCGGCGCCCTGCTGGCCGTGCACCAGGAGAACGTCAACTACGGCACCAACTTCTCCCCGTTCGCGGCGCTGTTCTGGCTCGTGCTCGTGGTCACGCTCGGGTCCCGCACCTTCGAGGGCGCGGCCGCGGCGGCGCTGGCCTTCGCGATCTTCGACACCCTGGTGCTCAAGGGGACGGTGTTCGAGTGGCTCCTGCGCAGCCCCGACCGGGTGCCGGGCCTGTTCCCCCTCGACCCGACGTGGCGCTTCGTGCTGTTCGGCCTCGCCACCATCCAGTTCGCCCGCCATCCCGAGGGTGTCATCGAGTCCAGCCGCCGGCGCAAGGCCGAGAAGGCCGCCCGCAAGGCGGCGGCGGCCGGTGGCGCCGGTGGTTCTGCACCCGGCCGACCAGCGCCCACCCCCGAGCCGGAGGCGGCGGCATGAGGGCCCCAGCGGTCGTCGTCGAGGCCCTCCGTCCCGGCGCCGGGGTCCGGTGCCGGCCCGACGTCGTCGCGAACCGGGAGCACGGGGCATGAGCGGGACCCGGGTCATCGAGGCCGTCGGCGTCACCAAGCGCTTCGCCGGCATCGTCGCCCTCGACGGCGTCGACCTCGCCATCGACGAGGGCGAGCGGGTCGGCCTCATCGGTCCCAACGGCGCCGGGAAGACCACGTTCTTCAACTGCCTGCTCGGCGTGCTGCGGGCCGACGGCGGCACGGTCAGCCTCGAAGGGCGCGATGTCACCCGCCTGCCCGTCCACCAGCGGGCTCGGCTCGGCATCGGGCGCACGTTCCAGCGCATCGAGCTGTTCCCCGACTCGACGGTGCGCGAGCACCTCCTCATCGCCGAGCGGGTCAAGCGTCGCACCGGCCGTCTCTGGAAGGACGTCGTGGGCCTGGGCCGGCCGAACGCCGACGAGATCGCCACCTGCGACGAGGTGCTCGAGCTGCTCGGCCTCGCCGACCTGGCCGACGAGCCCATCGAGCGCCTCAGCCTCGGGCAGGGCCGGCTGGTCGAGGTGGGCCGGGCCCTGATGACCGAGCCCAAGCTCCTGTTGCTCGACGAGCCCTCGTCGGGCCTCGACCGCGGCGAGACCGCGGCGCTGGCCGAGACGCTCGGCGAGGTGCAGTCCCAGCGGGGCTTCGCCATCTTGTTGGTGGAGCACGACGTCGAGCTGGTGGCCAGCTTCACCAGCCGGTGCTACCTGCTCGACTTCGGCCGTCTGATCGCGCAGGGTCCGACCGCCACCCTGATGGCCAGCGCCGAGATGCGCCACGCCTACCTGGGCGACCTCGAGCCGGCGAGCGCCGACGCCGCCGAGGCCGCCGAGGCCCTCGAGGCCGCCACATCGCCCGCCGGCGACGCCGATGACGGCGGATCCGCAGCCGGCGACGCCCCTGCCCAGCACGTTTCGGACCCCACGAGCACCGACGAGGAGCCGAGCTGATGACCGCCGCCCTCGAGCTCCGCGACGTCTCGGCCGGATACGGGCCCTTCCGGGCGCTGTTCGGCGTGTCCCTCACCGTCCAGCCCGGCGAGGCGGTGGCCCTCGTCGGCCCCAATGGCGCCGGCAAGACCACGGTCGCCCGCCTGGCGTCGGGCCTCGTCGTCCCCACCGCCGGCCAGGTGTTGGTCGACGGCGCCGACCTCACCGGGGCGCGGCCCTACCGCTTCAACCGCGCCGGGATCTCCCATGCCCCGGAGGGGCGCTCGGTGTTCGCCACCTTGAGCGTCGAGGAGAACCTCACCCTCGCCTTCCGCCGCACCCTCGGGCGTGGCGGGGTCGCCGGCGGCCTGGCCAAGGCCTACGAGATGTTCCCCGTGCTCGAGCAGCGTCGGCGCCAGCAGGCGGGGACGCTCTCGGGCGGCGAGCAGCGCATGCTCTCCATGGCCCGGGTCCTGGTCGAGGAGCCGAAGGTGCTCGTCGCCGACGAGCTGTCGCTCGGCCTCGCCCCCATCATCGTGGAGCGCACCTACGACTCGCTGCGGCGCCTGCGCGAGCAGGGCACGGCCCTGCTGATCATCGAGCAACACGTCACCCACGCACTGGCGCTCTGCGATCAGGTGGCCGTCCTCGACCACGGCACCGTGCTGTGGTCGGGCCCCAGCGCCGAGGCGGGCGAGCGGGTCGCCACCCAGCTGGACCTACCCACCTCCTGACGAAGCAACGGAAGAGAGCGCGGCCCGCGCACGCGCCCACCTCCGGCGGGGACCTCCTCAGTGGCAGGTTGATCCCGGCGGGCCGGTCAGTCGCCGGCGAGGTCGCCGAGCTGTTCGGCGAGCTCGGGTGGCATGGGGCTCACACGCGGGGCGAGGGTCACGGAGGGCACCGCCACGGTGGCACCGGTGGACAGCACCGTGTGGGCCACGGCGACGACCTCCTCCACGTCGAGGAGCGAGCCCGAGAGGTAGTTGCGCTGGAACCAGATGGGCACGACCTCGCCGGCCAGGTCCATGTCCCAACCCTGGTTGAACTCGGTGGCGCCCTCGCCCTCGCCGCCGGCGCAGTCGCCCACCACCAGGCGGGTGAAGCCCACCGACGGGTGCTCCATGCGCCACGCCTCGACCAGCTTGTCGAGGGCGGCCTTGCTGACCGCGTAGGCGCCGAGCGCCGGCCACGGCGGTGTCAGCGAGGCGATGACCGAGGACAGGAAGACCGCGGTGCCCTGCGACGCCTCGAGGTGGGGCATGGCCGCGGCGGTGACCAGGGCGGCGCCGGTGACGTTGGTGGCGAAGACCTGGGCCCAGGTGTCACCGTCGATGTCGGTGAGCTTGGCCAGGGGGCCGATGGCGGGGGCGTAGACGAGCCCGTCGATTCCCCCGAGCGTGGCGGCCGCCTCTTCGATGGCCCGTTGGATCGACGCGCCGTCGGTGACGTCGCAGGCGATGGGGTGGGCGTGCTCACCGGCGTCGGCGGCGGCGCTCTCCAACCGGTCGAGGCGGCGGGCGAGGAGGGCCACCTCGTCGCCCCGCTGGGCCAGCCCGACCCCGATGCAGCGGCCGAGACCGCTCGATGCTCCAACGACGACCGTGCGCACGGTTGCACCCCCCTTGAGTTGACGCCGATGTTAGACGACGTCACCCACGCCCATCGTTCCGGGTACTCGTATGTGTTCTGGAGAACACATACGAGTACCCAGAAGGGGCGGGAGGGTGGTCGCGGGGCGCCCGGTCAGTCCATCGTGCGGCCGAGGAGGCCGCGTTCGATGACGTCGGCGGCGGTGGCGGTGGCCGCGGAGGAGCGGGCGCGGGCGCCGTAGACCTCGAGGAGCGCGACGAGGACGACGGCCTCGGTGTCGACGTCGCCGCCGAAGGGGCGGGGCTGGAGGAAGCGGGCCATCTGGCGCCGTCCCCAGTCGAGGACGGCGGCCGACTCGGTGCGGAGGGCGGGCTCCTGGAAGGTGGCGTCGGACCACACCCGGATCAGTGCCGCCTCGCCCGCCTGGGCGCTGTTGTAGCGGCGCAACCAGGTGCGCAGGGCGGCGGCGCCGTCCACCCCGCCGTCCGCCTCGGCACCTTCGGCGCCACTGCCGTCGGCATGGACGGCCTCGGTGGGGATGCCCGCGAAGGCGGTCGAGACCGTGCGCATGGCCTCGCCGGCCAGGAGGCGGGCGAACTCGTCCTTGTTCTCGAAGTACCGGTAGAACGCGCCGTGGGACAGGTCGGCGGCGGTGACGATGTCGTCCACGCGGGTGCCGTGGTAGCCGTGCTTCACGAGCTCTTGGCGACCGGCGGCGAGGAGCGCCTCGAGGGTGCGGCGGCCGGCCGGGGTGAGGTCGGCGCCGTCGTGGTGGGACTCGAGCACCTTGGTCATGGCCGGGCCGAAGGCGATCTCGGGGGGCCGGCGGCGCGCCGGGGGGTGCACACTGACGGCGGGCTGCAGGCCGAACAGGGTGCGGTGCATGACGTCGGCGAGGGCGTCGGCCACCCGGCCGGCGGGCCACGCCGCCGGAGCGGCCGAGCGCAGCGTGGCCGCGGTGCCGATGCCCGCGGTGACCGACTTCACCAGCAGGTCGAGGGTGGCGTCGAGCGATCGGTCAGGGACGGTGCTGCCCTCGATGCGGGCGCGCAGTCGCGCCCGGTTGCGCTCGCCGGTGCGCATCGAGCCGCCGGCGACCTCCTCGTCGCTGGTGACCGCGGACTGGAAGGTGGAGAACACGGGGGTGAAGCGGGCGTGGATCTCGACGTAGCGCTCGACCCAGTTGCGGAGCTGGGTCCACCCATCCAGGTCGGGGGTGAGCGGCCCGAGGGCCTCGACCGACGCGTTCAGCTGGCGGGCCACCTGCCCGGCGAGCTGGCGGAACACGTCCTCTTTGCCGGCGAAGTACTGGTAGAAGGAGATGCGCGAGCAGCCCGCCTCTTTGGCGATGCGGTCGATGCTGCACGGGTGGTAGCCCACCTCGCCGAACACGGTGAGGGCGGCGTCGAGGATGCGCTGCTGCGTGCGCTGCCCGCGGGCGCCGACGGTGGGGTTGTCGGAGAAGGGGGCGCGCCGGAGCACCGGCTCCGGCTCGCCGGGAGCGCCCGGTGGCGCCGCGCCCTTGTCCGCCTCGGCCATCTAGGGCTCGGCCCGCACCTGGTCCTTGACCGCCGGGACGATGGGCGGGGCGTCCTTGAAGTGGGGGATGCCGTCCTGCTCCTGGGCGACGGGGTAGCCGCCGCCGTGCACCCACGCCCAGTGCGAGTGGTTCAGCTCGTGGAGGGTGAAGCAGGCGTTCAGCGAGTTGTAGAAGCCCTGGTTGTCGACGGTCTGGTTGACCGCCTCCTTGATGAGCAGCGCGGCCATCGTGGGCGTCTGGGCGATGCGCCGGGCGAACTCGACGGCGCGGTCCTGCACGACGTCGGCGGGGAAGATCTTGGACACCATGCCGAGCGCATGCGCCTCCTCGCCGGAGATGGAGTCGCCGGTGAGGAGCAGCTCCTTGGCCTTGCGGGGGCCGAACTCCCACGGGTGACCGAAGTACTCGACGCCGCACATCCCGAGGCGGCTGCCCACCACGTCGGCGAAGGTGGTGCCCTCGGCGGCGACGATGAGGTCGCAGGACCAGAGCAGCATGAGCGCGGCGGCGTAGACGTCGCCGTGGGCCACACCGATGGTGATCTTGCGCAGGTTGCGCCAGCGGCGGGTGTTCTCGAAGAAGTAGTGCCACTCCTGGAGCATCAGGGCCTCGGCGCCCTCGCGGGTGCCGCCGTTGATGGCGCGGGTGGGGTGCTGGTTCGGGCCGGGCGTGTACTCCTCGACGGAGACCTTCGAGCCGAGGTCGTGGCCGGAGGAGAACATCTTCCCGTTGCCGCCGAGGATGACCACGCGGACCTGGTCGTCGGCCTCGGCCCGCAGGAAGGCGTCGTTCAGCTCGACGAGCATGCCCCGGTTCTGGGCGTTGCGGGCGTCCGGCCGGTCGAGCATGATCCGGGCGATCGTCCCGTCGTCGAGGGTCTCGTAGGTGACGAACTTGTAGTCGGGCTGACCGTCGGACATGGTCGGGGGCCTCCTGTGGCGGGGCGTCGTCGGTGGATCGCTGGCCCGGACCCTAGTGGGTATCTAACGGTGACGTCACCCATCCGCTAGGCTGCGCGGCGCTACGAGGCGTGGGCTGTCGCCGTGCGCCGCCACCGGGGAGGACACGAGGATCCATGGAGCTACGGCCGGGCCTGAAGTTGGCGAGTGCGGTCTGCGACGCGCAGGTGGTCGTGGTGCGCGCCCCGGCGGGTGACGTCGAGGTGGGCTGCGGTGGTGCGCCGATGGTCCCCGACGGCGAGGACGCGCCGGCCGGCGCCGCCCTCGACGAGTCCCTGGGGGACGGGCCGCAGCTCGGTAAGCGCTACGCCGACGAGGAGCTCGGGCTCGAGCTGCTCTGCACCCGCGCCGGCGCCGGCGCGCTGACCGCCGACGGTGCGGTGCTGGCGCTGAAGGGCGCCAAGCCCCTGCCCTCGTCGGACTGACCTCGTGCCGGCGCCGAGCCCACCTCGTGTCGCCGCCCGCCGGCACCCGTCGCCTGACCGTCGGCCGTCGAGCGATCGGCGTGTCGACGAGCCCCACCGCCTGACCCCCTGACGGATCCGGAGCGCCTCCTGTGAACCTCCTCCTGCTTGCCGACATGGCCGCGGCCGGTCGCGCCGACGAGGTCGCGGTGCAGGCCGGCGGCGAGTCGCTGACCGCGGCCGAGCTGCTGGCCGGCGCCTGGGCGGGCGCCGCCCTGGTCGACGGCGCCGACGTGCTCGCCTACGTGGGCACCAACGGTCTGGCCTTCCCCCTCGGGCTGTTCGCGGCGGCGGCGGCCGAGGTGCCCTTCGTTCCCTTGAACTACCGACTCACCGACGAGCAGCTCCACGAGCTCCTCGTCCCCCTCGGCCAGGCGTTGGTGATCGCCGAGGGCGAGGTGGGTGAGCACCTCGCCGCCCGCGGTCACCGGGTGGTGGCCGCCGAGGACTTCGTGGCCGCCGCCCGCGCCGGCGCCGACCTCGGCGACCTGCCCTTCGACGCCGAGGCCCCCGCGGTCCTGCTCTACACGAGCGGCACGACCGCGGCGCCCAAGGCCGCGGTGCTGCGCCACCGCCACCTCACCTCGTACATCATCGGCACCGTCGAGTTCGGCGGCGCCGGCGAGCACGAGACCGTCCTCGTGAGCGTGCCGCCGTACCACATCGCCGGCATCGCCAACCTGCTCTCGAACCTCTACGCCGGCCGGCGCATCGTCTACCTGACCCAGTTCGACGCCCGGGGCTGGGTCGACGCCGTGCGTCGCGAGCAGGTCACCAACGCCATGGTCGTCCCCACGATGCTGTCGCGCATCTGCGACATCGTGGAGGCCGACCGCGAGGGCCTGCCCACCCTGCGCTCGCTGAGCTACGGCGGCGCCCGCACCCCGTCCACCGTGCTCCAGCGCGTGATGACGGTCCTGCCCGACGTGAACCTGGTCAACGCCTACGGCCTCACCGAGACCAGCTCGACCATCGCCGTGCTCGGCCCCGACGACCACCGCGCCGCCCGCGACGGTGACGCGGTGGCGATCGGCCGGCTCGCGTCGGTGGGGCAGGTGCTGCCGACGGTCGAGGTGCAGGTGCGGGGCGCCGAGGGTGAGGTGCTCGGCGCCGGCGAGGTGGGCGAGATCTGGGTGCGGGGCGAGCAGGTGTCCGGCGAGTACGCCGGCCGTGAGAACCCGCTCGACGACGAGGGCTGGTTCCCCACCCGTGACCGCGGCTGGGTCGATGACGAGGACTACCTCTTCGTCGAGGGGCGCAGCGACGACACCATCATCCGCGGCGGCGAGAACATCGCCCCCGCCGAGATCGAAGAGGTGCTCCTCACCCACGACGACGTGGCCGAGTGCGCGGTCGTGGGCGTCCCCGACGACGAGTGGGGCCAGCGCATCGCCGCCGTGGTCGTGCTGCGGCCCGGGGCGACGCCTGACGCGTCGGCGCTCCAGGACCACGCCCGGGCGGCCCTGCGGGGCTCGAAGACCCCCGACGTGGTCGTCTTCCATGAGACCCTGCCCCACACCGAGACGGGCAAGCTCCTGCGGCGGGTCGTCCTCGCCGACCTCGCGGCGGAGCTCGACGCCGGCGCCTGACCGCGGAGACGACCGCCGCCTGCTCCCGTTCTGGGACAGGCTGGTGTTGCTGGTGGCGTGATGGTGGTCCCAGAAGGAGGGGGGGTTTCGTTCTGGGACCACGGTGGTGTTGCTGGTGGCGTGATCCTGGTCCCGGAAGGAGGAGCGTGCGGTCAGGCGGGCCCCGGAGGCAGGTCGGCGTCGATGCTCAGCGCGGGGTCGGTGGGGTCGAAGCAGAGGAGGCCGGCGATCGGGAGGCTCTCGGGGAGGGGGTCCTCGTAGCTCCAGGCCACGTCGGGGTGGGTGACGCCGTCGACGACCGCGCTCCACCAGGTGGCGGTGCCCTTGGAGGGGCAGAGCGTGGTCGTGGTGCTGGGGACGAGAAGGTCGGTGCGTACCAGGGCCTTGTCGACGTACAGCTTGGGCTCGAGGGCGGTCTCGTAGAGGGCGATGGTGGCGGGGGCGTCGACCAGGACGGTGTCGCCAACGGCCACCCGCAGGTGGCGGGTCGTCCGCAGGCACTCGATGCGGTGGTACGGGTTGCGGGGGTGGAGGAAGACCTCGTCCTCCTCCTCGTACCAGTGGTCGGGCGCGGCCCAGGCCACGGCCACGAAGCCGTCGGCGTCCGGGTGGGGCGTGACGGCGGCGCCGAGGGCGGCGACGTCCACATCGGCCGGTGGGAAGGCGTACGTGGGCGGGCCGCCGGCGCGGTGCACGAGCAGAGCGGCCTCCGTGTCGACCACGATTCGGTCCGCCAGGACGGCCCGGACCCGCCGGCGCACCGGTTCGACGTAGGCGACGTCGTCGGGAACCGGAGCGGTGAACCGGCCGGCGGGGTTGCGGGAGAGCGGGCCGCGACCCGACGTGAGGCTCATATCGCGGTCCGGGGGTCGACGGCGGCGCCGGCGGGCGGGGCCATGGCCCGCACCATGGCGTCGACGGTGAAGGACGCGACCAGCACACCGTCCTCGTCGTGGACGCGGCACTCGCTGTGGGTCATGCCGTCGGCGGCGACCGTCGAGTGGTGGTGGTAGAGCAGCCACCGGTCCGCCCGCACGTCGGCGTGGAACGACAGAGCGATGGCGTTGATGCCGGTCGAGAGGGTGACGTGGGCGGCGCTCTGGCCGATCCCGGCGTGGGGGCGCAGGGCGGCGGCGATGGACATGTGACCCGTGAACTGGGCGAGCAGTCCGGCGTGGATGGCGGGGTCGTCCGGGACCTCACGGAAGCGCACCCAGGTGTCGAGCTCGGGCGGCCCGACGGGGGCGTCGGGGTCACCCGTGTAGGCGTCGTCGACGATGCGCAGGTCCCGACCGGTGACGGACATGTCGTAGGCCGGGCAGTCGAGCGGCCCCGGGACGTCGGGCGCGGGCTCGGCGTGGCGGATGAGGTCGGGGGCGGTGGCGTCGAGCAGGAAGGTGCCCGCCGCCACGAGCCGGTCGCCCTGGTGGGTGCGGACCTCGACGGTGGAGAAGGTGCGGCCGGCGCTGAGCTCGTCGACCGCGAAGCGCAGGGGCAGCCGGGCGTCGGCCACCCGCGGCACGACGAGATGGGCGGACACGACGCGTCGACCGCCGGCGTGGCGCATCGCCGCCACGACGCTCTGCCCCAGCATCTGGCTGGCCTCGACCACCGGCCGGCGCCAGTCGCTGCGGGCGCCGCTCACCCAGGCGAGATCGCCGTCGGGCGTGAGGTCGAGCAGGGCGATCAGGTCGGCGGCGTCACCCCAGAGGGGGAAGCGCTTGGTCGTGACCCCGGGCGCGTCCTCGGCCTCGCCGGGGCCGGCGTCGACCAGCTCGACCCGCAGGAGGTCGTGGTCGAGGGCGACCAGCCCGGCGGTGCCGTCGGGCGGCGGGGGAGCGTCGGCCCACCGGGCGCCGTCGGGGAGGGCGTCGAGGCGGACGTCGCCCTCGGGGAACCACAGCGCCGGCGGACCGTCGGCCTGGTCGACGCGCACGGCGCCGGCGCTGTCGGCCACCAGCGCGCCGTCCCACCAGGCTCGCGCCCGGTAGGGGACGGGCGTGGCGGTGACCGTCGGATCGCTCACGGGCGCGCTGGGGAGTGGGTGTCCTCTGAGCCCGGCGCCGCCGCAGCGGCGACCCGGGTCGGAGGCCGCGGCGCGGTGGTGACGCCGGACACGGCGGGCGGCCCGTCAGGCGACGACGCCACGGACCTTCAGGTCGACGATGGTGTCCCAGTCGAGGCCGAGGCCTTCGAGGATGGCGTCGCCGTGCTCGTTGAACTCGGGCGCCCGTTGGGCCTGGGCGGGCACCCCGCCGTACTGGACGGGCGCGGTGGCGAGCTGGAAGGGCACGCCCGCCGAGGTGGCGCAGTCGGACACGTAGCCGTTGGCGACGGCCTGCTGGTCGGCGGCGGCCTCGATGGTGTCCTGCACCATGGCCCACTGGCCGCTGAAGGTGGACAGGCGCTCGCGCCACTCGTCGGCGGTGCGGGAGGCGATGGCTTCGCGCACGGCGGCAGTGGCCTCGGCGACGTTGCCCATGAGCGACAGCACGTCGGCGAAGCGCTCGTCGGTGGCCAGCTCGGGGATGCCCAGCTTCTCGCAGGCCTCGGCCCAATAGGCGCCGGGCTGCAGGCAGCACAGCGAGACGAACCGGCCGTCGGAGGTCTGGTAGGTGTTGACGAGCGGGTTCCCGGGGGGCGAGTTGCGTGGGGGCGGCGCCCAGGGGACGTCGTTCTGGAGGGAGAGGGCGAGCGCCGCGCCCATCGACCACAGGCCGACGCTGAGCAGCGAGACGTCGACCGTGGTGGCTTCGCCGGTGCGCTCGCGGTGGAACAGGGCGCCCATGATCCCGCCGGCGATGGTCATGGCCCCGATGGAGTCGCCGAAGGCGGGCGCCGGCGGCGGGGGAGGGGTCTCGTCGTCGGGGTACATCATCCCCTTCGAGACGCCGGCGCGGTACCAGTAGGCCAGTGCGTCGTAGGCGCCGCGGTCGGCCTCGGGGCCCCGCTCGCCCTGGCCGGTGCCCCGCACGTAGATGATGTCCGGGTTGGCGGCCCGGATGTCCTCGACGTCGATCTTCAGCTTGGTGCGGACGCTCGGCAGCTTGTTGGTGAGGAACACGTCGCAGGTGGCGGCGAGCTTGGCGAGGATGTCGAGGCCGTCGGGGGAGGTGAGGTCGAGCCCGAGGCTCTGCTTGCCCCGGTTGGAGTGCTCGAGCAGGACGTGGACGTCCTTGCCCATGACCGCGATGCCCGACGAAGCCAGGCCGCGCATGGCGTCGCCCCGCTCGACGTGCTCGATCTTGATGACCTCGGCGCCCCAGTCGGCCAGGAGGGCCGAGGCGGCGGGCACGAAGGTGTGCTCGGCGACTTCGAGGACGCGGACGCCCTGCATCACTGCGGTCATGTGGATCCCCCCGGGGTGTGCGAGAAGCTGTGTCGCCAAATTGTTGACACAACTGTTAGACAACCATAGCGTCAGGGCATGGCCCGTACTTGCGACTTCCCGGTCTTCGACGCCGACAACCACTTCTACGAGACGCAGGACGCCTTCACCCGCCATCTGCCCAAGAAGTACAAGAGCGCCATCGACTACGTCGAGGTGCGGGGCCGCACCAAGATCGCGGTGCGGGGCCAGATCAGCGACTACATCCCCAACCCCACCTTCGACGTCGTGGCCCGGCCCGGCGCCCAGGAGGAGTACTTCCGCAACGGCAACCCGGAGGGGAAGTCGTACCGCGAGCTCATCGGTGAGCCCATGCGGGCCATCGAGGCCTTCCGCTCGCCCGGGCCCCGCATCGAGCTGATGGACGAGCTCGGCGTCGACCAGACCCTGATGTTCCCCACCCTCGCCAGCCTCCTCGAGGAGCGCATGCGTGACGATCCCGAGCTGATCCACGCCGCCATCCACGCCCTCAACGAGTGGATGTACGAGGAGTGGACCTTCAACTACGAGAACCGGATCTTCTCCACTCCGGTCATCTCGCTGCCCATCGTCGAGAAGGCCATCGAGGAGCTCGAGTGGTGCCTCGAGCGCGGCGCCAAGACCGTGCTCATCCGGCCCGCGCCGGTGCCCGGCTTCGGGGGCTCACGCTCGTTCGGCTTCGAGGAGTTCGACCCCTTCTGGCAGGCCGTGGTCGACGCCGACATCCTCGTGTCGATGCACGCCTCGGACAGCGGCTACTCCCGCTACCAGGGCGACTGGACCGGACCGCAGGAGATGCTGCCGTTCCGCCCCGACCCCTTCCGCTACATGACCGCCCACCACCGCCCCATCCAGGACTCGATGTCGGCGTTCGTGTGCCACGGCGTGTTCGCCCGCTTCCCCGACCTGCGGGTGTGCGTGGTCGAGAACGGCGGCGAGTGGGTCCCCGGCTACCTCGAGCAGCTCGCGCACACCCACCGCAACATGCCCCACGCCTTCGACGGCGACCCGGTCGAGCAGTTCAAGCACAACATCTGGATCAGCCCGTTCCACGAGGACGACCTCGGCGGTCTGTCCGAGCTGCTGGGCGTCGACCACATCTGCTTCGGGTCGGACTACCCCCACCCGGAGGGCCTGGCCGAGCCGTGCTCGTACGTCGACCACCTGCCGGCGGACATGCCCGACGAGGACGTCGCCAAGATCATGGGTGGCAACCTCGCCGCCATCATGAAGGTCGACACCCCCGCCGGCGTCTGACTCCGACCTGACCCGCCACGGTTGGACCGGCCGCACCTCCACCCGGCCGGCCGAACTGGCTCCCGATTCGATCGCCAGGACGATCGAATCGGGAGCCAGAACCGTCTAGGGCGTGATGACGGGGAGGGACTCCCAGCCGCGGACGGTGGAGGTGAGGGCCTGCTTGGCGTTGGCGGTGTCGACCTCCCACTCGGGCCAGCGCTTCAGCACCTCGTCGAGCGCCACCCGGCCCTCGAGGCGGGCCAGCGCCGCGCCCAGGCAGAAGTGGATGCCGTAGCCGAAGCTCAGGTGGTGGTCGATGGTGCGGTGGATGTCGAACGAGTCGCCGTCGGGGAAGTGGCGCTCGTCGTGGTTGGCCGACGCGTTGATGAGCAACATGATGCTGCCGGCGGGCACGGTGTGGCCGTAGTGCTCGACGTCTTTGCTGACGAGCCGGGCCTGCACCGGTGACGGTGCCTCGTAGCGCAGCAGCTCCTCGATGGCCTGGGGGACGAGGCTGCGGTCGGCCACGATCTCGGCCCGCTGGTCCGGGTGCTCGGCCAGCACCTTGCCCGTCCAGCCGATGAGGCGCGTGGCGGTCTCGTTGCCGGCGCCGCTGAGCAGGCCGATGTAGGTGAGGACCTCCTCACGGGTGAGGGTGCGGCGCTCGCCGGTCGAGTCCTCGAACTCGGCGTTGAGGAGCTCGGTCATGAGGTCGTCCGAGGGGTTGTCCTTGCGCCAGTCGATGTACTCCTCGAAGAGCTCGTTGCTGAAGCCCCGCTCGGAGAAGTCGGGGATCTCGCCTTCCTCCATGCGCAGGCCGTCGTCGGCCGCGTCGCGGATGGCCTCCTGGTCGGACTCGGGGATGCCGAGCAGGTAGCCGATGGTGCGCATGGGCATCTGGGCGCCGAGATCGGCGATGAAGTCGAAGCCGCCACTGCCCACCAGCGGGTCGAGCGACCGGGCGCAGAACTCGCGCACCAGCGGCTCGATGGCGTTCATCTTCTTGGGGGTGAACACCCGGGAGAGGACGCTGCGGTGCACGTCGTGGTCGGGCGGGTCCTCGAAGAGGATGATGCCGGGCGGCAGCTCGATGTCGGCCTTGATGAGCTCGAGGATGGTGCCCTTGCCGGACAGGTAGGTCTGCCACTCGACGAGGCCCTTCTCGACGTCGTCGAAGCGGCTCAGGGCATAGAACTCGTGGGTCTCGTTCCAGTAGAGCGGCGCCTCGTCGCGCAGCCGCTTCCACACGGGGTACGGGTCGGCGTCGATCTGAGCGTCGTACGGGTCGTAGTAGACGTCGGTCTCGTTGATCAGCGTCACGGTTCCCCCTGGTGCGTTCCGGTCGACGGCAGGCGCGAATCTAACACTCGTGTCGCGTTTCGGGGGCACGGCTCCGACATTTCGTGTCATGCTGCTGGCACCAATACGAGCGGGTGCGAGGGGTGCCCCGGGGGAGCAACGCCATGGGACTTCTGGACGGCAAGTTCGCGGTGATCACCGGCGCCGGCTCGGGGATGGGTCGAGCCGCCGCGGAGGTGTTCGTGCGGGAAGGGGCACAGGTCGTCGGCGCCGACGTGAGCGGGGCCGAGGACGAAACCGCGTCGCTGCTCGGCGACGCCTTCGCTCCCGCCCACTGCGACGTCACCAGCGAGGACGAGGTCGAGGCCCTCATCGCCGGCGCGGTCGAGCGCTGCGGGCGCATCGACGCCGTACTCAACGTGGCCGGCATCGCCGACGCCGCCGAGATCCACCAGATCGACATGGCCCAGTACGACCGCATCATGGACGTCGACCTGCGCGGGGTGGTGCACGGCACCAAGCACGCCCTGCGGGTCATGCGCGAGCAGAAGAGCGGCAACATCATCAACTGGTCGTCCATCGGCGGTCTGAACGGCTCGCCCTTCACGGGCTCGTACTCCGCTGCCAAGGCCGGTGTGGTGGCCATCTCGAAGATCGCCGCCATCGAGAACGGTCCCTTCGGCATCCGGGTGAACTGCATCTGCCCGGGCTTCATCGTCACCAACATGTCGAAGGGCGCCGAGAACATGCCCGGTATCGCCGAGAAGGCGGCGCTGATGCGGGTCGGCCAGGCCGAGGAGGTGGCCGAGGTGGCAGCGTTCATCGCCAGCGACCGGGCCTCGTACGTGAGCGGCGCGGTGATCCCCGTCGACGGCGGCTGGATCGCCAAGATCGCCTGAGCCGTGGCCGAGCCCGCAGCCACCGTGACGCCGACGCCGACGCCGACGCCGGCCACCGGCGCCGCGCCCGCCACCCGCTACGCCGGCGCCCGCATCAACCGGGTGGAGGATGCCCGCCTGCTGACGGGCACGGGGACCTTCGTCGACGACGTGGTCCGGCCCGGGATGCTGCACGCCTGCTTCGTGCGCAGCCCCTTTGCCCGTGCCCGCATCGAGTCGATCGACACCGCCGATGCCCTCGCCCTGCCCGGCGTCCACGCCGTGTTCACCGCCGCCGAGATCAACGCCGGCGTCCACGAGCAGTGGTACACGCTCGTCGGCCCGAAGGACCCGGACACGCCCCGACCCCCGTTGGCCGACGGTGAGGCGAAGTTCGTGGGAGACCCCGTCGCGCTCGTGGTGGCCGAGAGCCGGTACGTCGCCGAGGACGCCGTCGATCTCGTGGTGGTCGACTACGAGCCGCTGCCGGCGCTGGCCGACTACGCCGCCGCGGTCGGCGTCGACGAGCTCGTCCACGACGCCTACCCGGGCAACCTCGCCGCCGACCTCGGCATCCTCCCACCCGAGACCCTCGACGAGACCTGGGCGGGCGCCGCCCACGTGGTCGACGCCACCATCCACCAGCAGGCGTACGCCGCCGTCCCCATGGAGACCCGGGGCCTCGTCGCCGAGTGGTCGGCGGCCAGCGGTGAGCTGACGGTGTGGGCCGCCACCCAGGCGCCGCACGAGACGCGGGCCTTCGCCGCCCGCCTGCTCGGCATCCCCGAGCACAAAGCGCGGGTGCTGATGCGCGACACCGGCGGCGGGTTCGGCCAGAAGGTCATCCCCATGCGGGAGGACATGGCCGTCCTCATCGCCTCGAGGCTGGTGCCCGGGCCGCTCAAGTGGATCGAGGACCGCCGGGAGAACCTGCTCGGCGCCGGCCAGGCCCGCCACGAGCACGGCCGGGTGCGGATGGCGTTCGACGCCGACGGCACCTTCATCGCCGCGCAGCTCGACCACGCGCAGGACGTCGGCGCCTACCCGACGCCGGCGCCGGGCCAGGCGGCGTTCGCGGTCGGCCTCATGTTCCCGGGGCCCTACCGGATCCCCGCCGGCAACTTCACCACCAAGCTCGTGTTCTCGAACACGCCCGGGCGCACCGCCTACCGGGGTCCGTGGCAGTTCGAGTCGGTCGCCCGCGAGGTGATGCTCGACCGGGCCGCCCGGGCCATGGGGATGGACCCCGTCGAGCTGCGGCGCCGCAACCTCCTGCGCCGCGACGAGCTTCCCTACTCGAACATGCTCGGGATGCCGTACTCGGACATCTCGCCCACCGAGACCTTCGAGCAGGCCCTCGGGATCCTCGACTACGAGGCGTTTCGGGCCGAGCAGGCCGCCGCCCGCGCCGAGGGCCGCTACCTGGGCGTCGGCACCTGCACCTACGTCGAGCCGACCGCCTCGGGCATGGGCTTCTACGGCACCGAGGGCGCCACCATCCGCATCGAGCCCTCGGGCATGGTCAACGTCTACGTGGCCGGCGGGTCGACGGGCAACAGCCTCGAGACCACCGTCGTGCAGCTCACCGCCGACGCCCTCGGCGTGGCGATCGACCAGGTGAACACCATCCAGGGCGACACCGCGGTGACGCCCTTCGGCGCCGGCACCGGCGGGTCCCGCAGCGGCCCCATGACCGCCGGTGCGGTGGCCCAGGCGGGCGGGACGCTGCGGGAGAAGCTCGTGGCCATCGCCGCCCACCGCCTCGAGGCGGCCGAGGACGACATCGAGCTGGCCGAGGGTCGGGCCACGGTGCGGGGCACGCCGGCGGTCGGGATCACGGTCGCCGAGCTCGCCAACGTGGCCTACTTCCAGCCCGCGTCGCTGCCGGCGGGGATGGAGGCGGGCCTCGAGGCGTCGGCCCGGTTCAGCGCGGCGGCGCCCATGATCTGGGCCAACGCCACCCACGTCTGCACCTGCGAGGTCGACATCGCCACCGGCGAGGTGACCATCCTGCGCTTCATCGTCAGCGAGGACTGCGGGCGCATGATCAACCCGGCGGTGGTCGAAGGCCAGATCGCCGGCGGCACCGTCCAGGGGATCGGCGGGGCACTGCTCGAGTCGCTCGTCTGGGACGAGGACGGCAACCCGCTCGCGACCACCTTCGTCGACTACCTGCTGCCCACCGCCACCGACGTCCCCGACATCGAGTACGGCCACGTCGAGACGCCGGCGCCCGGCCCCGGCTACAAGGGCGTGGGGGAGGGCGGCGCCATAGGCGCCCCGCCGGCGGTCATCAACGCCGTGGCCGACGCGTTGTCGCCCTTCGGCGTCGAGGTCGAGCACCTGCCGCTGACGCCGGCGGCCATCGTCGACCTCCTCGAGGCTGCCGCGGCCGGCGGGACGGAGGGCGTCGCGTGAAGCCGGCGCCGTTCACCTACCACCGGCCCGAGACCGCCGCGGAGGCCGTGGGTCTGCTCGCTGACCTCGGCGACGGGGCCAAGCTCCTGGCCGGCGGCCAGAGCCTCGTGCCGATGCTGAACCTGCGCCTCGCCGTCTTCGACGATCTGGTCGACGTCAGCCGGATCGACGAGCTGTCCGGCATCGAGCGCCGCGAGGGGCACCTCTGGATCGGGGCGGGCACGACCGAGGCCGCGGTCGAGCGGTCCGCCGAGGTGGCCGCCGCCGTCCCGCTCCTGGCCCGGGCGACACCGCTCATCGGCCACCGCCAGATCCGCAACCGCGGGACCATCGGCGGTTCGCTGGCGCACGCCGACCCCGCCGCCGAGTACCCGGCGGTCGTGCTGGCCCTCGACGCCGAGCTCGAGGCCGTCTCGCCGCGCGGCGCCCGGACCATCGCCGCCGCCGACTTCTTCACCGGCTTCTGGAGCACCGCCCTCGACGAGGACGAGCTGCTCACCGGCATCCGCCTCCCGGTCCGGGGTGGCGCCGCCACCCGCTGCGGGTTCGGCGTGCGCGAGATCGCGCGCCGCCACGGCGACTTCGCCATCGCCGGCGCCGCGGTGGCCCTCGAGGTCGACGGCGACGACCGGGTGGTGCGGGCCGCCATCGGGCTCTTCGGGCTCGGCTCGGTGCCCCTGCGCGCGAGCGCGGCCGAGGCGGCGGCGACGGGACGAGCGCTGGCCGAGATCGACGCCGACGACGTGGGGCGGGTCGCGGTCGCCGACCTCTCCGACGTGCCCTCTGACCTGCACGGCTCGGCGGCGTACCGCACGAAGGTCGGTGCGGTGATGGTGGCGCGGGCCTGGGCCGACGCCGCCGCCGAGGCGACGGTCGGCGCGACGGCGGGGGCGACCAATGGCTGAGGTCCAGCGATCCGACCCCGCCGGCACCTGCGCCCTTCCCGAGTCCCCCGCCCGGTTTCTACCGGTACGACGCGGTCACGCCGCCGGTGACGCGAAAGGAGTCGACCATGGGTGACGTCCCCGTGCGGGTCACCGTCAATGGCCAGGTGCGGGAGGCCGCGGTCGAGGCCCGCCTCACCCTCGCCGACTTCCTGCGCGAGCGCTGCGCACTCACCGGCACCCACCTCGGCTGCGAGCACGGGGCGTGCGGCGCCTGCACCGTCCTCGTCGACGGCGCCGCCGTGCGCAGCTGCCTCATGTTCGCGGTGCAGGCCGACGGGGCCGAGGTCACCACGGTCGAGGGCATCACCGCCGCCGACGGGACACTGTCGCCGGTGCAGGAGGCGATGCGCGAGTGCCACGGCCTCCAGTGCGGGTTCTGCACGCCGGGCTTCGTGGTGACCATCACCGCCCTGCTCGACGAGAACCCCCACCCCGACGAGGGCGAGATCCGCGACGCCCTGTCCGGCAACCTCTGTCGGTGCACCGGCTACCAGGGAATCCTCGCCGCGGTCCGCTCCCTCGCCGGCGACGCCCGCGACGGGGGAGCGCTGCCGACGTGAGCCCTGCGTTCGGCGGGACGCCGCCGCATCGAGGGTGTCCGTGGCAGGCTGCGGGGGCAGGTCCGGGGGACAACAGGGGGATGCGTCGATGACCACGACCGCGGTCGAGTTCGATCCGATGTCGGACGAGTACTTCAACGACCCGTCCGAGGTGTACCGCCGCCTGCGGGACGAGGCGCCGGTCTACTTCAACGAGCGCTACGGCTTCTACGCCCTCTCGCGCTTCGAGGACGTGGCCGCGGCCCACCGCGACTGGCAGGGCTTCTCCAGCTCGTACGGCGTGGACCTGTCGACGCTGTCGAAGCACGCCAACTACAGCAGCATGAAGATGATCATCATGATGGACCCGCCCGAGCACGCTCGGCTGCGGGCCCTCGTGAGCCGGGTGTTCACGCCGCGGGCGGTGGCCGACCTCGAGCCCATGATCCGCCAGGTGGTCGACGAGTTCCTCGCCCCGCTCGACGATCGCGAGTCGTTCGACGCGGTGGCGGACTTCTCGGCCCTGTTCCCCGTCGAGATCATCAGCCGGATGCTCGGCGTGCCCGAGGGCCGGCGCCAGCAGATCCGCGAGTGGCTGGACCTCAGCCTGCACCGAGAACGCGGCGAGGTCGACCCCACGCCCGAGGGCGTCGCCGCCATGATCGAGTCGGTCACCTACTACCACGAGCTCATCGCCGAGAAGCGGGAGCGCCCGACCGACGACATGTTGAGCCGGCTCACGCAGGTGACGGTGGACCGCGGCGACGGCGTGGAGACGGGCCTCGACGACGGCGAGATCGCGGGCTTCGCCGGCCTGCTGGGCGGCGCCGGCGCCGAGACGGTGACGAAGCTCATCGGCAACGCCGTCGTGCTCTTCGACCGCCACCCGGACCAGTGGCAGCGCATCCTGGACGACCCGTCGGCCATCCCTGCCGCGGTCGAGGAGATCCTGCGCCTGCTGCCGCCCTCGCAGTATCAGGGCCGCTACAGCGTGGAGGACCGCACCTTCGAGGGCGGCACGATCCCCGCCGGGTTCCCCGTCCTGCTGGTCACGGGCGCGGCCACGCACGACCCGCGGGCGTTCGACCGCCCCGACGAGTTCGACATCGACCGCCCGCCGAGCGTGTCCCTCGGGTTCGGCCACGGGATCCACAGCTGCCTGGGCGCGGCGCTGGCCCGCATGGAGAGCCGCATCGCGCTCGAGGAGTTGGCCCGCCGCTGGCGGCGGCTGGAGGTCGACACCGACGGCCTGCGTCGCGTGCACATGTCGAACGTGGCCGGCTACTCGCACGTGCCCGTCGCCGCCGTCCGCTGAGGTCGGTGGCGCCCGGCGCCTCCGCCATCCGCTAGACATCGGTGTTCGCCGAGACGGGGGAGCCGCACATGTCGACCGAGCAGACCAAGGCCATCATGGACCACCACTCGGAGGCGCTCGCCGCCGAGGTGATGGACGACGCCGCGCTGGACGAGATCGCCGCGGACTACCACGACGACGCCGTGTTCATCAGCAACCTGGGTGGCGTGGTGACGGGGGTCGAGGCCATCAAGGCCATCTTCTCGAGCGCCGGCGACCTCCCTGGGTTCGAGCAGACCAGCCAGCACGTCGACGGCGACGTCGGCTACGTCACCTGGAAGGCCGACGGCATCCCCTTCGGCACGGACACCTTCCTGGTCCGCGACGGCAAGATCGCGGTCCAGACCGTCGCCCTCCACTTCGGCTGACCGGGCGGCGCCGGCCGGACCCGGTGAACCGTTCTCGAGGCAACAGCGCGCCGAAGGCGCGCGTCATTGCCTCGAGATCGTGCGGTCCGAGGCGTCGCCGCTGCTCAGGTGTTGCGGCCGCCGTTCACGCCGATGATCTGGCCGGTGATGTAGGACGCGTCGTCCCGCACGAGGAAGGCAGTCGCGGCGGCGATGTCCTCGGGGAGGCCGATGCGGCGGACGGGGGTGGCGGCGATGGCCGCGTCGACGCCGGGGCCGAGCTGGCCCTCCGCCTCGCTCCGGCGGAGCATCGGGGTGTCGATGAAGCCGGGCGGGATGGTGTTGACGGTGATGCCCTTGCGTCCGAACTCGAGGGCGAGGGACTTGGTCAGCCCGATGACGCCCGCCTTGGACGACACGTAGGCGGCCATGAGCTGCTGGCCGCCCTGGGCGCTGGACGACGAGATGTTGACGATGCGCCCCGTGCCCGCCTCGATCATGTGGGGGATCACGATCTGGCAGCAGTGGAACGTGCCCGTGAGGTTGACGTCGATGACCCGGTGCCAGGTGTCGAGGTCGAGCTTCAAGAACGAGCCGAACTGGGGCAGACCGGCGTTGTTCACGAGGATGGTGGGGGCGCCGAGCCGGTCGACGACGGCGGCGACGGCCGCCTCGACGCCGGCCCGGTCGGTCACGTCGACGGCCACGCCGATGGCGTCGGCGCCGGCGGCCTTGATCGAGGAGGCGGCGGCGTCGGCGGCCGTGCCGTCGAGGTCGAGGACCGCGACCGCGGCGCCGTCGGCCGCGAGCCGGGTGGCGATGGCCAGGCCGATGCCCGAGGCGCCGCCCGTGACGATCGCGACCTTGTCGTCCAGTGGGCCGGCGCTCATGCCGCCTGCACCTCCTTCGTCGGTGTCCCTTCGGGATCTGGTTCGTTCCACTGCGCCGCTCCGCTCCGCTCCGCGACCTTCCTCGTCATTGGATCGCCTCGTCGCCGGTGAAGGTGGTGCGGTGCATGTCCCGCGGGGACTTCTCGTCGTAGGGGAGGGCGCGGTGCAGCACGCCGCGGTTGTCCCAGATCACGAGGTCGCCCACCACCCACTCGTGGCGGTACACCTTCTCGGGAGCCGTCGCCCGGGCCAGGAGGCTGTCGAGCAGTGCTCGGCTCTCGTCGGCGGCCATGCCCTCGACGTGGTCGGCGGTGGCGCCGAGCACGAGCGACTTGCGCCCCGAACGGTGGGTCCAGACCAGCGGGTGGTTCTTGGCGGGCCGCTTGCGCAGCATGTCGAGGACGGCTTCGGGCGGGTCGGGGTCGATCAGCCGGTAGGACGCCTCGATGGTGTGGACGACCCGCAGCGTCTCGCAGTGGGCCTTCTCGTCGTCGGACAGGTCGTCGTAGGCCTGATAGCTGCTGGCGAACTCCGTCTCGCCGCCGGTCTCGGCCACCGCGTGGGCACTGAGCATGGTGGCCATGATGGGGATGTCGTCGGTACAGCCGTCGATGTGCCAGTGCACCGTGGCCTTGAGGTAGGCGGCCGACTTGGAGCGCTCGGGATCCATCGTGACCACGAAGATCTCCGGCCACTCGCCCTCGCCGAAGACCTCGACCTTGCCGAGCTTGCGGCTGAACCGCACCTGGGCCTCGTCGTCGAGGTGCAGACCCGGGAAGACCAGTGCGCCGTTGGCCTCCAGGGCGTCGAGGGTCCAGTCCGGCAGCTCGTCGTCGTGGAGCAGCCGGTCCCGGTCCACGCCGTGGACGGCGGCGCCGACGCTGTCGGTGAGCTTCTCGAGGGTGAGGTCGTCGGTGGTCACGGGATCCTCCGGGGCGGGGGTGCAGGCAGGCGCTCGGCGAGCGAGCGCGGGTCAGTCGGTCAAGTCGGGCAGGATGTCGCGAGTGAAGGCCTCGACCTGGGCGGCGCCGGCCTCGGGCCAGCCGCAGACCAGGTAGCCGTAGCCGGCGTCGATGAACTTCTCGGCGTGCTTGCGAGCGGTGTCGAGGTCGTCGAGCGACAGCGAGCTGGCCCGCGTGATGTCGGACGGGGCGCGGCCCGCCTCGACGGCGAGCTCGTCGATGCGCTGGTTGGCCTCGCGCAGCGAGTTGGGCGATCCCCACGCGTGCCAGACATCGGCGTAGCGGGCGACGAGGGGGAGCGTGCGCTTGGGGCCCTGCCCGCCGATCCAGATCGGGGGGTGGGGGCGCTGCACCGGAGCCGGGCCGAGGCGGGCGTCCTGGAGGGAGACGACCTTGCCCTCGTAGGAGACGGTCTCGCCCGAGAGCAGGCGGGTGACGATCTCGAGGGTGTCCTCCAGCAGGTCGAAGCGCTCGCCCGTGGGTGGGAAGGGGATGCCGAGCTCGGTGTGCTCCTTGTCGAACCAGGCCGCGCCGAGCGAGAGCTCGAGGCGCCCGTGCGAGGCGTGGTCGATGGTCATGGCCTGGGCGGCGAACACCGAGGGGTGGCGGTAGGTGGCGCCGGTGACGAGCAGGCCGAGGCGGATGGTGGAGGTGAGGCCGGCGAGCGCCGCCAGCGTGGTCATGCCCTCGAAGGTCTCGCCGGGGCCCTCGCCGTACATGGGCTGGAAGTGGTCGAAGCCCCACGCGCCGTCGAAGCCGAGCTCCTCGGCCAGTTGCACCCGCCGGACGACCTCGTCCCACGGCATCCGCTGCTGCGCCACGTCGAGTCCGAACCTCATGACTGCCTCCTCGTCGCTCTCGTCGAGCCGGTCGTTGCGGGTGCCGGGTGCACCGTCAGTCCAGGAAGCTCGCGCGTCGGGCGTGGAAGCGCCACCGGTTCTCGTCGCTGGCGCGCGCATCGGCGTCGTCGCGGTGCAGGACGTCGTCGTAGCGACCGACCACCTGCACGGCCCAGCCGTCCTCGCCCTTCAGGAGGAAGACGAGGTCGCTGGTGGCGTGGGCCTCGTCGGCGGTCCACTCGGTGACCAGGGTGTTGAGGACGAGGTGGCGCTGGGGGCGGCGGGGCGCCCAGGCCGCGTAGGCCTCGCGGATGGCGTCGGTGCCGACGTGGGTGCCCATGCCGGGGATCTCGACGGTGGCGTCGGCGCAGAAGGTGGCCACGACGTCGTCGGTGCGGCCGTCGTCGAGGGCCTGGGTGTAGGCGGCGATGGCCCGCCGCACGCCGGCGTCCACCTCGGCGTAGCTCGGCCGGTCGCCGGTGGCGGGCTCGGTCATCGTGCTCCTCCCGGACGCACGCTCCGCTCGAACTGGAGGAAATAGCAGTCACCTGTGACTGCTATTTCCTCCAAGTAGTCCATGGTTGGGACGGTTGGCGGGGTCACGTCAGAGTCCGAGGTCCACGATGGGGCGCTCCAGGGGGTTGACGTTGACCTCGCGCAGCGCCGGCGCCAGCCGGTCGTGGGGGAGGCCGGCGAGGTAGCCGTCGACGGTGCGCTCGAAGTTGGCCACGCCGCCCTCGATGCCGGCGGACAGGCGCAGATACTCGAAGCCCCGGCTGTGCAGGCCCCGCTGCTGGCGGGGGAGGTTCGAGAAGTCCTGGACGGGGATGGGCGGCACGCGGGGATCGTCGTGGGCGAGGGGCTCGGGTGGCATCGGCCTCGGGCGGACCTCGTCGACGGGGTAGCGGGTGAGGGACCAGATCTCCATGAGGGTCTCCTCGGGTCCCAGCGGCCGGAAGCGGTAGGACGACGCGCTGCTGTACATGGGCAGCACGAAGAAGTGCGGGAAGCAGTAGGCCATGGGCTCCTCGAGGCCCTGCGCCTCGAGCTCGTTGAGGTCGACGATGGCGTGGCCGGCGTCGCGGTGCCAGGCGACGACGGCGTCCTTGTACGCCCGCTCCCATGCTGCGGTGGCGGTGGCGTAGTCGCCGGCGAGGGCGTCGGCGGGGAGGTCGGCGGCCAGACGCTCGGCCACGGCCACGTCGCTGGCGTGGACCATGCCGGCCATGCCCTCGTTCATCGTGCGCAGGTAGCGGAGCTGGCCGGCGAGGTAGCGCTGTGGGTCGAAGGCGGCGGGGTCGCGCGGCGGGAAGCGGTCGACGTCGACGAGCTGCGGGTGGGTCTCGATCACGTGGTACTGCTCGAGGAAGGCGGCCTCGGCCAGCTTCCAGTTCACGGGCAGGCGGAAGGCGTTCCACCACTCGACCCGCACGTCGTCGACGCCCCAGGCCTCGAGGATGGAGGCGAAGGGCTCGATGCACTCGCGCAGCGGCGGCGCCTCGGGGTCGAGGTTCACGAAGGCCCACCCCGACCACGTCTCGCACCGCACCGGGGTGAGGGCGAGGTCGGCGGGGTCGAGGTTGTGCTCCGCGAAGCTGCTGCGCTTCGACACGTAGGTGTTGGTGCCGTCGGCGTCGTAGCACCAGCCGTGGAAGGGGCAGGTGAAGCCCGACTCGCAGCGGCCGCGGTCCACCGCGACCTTGACGCCGCGGTGGCGGCAGGCGTTCTGGAAGGCGGCGACCGAGCCGTCGTCTTGGCGCACGACGAGGACGGACTGGTCGAGGTTCTCGTACTCGACGAAGTCACGCGGCTCGGGGATCTCCTCCAGCCGGCAGGCCATCTGCCACACGCGGGGCCACAGGCGCTCGGCCTCGAGACGGAAGAACCCCTCGTCGTAGTAGCGCTCCTTCGGGATGCGGTCGGGGACCTCGATCGCATAGGGGAACGGAGGCGTCGCGGGTGCGTCGTCCACGGTCGCCATGGGTCCCCCTCTCTGCGGCGTCGTGCCCGGACCTGCCTCGGCCGGCCCTGCTGAGAAGTACGCTACCCCATCAAGGGAATGTCGTTCTCGCCGACGGCGGGGGACAGGGGAGGCGCCGGTGGGCGACGATGCGATCGACGGACCGGTCGACGTGGACGTGCTCGTCGTGGGCGCCGGCATCACCGGCATCTACCAGCTGTACCGGGCGCTGGAGGTCGGCTTCACCGCCCGGCTGGTCGAGGCCGGCGACGGCGTGGGCGGCACCTGGTTCTGGAACCGCTACCCAGGGTGTCGCTTCGACTCCGAGAGCTACACGTACGCCTACCTGTTCTCGAAGGAGCTCTTCGACGAGTGGGTCTGGGAGGAGCACTTCGCCGGCCAGCCCGAGATCGAGCGCTACCTGAACCACGTGGTCGACCGCTTCGACCTGCGCCGCCACATGTCCCTCGCCACGCGGGTGACGTCGGCGACGTGGGATGACGCCGGCTCGTGCTGGGCGGTGGCGCTCGACGAAAGCGTTCAGCGGAACGCCGGCGAGGTGGTGCGGGCCAGGTTCCTGGTGTCCGCCACGGGCGTGCTGTCCGTGCCCTTCTCTCCGGACGTGCCCGGGCGAGAGGACTTCGCCGGCGTGTCGGTGCATACGGGCCGCTGGCCGCAGGAGCCGGTCGACCTCGCCGGCAAGCGAGTCGCGGTGATCGGCACCGGGTCGAGCGGTGTGCAGATCATCCCCAACATCGTCGACGAGGTCGCCTCGCTCACCGTCTACCAACGCACCGCCAACTGGTGCACCCCGCTCAACAACCGGCCCATCACCGACGAGGAGCAGGCCGAGCTGCGGGCGGGCTTCGTGCGGATGAAGGAGATCCTCGACACCTCGGTGGCCGGGTTCCTGCACGAGCCGAGCGGGCGGGCCACCTTCGACGACTCGGCCGAGGAGCGCCAGGCGTTCTACGAGCAGATGTGGTCGAGCCCCGGGTTCTCGAAGCTGAGCAGCAACTACGTCGACCTTCTGATGGACCCGGCGGCCAACCGCGAGTGGTGCGACTTCATCGCCACCAAGGTGCGCTCGATCGTGGACGACCCAAAGATGGCCGAGCGCCTGATCCCCGACGACCACGTCTTCGGCGAGAAGCGCCCGCCCTTCGTCGAGCGCTACTACGAGACCTACAACGACCCGAAGGTGCGTCTCGTCGACCTGAAGGCCACGCCCATCCTCCGTGTCGTCCCCGAGGGCATCGAGACCGCCGACGGTCTCGTCGAACTCGACGTCCTCATCTGGGCCACCGGCTTCGACTTCGGCACCGGGGCGTTGCTGCGCATGGGCATCGTCGGCCGCGACGGCGTGGCGCTGGCCGACCACTGGGCCGACGGCCCGACGACGTTCCTCGGCGTCGGCACCCACGGCTTCCCCAACCTCTTCTTCCCCGGCGGCCCCCACGCCGCCGCCGGCAACAACCCCCGCTACAACGGCGACCAGGTCGACTTCGTCACCGACCTGCTGTGCGTCGCCCGGGAGCGGGGGGCGACGGTGGTCGAGCCCACGCAGGATGCCGAGGACCGCTGGACCGCCATGATCGACAAGGCCGCGAACCAGCCCCCGAGCTTCGGCAAGAGCAGCTACTTCTTCGGCGCCAACGTCCCCGGCAAGCCCCGCCGCTACCTCCTGAACGCCGGCGGCCGCCCCAAGCTCTTCAAGGAGATGGCGAGGGTGAAGTCCGACGACTGGGCGGCGTTTACCCTCTCGCCATAAATCTTGTTTGCCTTAAGAGTCGATTAGAGAAAGTATTCTGTCATGGCTCCGCCGGCGCTCTCCTTCGCTACCCGCGAGGCGCTCGAGCTCCTGGGCACCTCGATCCGGGCCGGACGCCTGCGCCGGCGCTGGACCATCCGGGACCTCGCCGAGCGGGTCGGCGTCTCCCACGTGACCATCCAGAAGGTCGAGCGCGGCGACCCCGGCGTCGCCCTCGGCACCGCGCTCGAGGCCGCCACCCTCGTCGGCGTCCCCCTCTTCCACCCCGACGCCGACACTCGGGCGCGGGAGCTGGAGCGCCGGCGCACCGAGTTGGCGCTGTTGCCGTCGCGGGCGCGCGAGTTGGGGCCGATGAACGATGACTACTGAGCCGACGTCGGCCTTCGTGTGGATCTGGCTGCCCGATGACGCCGAGCCCGTTGTCTGCGGTCGACTCGAGTACGACGGGGACAGCGCGTCCTTCGCTTACGTCCGCTCGTATCTCGATCGGTCCGATGCCGTGCCCATCTACGAGCCCGAACTCCCGCTGCGGAGAGGCCGGCAGCACGCTGCGACAGGACAGGGCCTCCCTCTTTGCATCGCTGATGCGATGCCGGACGCCTGGGGTCGACGGCTCGTCAACCACCGACTCGGCTCCTCGACGGCCGAGTTCGGAGAGCTCACGTACCTCTTGGAGTCCGGGTCCGATCGTTTCGGTGCACTCGATGCTCAGGCCGGTGCCGAGCGGTACGAGCAACGCGGTGACGAACGGCCGACACTCGACGTCCTGGCCACGGCAGCCGAACGGATCGAGGCGGGGGAGCCGCTGGGCGCCGATCTCGAGGCGGCCTTGCTCCGGGGCACGTCGATCGGAGGGGCGCGGCCCAAGGCGCTGATCGACGACGGCGAGCGCCGGCTGATCGCCAAGTTCTCGTCGACAGGCGACCCGTACCCGGTCGTCCAGGGCGAGTTCGTGGCGATGGAGCTTGCCCGCCGGGTCGGCCTCGACGTCGCCGAGGTCCAACTCACTCGTGCCGCGGGCCGCTACGCGCTGCTGGTCGAGCGCTTCGACCGGGCGGCAGATCGACGAAGGCGCGCCGTGTCGGCCCTCACCATCCTCGGGCTGGATGCCTTCCCCGGCGGCCGCTACGCCACGTACGTCGGTCTGGCCGACGAGATCCGTGCCCAGTTCGTCCGGCCTGACGCGAGCCTTCGCGAGCTCTTCGCACGCATCTCGTTCAACATCCTGTGCGGGAACACGGACGACCACGCCCGCAACCACGCCGCCCTGATCGAACCCGCTGGCCTCGTGCTCAGCCCGGCGTACGACCTGTGTCCTCAAGGTCGGGTCGGCGAGACGGCGTCCCAGGCCATGGCCCTCACCCGTGACGGCGGCCGGGATGCCCGACTGTCGCTCCTCGTCGATGCCGCCGCCGAGTACCACCTGGATCGGGTCGAGGCGCAGGCGATCGTCGATCGACAAGCGACGGCGATCCGAGGGGAGTGGAACGAGGTCTGCGACCTGGCCGAGCTCACGGAATCGCAGCGGGACGCCTTCTTGGGGCGCCAGTTCCTCAACCCTCACGCCTTCACGTAGGCAAGTCGTCCGAGTCCGCTCAGTCGGCGGGGGTGTGGCAGACGGCTTCTACGTTGTGGCCGTCGGGGTCGCGGACGAAGGCGCCGTAGTAGTCGGGGTGGTACTCGGGCCAGACCCTCGGCTCGTGGAGGACCTCGGCGCCAGCGGCCACGGCGGCGGCGAAGAAGGCGTCGACCGTCGGCCGGTCGGCGGCGGAGAAGGCGATGTGGGCCTCGAACAGGCCCTCGTCCTCGCCCAGCGGGGACAGCCAGAAGTCGGGCTTGCCGGCGCCGAAGCCGATGAAGGCGCCAAAGTCCATCATCCGGACGGCGCCGAGCGGGGCGAGGACGGCGTCGTAGAAGGCGGCGCTGGTGGGGACGTCGCGACAGTGGATCCCGAGGTGGTCGAGCATGGTGCCGACGCTACGCCCAACGGCGGCCCGTGATCAGACCGTCGCCACCGGCGTCACCGGGGAGCCGACGGCGCCCGGCAACCGGAGCGGGGGAGCGGTGAGGAGGAAGCGGCTCCGGTCGTGCTCGCGGAGCCACGCCGCCAGGTCGTGGAGGTACCAGAGCTCGCCGAGGGGCACGCCCAGCTTGAACAGGCAGAGGTGGTGGAGGGGGAGGAACGAGTGGCGGCTCGGGTCCTTGTCCTTGCCGAGGAGGCCCTCGACCGCGTAGTTGTCGGCCACGAGGGCGGAGATCTGGGAGGACGCGATCCACTCGAGCAGCGCCGGGTCGTGGGCGTCGAGGTACGAGCAGAGGGTGAAGATCCGGCGGGGGTCGGGGTCGCGGTCCATGGCGAGGATCTCGGTGGCGAACCCGGTGTGCAGCAGGAGCATGTCGCCGGGCTCGACCACGACGCCGTCGGCCGCCATGATCGACTGGAGGGTGTCGAGGTCGACCGGCCGCCAGTCGTGGCCGAGGTGGTGGGCCAGGTCGACGAGCACCCCGCGCCCCTGTACCCCGTGGGCGGCCATGTGCTCGAGGCCGAGGTGGCGGGCGAAGGCCCGGTGACCGCTGCCGTCGCCCCGGGCATCGTCACTGGGCCCGACGAGGTCGGTCCCCGCCCGCCAGCCGTTGTAGTAGACGGCCTCCTCGACGCCGTCGCCGTCGGCGTCGAACTCGGCGCCGACGTGGGCCAGCGAGTCCCATTGGGTGGAGTACTGGAGCGAGAGGGTGACCACGTCGTCGGCCCAGACGTCGACGTACTTCGGGTCGCCGAAGTCGGGCATGGCGCTCATGTGGACGTTGTAGAAGGTGTCCGGGGTGCCCTCCATGTCCTCGGTGGGGGCGAGGCGGGGCGGGTGCCGGCGCTGGTTGAGGGCGGTGCCGCCGGGGAAATCGAGGGGGAGGCTGAGGCTGAAGCTGATGCCCGCCTGCACCTCGGCCACGCCCTCGCGCACCTTCTCGGCGGTGAGCAGGTTGATGCGACCGAGCTCGTCGTCGTCGCCCCAGTCCCCCCAGGTCGACCCTTCCGGCCGTCGCGTCCAGCGCTGCGTCATCGGTCGTCCCCCTTCGGCCTGCCCGGCCCGCCCGTTGCGGTGGTCCAGGGCCTGACGTACTCTCGCGAACGGGATTCTCGCACAACGCGAGCAGGAGTTCCGGGGGGACGACAGACGCCGGGACGGTGCTGCTCACCCGCCACGCTCAGGAGGTCGCCGCCGTGACAGAGAAGGACTTCGTGGTCTCCGCCGACGGCCACCTGCTCGAGCCCGTCGACCTGTTCCGCACCCGCCTGCCGGAGCACCTGCGTGAGCGGGCGGTCTGGGAGGACGACTTCGAGATCGAGCCGCTCGTGGAGGGCGGCGCCCGCGTGTTCCGGCGCCTGCACACCCCGGGCTTCGAGGGCTGGACCATTTCGCGCTACCGCCAGACCAGTGGCCGCACGCCCGAGGGCGACCCCGAGATCATCCTCGAGGACATGGCCGTCGACGGCGTCGACGCCCAGGTCCTCCATCCCAACCTGTCGCTCTTCGGTCTCTACTCCGACGACCACGAGCTCTCGATCGCGCACGCCCGCGTCTACAACGACTACGTCGTCGAGCGCTTCTCGCCCTACTTCGACCGGCTGGCGCCCACCGCCCCCATCCCCCTCACCGACGTCGACGACGCCGTGGTCGAGATCGAGCGGGTGGCCGCGGCCGGCTTCCGCGCCGTCCTACTGCCCGCCACCTCGCCGATGCCCTACTACCGGCGGGAGTACGACCCGGTCTGGGCGGCCATCCAGGACGCCGGGATGCTCGTCTGCATCCACACCCAGACCGGCGGCGTGAAGGTCGACGACCCCGAGGCGCTGACCCTCAAGATCGTCATGGAGAACGCGGAGCAGGTGAACCAGCCCATGACCGAGAAGGCCGCGGCCAAGCGCATGATCACCCAGGCCGTGTACCAGCCCCTCGTCCCCCAGCAGGTCATCTGCCAGCTGATCGGCGGCGGCGTGCCCGAGCGCTACCCCGGGCTGCACTTCGCGCTCATCGAGTTCAACGCCCACTGGCTGTCGTCGCTCGTGGGGTCGATGGACAAGTGCTGGATCACCGGCATCGGCCAGGACGCTGACTGGTGGCTCGGCGTCTGGGACGACTCCCGCCCCGCCGACGACCAGCCCGGCATGGCGCAGCTGTTCCGCCTCAACGAGAAATGGCCGTACCCGCTGATGCCCAGCGAGTACGTGCAGCGCCAGTTCCACATCTCGTTCCAGGACGACCCGGTTGCCGTCGCCTGCCGCCACCTCACCGGACTGTCGACCATCGTGTGGGGCAACGACTACCCACACGCCGAGGGCACCTTCCGGGCCAGCCGCGAGCTGCTGGCGAACCTGATGGCCGGCGTCCCCGACGACGAGCGCCAGGCCATGGTGGGCGGCACCCTCGGCGGCCTGCTCGGCCTCAGCGCCCCCGTCCCGGCCTGAACTCGGTGGGCGGCGGCGTGACCACGACCCTCTCCCCCCGGACCCGCCGAACTCGACGCACTGCCTGTCGGAAAGCGACGGCGGGCTCAGGTGAAATCGGCGAGCGCTCCTCGTGGGGGGCGGCGTGAGCGGGATGCGCTTCGACGGGCGGGTCGTCGTGGTCACCGGCGCCGGCCGGGGGATCGGGCGGGCGTACGCCCTGCTGCTGGCCGAGCGCGGCGCCGCCGTCGTGGTCAACGACTTGGGCGCCTCCATCGAGGGCGAGGGTGCCGACGAGGGCCCCGCGGCCGAGGTGGTCGCCGCCATCACCGACGCGGGCGAGACGGCGACGGTCGACGGCCACGACGTGTCCGACCCCGGCGGCGCCGAGGCGCTGGTGGCGGGCGCCGTCGCCGCCTACGGCCGTCTCGACGCGCTCATCAACAACGCCGGGATCATCCGCTGGGCGCCGTTCCCCGACGTCACGTCCGAGGACTTCGACGCGCACCTCGACGTCCATCTCCGCGGCTCGTTCCTCGTGACCCGGGCCGCCTGGCCCCACCTCGTCGACTCGGGGAGCGGGCGGGTGGTCATGACCACGTCCACCGGCATCCTCGGCCTCCCGCACAACGCGTCCTACGCCGCCGCCAAGGGCGGGGTGCTCGGGCTCACCCGCAGCCTCGCCACCCGGGGCGCCAAGTACGGCCTCAAGGTCAACGCCATCGCGCCCGCCGCCAACACCCGGATGGCCGACGGCGGGCCCGCCGAGCTCGACCCGGCCCTGGTGGCGCCCCTGGCCGCCTACCTCGCCCACGAGGACTGCCCTGTCACCGGCGAGGTGTACACCGCCGGCGCCGGCCGCTTCGCCCGCCTCTTCCTGGCCTCGACCCCGGGCTGGGTCGACGGCGGCGGTGCGGACGAGGCTGCTGGTCCGACGCTCGAGGACGTGGCCGCACACTGGGACGCCATCAACGACGAGAAGGGCTACACCGTCCCCGCCGACCTGATGGCGTGGTCCCGCACGTTCCTCGACCACCTGCCCCCGCCTGAGCGATGACCACCGCCGGCGGCGTCGTCGCTCGAGCATCACTCCCTCGCCTCAGCCGTCTCCGCGGGTGCCTTGCTCGCGAGGGTTCGCGTCTGCGACACGGAGGGCGGCGCGTCCGCCGTGTCCTGGGAGCACCCTTGGCGTGTGCCCCGTCGTGAGTGGTCCCGCCCGACGCCAACCTCGACGTCGAGTGCGTGGTCGTCGGGCGGTCGCCGCTCAACTCGAGCGGGTCACGTCGTCACCGAGGACGACCTGGATGACGTTGCAGCGCAGGTCCGCCGGCGGCGAGTCGGCATCGACGTCGAGGTCGACCTCCCACGCCCACGTGTCGCCGTCGGCGAGGGGCTCGGGGTGCTCGACGCTCTGCGGTCGGCCGAGGTCCACGTCGCCGTCGAGGAAGCGCACGATCACCCCGAAGCCGGTGTCGCGTCCCGAGTGGTTGGTCAACGTCCCGGTGGTGACGGCTCGCCCGTCCGAGACCCCGCAGGTCTGGTCGCTCAGCGCGTACTCGTCCTGGGTGGCGAGGCGGCGATCGTTCGGGTCGAAGCTCTCGTTGCACGCTGCCGCGACGAGGCCGGCGCCGAGCGCCAACGCCGCCGCCACCCCGATCTGCCACCCTCGCATCGGCCCGGACCGTACCCGCCACCGCCCGATCGCCCGGAGACCGCTCGTTCTCGACGCAATGACCGTCGGAAATCGACAGCTAGTGCGTCGAGTTCGGAGGGACGGGGGGACGGCGGCGCTACTCCTCGAGGAAGTCGGGCTGCTGGTCGACGATCCAGTCCCACAGGGGCTGGAACTGGTGCCAGCCCGTGCGGTGGCCGCCGGTCTGCGTGTAGGTGAGCGCCGCCACGTCGTCGTCGATGGGCAGCACCGTGCCGGCGGCCTCGGCCATGAGCTGCACCTCGCAGGTGCGCTCCATGGTGATGAACCACCACGCCGCCTCGTCGACCGAGCGGCCGACGGTGAGCAGCCCGTGGTTGGCGAGGATGGCCGCCTTGTGGGCGCCGAGGGCGTGGGCGATGCGCTTGCCCTCCTCGAGCTCGAGCACCGCGCCGGTGTAGTCGCCGAAGACCACGTGGTCGCCGTAGAAGGCGCAGGCGTCCTGGGTGAGGGGATCGAGCGGCCGGCGCAGCGTCGACCACGCCTTGCCGTGCTTCGAGTGGGCATGCGCCGCGGCCACGACGTCGGGTCGGGCCGCGTGCACCTGCGAGTGGATCACGAAGGCGGCCTTGTTGAGGGGCCAGTTGCCGTCGACCACCTCGCCCTCGTGGTTCACGAGCAGCAGGTCGCGCACCCGGATGTGCTTGAAGTTCATGCCGAGGGGGTTGACCCAGAAGTGGTCGAGGTGCTCGGGGTCGCGGGCGGTGATGTGGCCGGCCACGCCCTCGTCGAAGCCGAAGTGCCCGAACAGCCGGAACGCCGCCGCCAGGCGCTGCTTGCGGTGCCGACGCTCGTCCTCGACCGTGGCGAAGGTCGGCGGCGTGGGCGGGGTGCGGTCGGACGCCATGGCCGCGAGCGTACGCAGCACGGTCGGCGCCGGCTCGGCCGCCGGCGGCGGTCGGGCTCGATCAGGGGGAGCGCATGAGCGAGGCGATGCAGGCCGACGTCAACTGGTTCGGGGTGCTGGCGCACCACGCCACCGCGGCGCCCGACAAGGCGCTGACCGTGTTCGAGGGCGTCACCACCACCTACGCCGAGATGGCGGCACGTTCGGCGGCGCTGTCCGCCGGTCTGCGGGCCCGGGGCGTCGGCGCCGGCGACGTGGTTGCCCTTCTCTCCTACAACTGCCCCGAGTTCCTCGAGACCGTCTTCGCCGCCAACCACCTCGGCGGCATCGCCATGCCCATCAACTGGCGCCTCGCCGCGCCGGAGGTGCGCTACATCCTCGAGCACTCCGAGGCCCGGGTCCTGATCTGCGACGAGGCGCTGGTCGAGCTCGCCGCCGAGGCCACGCGGGGGATGGAGGCCATGCCCGTGCGCCTCTGCATCACCGTCGACACCGACGTGCCCTACGCATGGGAGCGCCTGGTCGACGTGCGCGGCGGTGACCGCCAGACCGGAGACGTCGACGGGCACGCCCACGGCGGTGTCGGTGACGCCGGCCAGCCGACCGAAGCCAGCGCCGAGGGCACCCGGGCCGGCGTCGGCACGGGCGCCGCCGGGGTCGAGCCGTGGGCGCTCGCCACCTCCGACGACGTGCACCGCCTCATGTACACGTCCGGAACGACGGGCCGCCCCAAGGGCGTGATGCTCACCCACGGCAACCTCGCCTGGAAGAACCTGGCCCACCTCGTCGAGTTCGGCTTCAACGCCGGCGACCTCGGCCTCGCCTGCGGGCCGCTCTACCACGTGGGTGCGCTCGACCTGACCACGACGACCCTGATCGCCGCCGGCGCCACCGTCATCCTCCACCGGGCCTTCGACGCCGCCGCGGTGGTCGACGAGCTCGAGCGCTCACGGGTCTCCACCGTGTGGCTGGCGCCGGCGATGGTGAACGCGATCATGGCCCTCCCCGACGTCGAGCAGCGCGACCTCTCGTCGGTGCGGGTGATCATCAACGGCGGCGAGAAGATGCCCATCCCGCTCATCGAGCGCATCCAGCGCACCTTCCCGTCGGCCTGGTTCGCCGATGCCTACGGGCTGACCGAGACGGTGTCGGGCGACACCTTCCTCGACCGGGACAGCATCATCACCAAGCTCGGCAGCGTCGGCCGCCCGTGCCTCCACCTCGAGCTCGACGTATGGGACGAGCAGGGCCGCTCGGTGGCGCCGGGGGAGCGGGGCGAGATCGTGCTGCGCGGCCCGAAGGTGTTCAAGGGCTACTGGAAGAACCCCGAGGCCACCGCCGAGGCCTTCGCCGGCGGCTGGTTCCACACCGGTGACATCGGCGTGCGCGACGAGGACGGCTACCTGTTCATCGTGGACCGGTTGAAGGACATGATCGTCTCGGGCGGCGAGAACATCGCCGGCTCGGAGGTCGAGCGCGTGCTCTACGAGCACCCCGCGGTGCTCGAGGTGGCGGTCGTGGCCCGGCCCGACGAGCGCTGGGGCGAGGTGCCCGTCGCCTACGTCGCGCTGCGACCCGACGCCGACGGCGCCCCCACCCAGGTCACCGAGGACGAGCTCATCGAGCACTGCCGCGCGCAGCTGGCCAAGTTCAAGGTGCCCAAGGCGGTCACCTTCATCGACGCCCTTCCCCGCAACCCGTCGGGCAAGGTCCTCAAGCGCGAGCTGCGCGCCGCGCCCTGACCACGCTCACGACGACGCGGCCCGTTCTCGTGGACGGGTGGTGACGTGAGTGTTACAAATGCGCACGAAGGGGGGCACCATGCCGGTGGCAGAACTGGATGGGATCGAGATCGCCTACGAGCTCGTGGGGGAGGGCCAGCCCTGGGTGCTGACGCCCGGCGGCCGCTTCACCAAGGAGGTCGGCGGTCTGCCCGAGATGGCACGCGCCCTCGCCGACCAGGGCCGTCAGGTGCTCACCTGGGACCGGCCCAACTGCGGGGCCTCCTCCGTGGTCTTCGAGGGGCCGTCCGAGTCCGAGGTGCAGGCCGACGCCCTCGCCGCCCTCATCCGCCACCTGGACCTCGGGCCGACGGTGATCGCCGGCGGGTCCGGCGGCGCCCGGGTGTCGCTGCTCACCGCCGCCCGCAACCCCGACATCGCCGCCGGCCTGGCCATGTGGTGGATCAGCGGCGGCGTGCCCGGCCTGCTCCAGCTCGCCGGCTACTACTGCATGCCCTCGCTCGACGCCGCCTGGCACGGCGGGATGGAGGCGGTGGCCGACCTCGACCAGTGGCAGGAGGTGCAGGCGTCCAACCCGTCCAACCGCGAGCGCATCCTCGCGATGGACCGTCAGGAGTTCCTCGACGTGATGGACCGGTGGGCGATGGCCTACTGCCCGTGCGAGGACACGCTGGTCCCCGGTCTGAGCGCTGACGACGTCGCCCGCCTCGAGGTGCCCGTCCTCGTGTTCCGCAGCGGCGCCTCCGACATGTCCCACACGCGGGCCACCTCGGAGGCCCTCGCCGCCGGCCTGCCCGGCGCCGAGCTCGTCGAGCCCCCATGGAACGAGGCCGAGTGGAACGAGCGCCGAGCCGCGGTCGAGGACACCGGCTCGCTCTTCGTGCGCTGGCCGATGCTCGTCCCCCAGCTCGTCGAGTGGGCCGACCGCACCGTCGGCGCCCCGACGTGACGCGCCACCGAAGGACGCGCCCCCACCCGACCGCCCCCGACGGGCGCGACGCCCACCACCCGTCCGGCGCCCACCGATGCCGGATGTGCCCGACCAGGAGGACCTTCTCGTGAGCACCCTCGACACGCATCCGATCCTCGATGACCCGCCCTTCGGGGCGCGGGTGAGCGGCCTGACCCAGGAGCGCGTGGCCGACCCCGAGGTGCGGGCCGCGCTCAACGCACTGTTCGAGGCTCGCGGCCTGCTCGTGTTCGAGGACGTCGAGCCGACGCCCGAGATGCAGGTGGCACTGAGCACGGTGTTCGGCCCGCTGAAGGACCACCCCAGCAAGGCCACGCCCCGCGTAGGCGACGGCGAGCTGCTCGGCGTGATCGAGATCCGCCACGAACCGAACGAAGGCGGGGTCGTCCGGGTGGACGGCCAGCTGCTCGCCCAATGGCTCCCGTGGCACTTCGACCACTGCTACAACGACCAGCTCAACCGGGCCGGGGTGCTGCGCTCGATCGAGGCGCCGCCCGTCGGGGGCCGGACCCGCTTCGTCGACGGCATCGCCCTGTACCAGGCCCTGTCGCCCGACCTGCGGGACCGGATCGAGGGCGAGACGGTGGCGTACGCCATGGACGTGATCCTCGACAACCTCCACTACGGCCGTCCCGAGGGCTTCGAGGAGATCGAGGCGCCGGGCGCCGCCGAAGGGGTGATGACCGAGTACGCCGGCCGGCCCCGCGCGCTGCACCCCGCGGTGTGGACCCGGGACTCCGGCGAGAAGGTGCTGCACGTGTCGCCCTGGATGGCCAAGGGCCTCGTCGGCCACGAGGACGCCGACGGCGAGGCCCTGCTCGCCGCCGTGTGCGACGAGCTCGTCGTCGTCGCCGAGGGCCTCTGCTACGAGCACGAGTGGAAGCCCACCGACATGGTCATCTGGGACAACTGGCGGGTGCTGCACTCGGTGTCGGGCTCGCCGCCCGAGTACGGGCGGTGCATGCACCGCACGACGATCGCCGGCGACTACGGCCTCGGCCGCTTCGAGGACCTCGCCACCGCCGGCGCCTGACCGCCTGGGGGTCGGCGGGCTCAGGACTCGGTCGGGCGCTGGGCTCGGGGGCCCTGGGCCGCGATGGACTCGGGGCGCGTGGGCCGGGAACTACTCGGCGTCGGCCCCGGGCTCGGGCTCGGGGTCGGGGTCGAACAGCGCCGCCCGCAGCGCGCTGACGTAGCCGGAGCGGAAGGCCCGGGAGACGCCGGCCTTCGCCTGGAGCAGGTCGAAGGCGTGGTAGCCGCCGGGGGTGACGTGCAGCTCGCAGGCCACGCCGGCGGTGGTGAGGCGGTCGGCGTAGTCGACGTCCTCGTCGTGGAAGAGGTCGCAGGACCCCACGCCGAGCCAGGCCGGCGGGAGGCCGGAGAGGTCCTCGCGGCGAGCCGGCGCCGCGTAGGCGCTGACCTCGCCCACGCCGGGCTCGGTCCCGAGGTACGCGCCCCACCCGAACCGGTTGCTGGGCGCGGTCCACATCCGACAGGCGGAGTCGTCGAGGCCCGGGCGCACCACGGTGCGGTCGTCGAGCATGGGGTAGATCAGCAGCTGGAAGGCGAGCGGCACCTCGGCCCGATCGGCCGCCATCAGCGCCACGCCGGCGGCGAGCCCGCCGCCGGCACTGGCGCCGCCGACCGCGAGGCGGTCCGCTCGGACGCCGAGCTCGTCGGCGGACCCGTGCAGCCAGCGCAGGGCGGCGTACGCGTCGTCGGTCGCGGCCGGGAAGGGGTCCTCCGGGGCGAGGCGGTAGTCCACGGAGGCGATCGCGATGCCCAGCTCACGCACGAGGGCGAGGTTGGCGTTCTGGTCCTGGTAGGCGTCGCCGAGCACGTAGCCCCCGCCGTGCAACCAGAGCAGGGCAGGCACGGGGCCGTCGGGGTCGCGAGGGCGGTACACCCGCACCGGCACGGGTCGACCATCTTCTGGGGCCGGGGCGGCATGGTCCTCCACGACGACGTCGTCGAGGGCGGGCACCCGGGGCGCCCGGCGCAGGCGGGTGAGGTAGCGGACCACGCCCAGGCGACGGGCGGTCAGGGTTCCCCGAGGGACGAGCCGGGCGACCGGCAGCAGATCGGGGTGGAGCGCGCTCATCGGGAGGTGCGCCCGGTCCGCGACGCCGCGGGGACGTCGGGGAAGAAGCCGTTGATGGTCCGCTCGCTCAGCGTGTCGAGCGCGCCGTCGGCGTCGAAGCGCTCGTTGTGGTGGTGCTCCAAGGCGGTGATCAGCGCCATGCCCATGACGGCCCGGGCGGAGAGGTCGGGCGACTCCAGGGGCACACCGAGGCGGTCGGCGGCGGCCTGCCATGCGGCGCCGAGCCGATCCATGGCGGCGGCGAAGCTCTCCCGGTAGAAGCGGTGCGCGGTCTCCGGGTCGCCGAACAGGACGAGCCCGAGGAGGGGCAGCATCTCGTCGAGCGTCGAGGTGAGCTGGCGGTAGAGGCTCTTCATCGCGGCCTGGCGGCGCTCTGGGGTGATGGGTCCGTCGCGGTCGACGACCTCGGTGGCCGCCACGAGGGAGTCGACCGCCTCTCGCAGCGGCTCCACGACGGCCTCGAAGAACAGCTGGTCCTTGCTCTCGAAATGGCGGTAGATCACGCCCTCGCTGATGCCGCCGCGTTCGGCGATGACCCGGATGGTGGTGCCGTTGGCGTCGCCGGTCTCGGTGAAGGCCTCCCGCGCCGCCTGGAGGATCGACCGCTTGCGCGCCTCGGCCGTCAGGCGCTGGCGAACGGGCGGGACGCCATCGGCGCCCGCCACGACGGCTCCGCTCGCTCGGTTGGCCATGCATCCTCCTCGAGGCCCGGGTCGCACGTCGCCGGGCCGCGTCGCCCGCAGACTACGAGATGCACATGAGAGGGAGCGCTTCCTCACCTCGGGGCCGGGCCTACGATGACGCCGACCCAGTGGTGGACCGAGGAGGTCGGGCGTGCCTGACGCTGATGCCGTGAACCTGGCCCTGTTGGGCCTGCGCCTCATCCTGGGGGCGGTGATGCTCGCGCACGGCATCAACCACATCTTCGGGGGCGGCAAGATCGCCGGCACCGGTCGCTGGTTCGAGAGCCTCGGCATGAAGCCGGGCCCGCTGCACGCGTGGACGGCCAGCATCACCGAGATCGCCGGCGGCGCCATGCTCGTGCTCGGCCTGGCCACCCCGCTGGCCTGTGCCGCGGTCATCGGGGTGATGCTGGTGGCCCTCATCACCAACCACCTGAAGAACGGCTTCTTCATCTTCCGCCCGGGCGAGGGCTACGAGTACGTCCTCACCCTCACGGTCGTGGCCCTCTGCCTGGCCATGCTCGGCGCCGGCGAGTGGTCGCTCGACGACGTCCTCGAGCTCAGCGACATGAACGGCTGGACCGGCCTCGCCATCGCCGCCATCGCCGGCGGCGGGGGAGCAGCCCTGCTCCTCGCCGTGTTCTGGCGCCCGGCCAAGCCGGACGCCGACGCCGGCTGAGCTTCCGCAACCGCACGAATCGCGCCTCGGAGCGCGCCGGCGCGCCCTCCGTGGGTAGGTGCTACCTTGTGAAGTGACGCCGTTGTTAGTTTGCGGCACGAGCCCAGGGGGGTCCCGTCATGGACATGAACGACATGGTGCTGGTGAGCGTCGACGACCACGTGGTCGAGCCGCCGCACCTCTTCGAAGGGCGCCTGCCCGCCAAGTACGTCGACCTGGCGCCGAAGTTCATCACCCGTGACGACGGAACCAACGCCTGGGTCTACGAGGGCCAGGAGATCTCCAACGTCGCCCTCAACGCGGTCGCCGGCCGGCCCCCCGAGGAGTACGGCATGGAGCCGACCTCGTTCGCGCAGCTCCGGGCCGGCTGCTACGACATCGACGAGCGGGTCATGGACATGAACGCCAACGGCGTCCTCGGCTCGCTCTGCTTCCCGTCGTTCCCCCACTTCTGCGGCCAGCTCTTCGCCCGCACCGAGGACAAGGACGTCGCCCTCGCCATGGTGCGGGCCTACAACGACTGGCACATCGACGACTGGTGCGGCACCCACCCCGGCCGCTTCATCCCCTGCTCGCTCCCCGCCATCTGGGATCCGCAGATCCTCGCCGACGAGGTGCGCCGCACCGCGGCCAAGGGCGCCCACGCGGTCACCTTCTCGGAGAACCCCTCGAAGCTCGGCTGGCCCAGCTTCCACTCCGACCACTGGGACCCGTTCTGGACGGCGTGCTCGGACGAAGGCGTCGTGGTCTGCCTGCACATCGGCTCGTCGTCGCAGCTCGTCATCACCGCCCCCGATGCCCCCATCGACTGCCTCATCACCCTCACGCCGATGAACATCGTGCAGGCCGCCGCCGACCTGGTCTGGTCGCCGGTGCTGCGGAAGTTCCCGAACCTGAAGATCGCGCTGTCCGAGGGCGGCACGGGCTGGATCCCGTACTTCAAGGAGCGCATCGACTACAACTACCGCCGCCACCACGCCTGGACGGGTCAGGACTTCGGCGACAAGCTCCCGAGCGAGGTGTTCGACGAGCGGGTGCTCACCTGCTTCATCGACGACCGCTTCGGCATGGCCAGCCGGGACTTCCTGAACATGGACCACGTGATGTGGGAGTGCGACTACCCGCACTCCGACTCCACCTGGCCGTTCGCGCCGGAGGAGGTCATGGGCCACTTCGACGGGGTCGACGACGCCACCATCGACAAGGTCACCCACCTCAACGCGATGCGCGAGTTCAGCTACGACCCGTTCACCGCCCTCGGGGGCAAGGAGAACTGCACCGTGGGTGCGCTGCGGGCGCAGGCGCAGGGCCACGACGTGGCCATCCGCTCGGTGAGCGCCGACACCGTGGGCAAGCACGCCGCCCTCGCCACGGACCTCTACGTCCCGGCCAACGACTGATCCCCGGTCCCGCCACCATGGGCGACGACCTCGGCACCTCTGGCCTGCACCTCGAGCGTGAGGGCCCCATCGCCTGGTGCACCATCGACCGGCCCGAGGCGCGCAACGCGCTGACGCCGGCCATGTACTGGGGCATCAAGCAGGCCGTCCGCCTCGTCAACGCCGACGACGACCTGGCCGCGCTGATCATCACCGGGACGGGCGACGTCTTCTCGCCCGGGGGTGACCTCGGAGGCCGCTCCCGCGAGGACGAGGCCCTGCCCGAGGGGCTCGGCCAGGAGGTGCTGCCCTTCCTCGCGGTCCGCGACAGCCGTGCGCCCGTGATCGCCGCGGTGAACGGGATCTGCCAGGCCGGCGGCCTGCTCATCGCGATGTTGGCCGACATCGCCGTGGTCAGCGACCGCGCCACGTTCCGGGTGCCCGAGCTGCTGCGGGGCATCCCCGACGCCACCTACGCCGCCATCCTGCCCGCGCACGTGGGCATGGCCGTGGCCAAGGACCTGCTGTTGTCGGCCCGGCGCTTCGACGCCGCGGAGGCGCTCCGTCTCGGGCTCATCGCCCGGGTGGTGCCCCACGAGGAGCTCCGCGCCGCCGCCCTCCAGGCGGCCCGCGAGGTGCTGCAGACCCCGCCCGACGCCCGGGTCCACACCAAGCGCATGCTCCACCAGCACTACGGGGCCATCGACTATCAGACCATGTTCTGGGCCCTCGAGCACTCGGACGAGCCCCGCGAGGGCATGGCCGCGTTCCTCGAGAAGCGCCCGCCCCGCTGGGTCCCGCCCGAGCCCGACTGACCCCACCGAGGCCGCCCGCCGTACCGGCACGTGGCGTGACCCGCCGGTTCAGATGCGGTGCAGAAAGTGTCACGCGAGGTGTCAGGTGATCGCCTCACGCTGCTGACACGGGCGATACGGGCCGGTGATGCCGCCCTCTTACGTTCGGCCTCGTGGATACCGGCGTGGACACAAGCTCGTATACAACGCTCCCGCGGCGCGACGTGGCGTACCAGTTCCTCAAGCAGGGCCTGCTCACCGGTGCCTACCCGCCGGGGGCCCGGTTGGGCGAGGAGCGGGTCGCGGCGGAGCTCGACATGTCCCGCACCCCGGTGCGCGAGGCCTTCTCCCGCCTCCACACCGAGGGCCTGCTCGAGCGACTCCCCGACGGGGGGTTCGGGCCGACCCTGGTCGACCTGCACCTGATCCGCGAGCTCTACGAGATCCGCTTCGCCCTCGAGCGGTGCGCGCTGGGCCGGCGCCTCCCGTCGGGCGAGACGGCCCAGGACGAGGAGCAGATCCGGACCCTGCGGGCCGACTGGGCCGACCTCGAGGCGCCCGCCTCCGACGACGAGGTCGACAGTGACTTCGTCCTCCTCGACGAGGACTTCCACGAGCGCCTCGCCGCCGCCGCCGGCAACGTCGCCCTCGTCGACGAGCTCCACCGGGTCAACGAGCGCATCCGCATCGTGCGCATGCAGGACTTCCTCACCGCCGAGCGCATCGAACGGACCATCACCCAGCACGTCGGCATCCTCGACGTCGTCCTGGCCGATGACTTCGGGACCGCGGACGACCTGCTCGTCGCCCACTTCGACGAGTCGCTGTCCGTGGTCGAGGAGCGCGCCGCCCTGGCCATCGCCCGCATGTTCAACCGGAGGCACCGCTGATGTCGGACCCCGCACCCGTCGATCCCGCCGCCGTCGATCTCGCCGCCGCCGATCTCGCCGCCGCCGAGGCCCCCCTCGTCGACGCGCCACTCCTCGAGGCCCGGGGCATCACCCAGCGCTTCGGCTCGTTCGTGGCCAACGATCACGTCGACTTCACCATCCGCACCGGCGAGGTGCATGCCCTCCTCGGCGAGAACGGGGCCGGCAAGAGCACCCTCATGAAGGTCCTCTACGGGGTGAACCACCCGCAGGAGGGCGAGATCCTGATCCACGGCGAGCCCATCGAGCTGGGCTCGCCGGCCTCGGCCCGGTCCGCCGGCATCGGCATGGTCTTCCAGGACCTGCGTCTCGTCCCCGCACTGACGGTGGCGGAGAACGTCGAGCTGGCCTGCGGCACCGGCCGGTACAAGCGGTCCGAGGCCCGGGCCCGGGTGGCCGAGGGCGCCGAGAAGTACGGGCTCAAGGTCGAGCCCGGTGCCGTCGTGCGGGACCTGTCCATCGCCGAGCGTCAGCTCGTCGAGATCCTGCGGGTGCTCTTGATGGACGCCAAGGTCGTGATCCTCGACGAGCCCACGAGCGCCCTGGCTCCCCAGGAGGTGGAGGCGCTGCTCGACGTGATCCGGCGGCTGCGGTCGGACGGGTTGGGCATCGCCCTCATCACCCACAAGCTGGCCGAGACCCGGGCCGTGGCCGACCGCCTGACCGTGCTGCGCCACGGCGTGATGGCGCTCTCCGACGCCCACCCCGACGACCACACCGACGCACAGCTGGTCGAGACCATGGTGGGCAGCGTCCCGCCGCCCCTGCCCGCCGAACGCGAGCCTGTCCGCCACGGCGAGCCCGCCCTTGCGGTCAGTGGCGTGAGCGCCACGTCCGTCGACGGTCGCTCGAAGATCCACGACGTCACCTTCCTCGTGCAGCCGGGCGAGCTGGTGGGCATCGCCGGCGTGTCCGGGAACGGCCAGCGCGAGCTCCTCGACGCCATCCTCGGGATGCTGCCCCTCCACAAGGGCGAGATCCACGTCGGCGGCCGCGAGATGAGCAAGTTGGGCAAGCCGGGCAAGACCCTCGGTGCGGGCGTGGTGTCCGTTCCCGAGGACCCGGTGAACGACGCCGTCGTCGGGGGCCTGGCCGTGCTCGGGCACCTGCCCCTGAACGGACGCCCCTTCCCCAAGCGGGGCCCCCGCATCGACTGGAAGGCGGTCCGCGCCGCGGTCGAGTCCAGCGACATCGCCGAGCGCCTCAACATGGCGCCTCTCGAGCGCGAGGTGGCCACCCTCTCGGGCGGCAACATCCAACGGGTCGTCCTCACCCGGACGTTCCTCGTCGACGACCCGACGCTGGTGGTCGTCGCCTACCCGAGCCGGGGCCTCGACGTCGCCTCGGTGCGGGCCACCCAGCAGCTCCTCCTCGACCGGCGGGCGGCCGGTGCCGGCGTGCTCATGGTGTCCGAGGACATCGACGAGCTCCTCGCGCTGGCCGACCGCATCGTCGTGCTCCACGACGGCGAGGTCGCGGGGATCGTCGATCCGTCCACGACCGACCGCCAGGCGATCGGTCGCCTCATGCTCCAAGGGGCCGCCGCATGACCACCACGCAGGCTGATCTCGTCCCCGACCCGGCGGGCGAGCCCGGTGCCACGACCTCGTCCGGTCTGACGGTCGAGACGGCCGAGCCGGCGAGCGAGGAGCCCGGGGCGCACTGGGAGCCCGACGGCGAGGCCGCCGAGGCCGACGCCGAGGCCGCCCACTGGAGCGAGCACCACCTGCTCCGCGCCGCCGTGCGCTGGGTGCTGGTCATCGGCTCGACCATCGTCATCTACTCGGCCTTCCTGCTGGCCAAGGGAGCCGACCCCCTCGCGGTGCTCCGGTCGATGTGGGACACGGCGCTGGGCAACCCGGATGCCATCGGCGAGACCCTGATCCGCTCGACGCCGCTGCTCATGGCTGCGCTGGCCGCCGCGGTGCCCGCCCGCGCCGGCCTGTTCAACCTCGGAGGCGAGGGCCAGCTGCTCATGGGCGCCATCGGGGCGTTCCTGGTGGCCAACCGCCTCGACGCCGGTGCGCCGAGCGTTCCCACCCTCGTCCTGATGGGCCTGGGCGGCGCCGCCATGGGCTTCCTCTGGGCGGCCCTGCCCGCCCTGCTGAAGGTGGTCACCCGCACCAACGAGGCCATCAGCAGCCTCCTGCTCAACTACATCGCCGCCCTCGTGGTGACCTGGCTCTGCTTCGAGCCCTGGAAGGACCCGACCAGCCTCGGCCAGGCGTACAGCCGTGAGCTCGTCGACGGCGAGCGGTTCCCCGTCATCTGGGGTGCCCGTGTGCACGCCGGCATCTTCGTGGCCCTGGTCGCCGCGGTGGTCCTGTGGTGGGTGCTGCGCTCGACCACCTGGGGCTTCAAGCTGCGGGTGGTCGGGGGCAACTCGGCCGCCGCCCGCCGGGCCGGACTGGCCGTCGGCGGCCTGTCCATCGCCGCCATTGGCCTCGGCGGCGCCCTCGCCGGGCTCGGCGGGATGATCGAGGTGGCCGGCACCGAGGGCCGGCTCCGTCCCGACCTGCTGGTGGGCATCGGCTTCATCGGCTTCCTCGCCTCGTGGCTCGGCCGTCACGACCCCCTCAAGGCGTGCCTCGCCGCCCTCCTCCTCGGCGCCATCGCCGTGGGCGGCTCGGGGCTGCGCATCACCGCCGGCCTGTCCGGTGGCGCCGTGAACATCCTCATGGCGCTCGTCCTGATCACGGTCCTCGGTTGGGGGCCCCGTCGCACCCGGAGCGCTGCCTGATGCTCGAGTCCATCCTCGTCGGCGCCGTCGCCGGCGGCACCTGCATGGTCTACGCCGGCCTCGGAGAGGTGTGCACCGAGCGCTCCGGCGTCATCAACCTCGGGACCGAGGGTTCGATGCTCTGCGGCGCCCTCACCGCCTACGCCATCGGCATCACCACCGGGAACCCCTGGCTCGGGGTGGTGGCAGGGATGCTGGCGGGCTCGGCCCTGTCGTCGGTCCACGCCCTGCTCGTGCTCGAGCGGGGCGCCAACCAGATCGCCTCGGGCCTCGTGGTCACCTTCCTCGGCCTCGGCGTCACCGCCCTGTTCGGCCAGAACTACGTCGGCCAGGGCGTCGTGCCCCTCGAGACCTGGGACATCCCCGGCCTCTCCGAGCTGCCCTTCCTCGGGCCCGTCCTCTTCCAGCACGACCCGCTGACCTACCTGGCGTTCGCGGCCGTGCCCCTCACCTCCTGGGTGCTGTGGCGCACCCGGGCCGGCCTCGTGCTGCGGGCCGCGGGCGAGGCCCCGGAGGTCCTCGAGATCTACGGCACCTCGGCCCGCAAGGTGCGGTGGATCACCGTCCTCGTGGGCGGGGCGATGTCCGGGCTCGGCGGGGCGCAGCTGTCCACCGCCGCCACCCTCAACTGGTCCGAGGGCATGACCGTCGGCCGGGGCTTCGTGGCCGTGGCCCTCGTCATCTTCGCCGGCTGGAAGCCGCTCAACCTGGCCCTCGGCGCCTATCTCTTCGCCGGCGCCATCGCCTTCCAGCTCCAGCTCCAGGCCCGGGGTTGGGAGATCTCCCGCTACCTGCTCGAGGCCCTGCCCTACCTGCTGGTCCTCGTCGTCCTCGCCCTGCTCAGCCGCCGCCGCATCCACGGCGGCCCGGCCACCCTCGAACGGGTCTTCGACCACTAGACGCCCCGGCGCCGTCGAGCCCGCCCCGACCCCCCAAACCAACCACCAACACCCCCATCAAGGAGCCTCCATGCCCAGATCCCTACGTGTCGCCGCCGTCGTGTGCGGCCTGGCGCTGCTCGCCGGCGCCTGCTCGTCGAGCAGCGACTCGTCCTCCTCCGACACGACCGGCGGTGACGACGACGCCACCACGGTCGGGTTCATCTACGTCGGCCCCAAGGACGACTTCGGCTACAACCAGGCCGCCTACGAGGGCAGCGAGGCCATGGCCGAGACGGTCGACGGCGTCGAGCTGCTCCAGGCCGAGAACGTCCCAGAGACCGCCGAGTCCGAGCAGGTCATGCAGGACATGATCGACCAGGGCGCCGAGATCATCTTCGCCACCAGCTACGGGCACCTCGAGTTCGCCCAGAACGTGGCCGAGCGCAACCCCGACGTGACCTTCGTGCACCAGGGTGGCCTCGAGGGCGACAACCAGCTCGACAACGTGGGCACGTACTTCGGCACCGTGTACGAGCCGGTGTACCTGGCGGGCATCGCGGCCGGTGAAAGCACCGAGACCGACACGCTCGGCTACATCTACGCCTTCCCCATCCCCCAGACGCTGGCCAACATCAACGCCTTCACCCTGGGCGCCCAGTCGGTCAACCCCGACGCCGAGGTCATCACCATCTCCACCGGGAGCTGGTGCGACCCCGCCGTGCAGGCCGAGGCCGTCGCCTCGCTGCTCGACCAGGACGTCGACGTGATCAGCCAGCACCAGGACTGCACCAAGACCATCATCGAGGCCACCGAGGCCGCCGGCGCCATGACCGTCGGCTACCACTACGACGCCTCCGAGCTCGCCCCCGAGGGCTGGGTGACCGGCTCCGAGTGGGACTGGGGCCCGCTCTACAGCGACATCGTCGAGACCATCCAGGCCGGCGAGTTCGCCGAGTCGGACTACAACGGCGACTTCCGGGTCGGCCTGCAGACCGGTGACAACCCGTTCGTCCAGTCGCCCTTCGGCACGATGGTCTCCGAGGAGACCATCGCCCTCATCGAAGAGGCCAAGCAGCGCTTCATCGACGGCGGCTCGCCCTTCGAGGGCGTGGTGAAGAACCAGGACGGCGAGGTCGTCTACGACGAGGGCGAGCAGCCCACCTACGACGAGGTCGAGCAGATGGACTTCTTCGTCGAGGGCGTCACCGGGACGATCGGCTAGCACGTCCCGTGCCGGCCACCATCCACCTCGATCGTGGCGAGGGCCCCGGCGTCGTGCTGCTGCACGGCGTCGGGGCCGGCCCCGCCACGTTCGCCACGGTCGCCGACGACCTGGCGCACGACCACCACGTGCTGGTGGTGGAGCGTCCGGTCGGCGGCCGGGGGCACGGCGAGGCCGGCGACCTCGCCGAGCAGGTGGAGCAGGTGGTCGCCCTCCTCAGCCAGGAGCGGGCGGTCGGAGTGGCGGTGGTCGGCGTGAGCGGTGGGGCAACCCTCGCCCTCGACCTGGCCATCCGCCATCCCGGCGTGGCCACCGGCCTGGTGGTGCACGAGCCCCTGCTCGGTCACCAGGCCCCGACCCTGCACCGTCGCTTCGCCGAGGCGGCGGCGCAGGCCGCCGCCGGCGACGACGCCGCACTCGCCGTGGTGCGGTCGGTGATGGGGGAGCCCGCGTGGGCCGCCCTCGATCCGGCCGTGCGGGCGGACGCGACCGCCGGCGCCGCCCGCTGGCGGGCGGAGATCCCCCAGTTCGCCGCCTTCGACCCGAGCCAGGACGACCTTCGGGGCCTGGCCGGCCTTCCCATCCTCTGCACCGTCGGCGCCGCCAGCGGCCCCGAGCGCCACGCCGCCGCGGCCGCGCTGGCCCGACTCGCCGGGGCCGAGGTGGCCGTCGTCGCCGGCGCCGGCAACGCGGTCCAACTCGACGCCCCCCACGCTTTCGCACAGCTCGTGCGCACGTGGCTGGCCCTTCCCGCCGGAGCCCGATCGTGACGACCCACCCCATGGCCGCCAACCCCATGACCACCACCCCGCCCCCCGTGGGCGGCCCCGACGCCGGCGCCACGTTCGTGGCCGGCACCGAGCCGTATCCCTGGCCCTACGACGGTGCGCTGGCGCCCGGGCACCTCGCCCTCGTCCTCGCCGGCTGGGACGACAGCTGGTCGACCCGGGCCCACGACCCCGCCGCGGCGCGGGCCGCCTGCCTCGAGCTGGCGCTCGCGGTCGAGGCCTACGGCGGCCTCGTCCTCTCGGTCGCCCACGGGCCTGCGTCCGACCCGTCGAGCGGGCCGGCCCTGCCCGTCGAGGCCATCGCCGTCGTGGCGGCCGGAGTCGACGCGTTCCACGGCAGCCCGCTCGACGCCCTGCTCCGCCGGGCCGGGCGCACCCATCTGCTCGTCGCCGGGTTCGGCCTCGAGGGCCCCGTGCACTCGACCCTGCGGTCGGCCAACGACCGGGGGTACGAGTGCCTGCTCGTCACCGACGCCTCCGCTCCACTCGTGCCCGAGCTGGCCGCGCCCGCCGCACACACCGTGACCATGTCCGGCGGCATCTTCGGCGCCGTCGGCTCCGCCGCCGCCGTCCTCGCCGCCCTCGACCCTCCCCGCTGACCGTCCCGACCCGCCAAGGAGCGACCCATGCCCACCTTCGGACCCATCGACGCCCGCCCGTACGCCTGGCCGTACGACGGGGCCATCGACCCGTCCACCACGGCCCTCGTCAACATCGACTGGCAGACGGACTTCTGCGGTCCGGGCGGCTACGTGGACGCGATGGGCTACGACCTGAACCTGACGCGGGCCGGCCTGGCCCCGACGATGGAGGTGCTGGCCGCGTGCCGGGCCGTGGGCATGCTCGTGATCCACACGCGTGAGGGCCATCTCCCGGACCTCACCGATTGCCCGCCCAACAAGCTCTGGCGCTCGCAGCGCATCGGCGCGGGCATCGGCGATGCCGGCCCCTGCGGACGCATCCTGGTGCGCGGTGAGCCAGGCTGGGACATCGTCCCCGAGGTGTACCCGGTCGAGGGCGAGGTGGTCATCGACAAGCCGGGCAAGGGGGCCTTCTACGCCACCGAGCTCGACCTCGTGCTGCGCACCAAGGGCATCACCCACATCATCCTCACGGGGATCACCACCGACGTCTGCGTGCACACGACGATGCGCGAGGCCAACGACCGCGGCTACGAGTGCCTGCTGCTCGAGGACTGCACCGGGGCCACCGACGTCGGCAACTACGAAGCGGCGCTGCACATGGTGACCATGCAGGGCGGGGTGTTCGGGGCCGTGGCCCGATCGAGCGCCCTGCTGGCCGCGCTCGACGCCACCGCGCCCGTTGGCTGAGCACGCCGCCGCGGCCGCGCTCGACGCCGGGGTCGCGGGTCTCGCCGCGGCCTACGGACTGGGGCTCGACCCGGTGACGGTGGTCGAGGAGGTCCTCGCCCGCCTCGACGCCTCTGATGATCCGGCGGTTTGGATCGACGTGGAGCCGGCCGACGCGCTGCTGCTCGCAGCGAAGGAGCTGACGGCCACGCCGCCGGAGGCCCGGGGCCCCCTCTGGGGGGTGCCCTTCGCGGTCAAGGACAACATCGACGTGGCGGGCCGGGTCACCACGGCGGGGCTCCCCGGGGCGGCCTACCCCGCGGAGGCGACCGCCATTGCGGTGGAGCGCCTCCTCGCCGCCGGGGCGCTGTACGTGGGCAAGACCAACCTGGACCAGTTGGCCACGGGCCTCGTCGGCACCCGATCCCCCTACGGGACCCCCCGCAACCCCTTCGACCCCACCCTCGCGCCCGGCGGTTCGTCGTCGGGCTCGGCCGTGGCCGTCGCCACCCGCCAGGTGGCCTTCGCCCTCGGGACCGACACCGCTGGCTCGGGGCGGGTGCCCGCCGCGCTCTGCGGGATCGTGGGGGTGAAGGGCGCCCCCGGTGCGGTGCCGACCGACGGGGTCGTCCCGGCCAGCCCGACCATCGACTGCGTCTCCACCTTCGCCCGCTCCGTGGCCGACGGCCTGCTCGTGGAGTCGGCGATGGCCGCCACACCGTGGCCGGTGGCCCAGGGACCCTTCCGGGCGGCGGTGGCGGACGGCGTGTCGATGGAGAGAGTGGCGCTCGCAGCGGCGGGCCACGAGGTGCTCACCGTCGATCTCGCCCCGTTCCACGAGGCGGGCGACCTCCTCTACGGCGGGCCATGGCTGGCCGACCGGACGGCGGCGCTGCGCTCGACTCTGGCCGCCGTGCCCGAGGGCCTCGTGGACGTGGTGCGCACGGTGGTCGCCGGTGGGGAGGCGTACACGGGCACCGAGGTGTTCGGCGCCGTGGAACGTCTCGCCGCCCTCCGTCGCTCGCTCGCGGCGTGGTGGGACGACGTCGACGTGCTCGTCGTGCCCACGGTGCCGGCCGTCCCCTCCCTCGCCGAGGTCGCCGCCGATCCGATCGGTGTCAACGCCCGGCTCGGGCGCAACACCACCTTCGCCAACCTCCTGGGTCTCTGTGCCATCACCGTGCCCGCGGCCGACGGGCCCGGCGGGGTCACCGTGCTCGCGCCGGCGGCGGGGGCCGGGGCGGTGGCGGCGATCGCCGGTGCGCTGCGCGGCGAGGCGCTCGAGCCCGGGCCCCTCGGCGCGGGTGGGCGGGTGCACCTCGCGGTCGTCGGCGCCCATCTGCGGGGTCAGCCCCTCAACCACCAGCTGGTCGACCGCGGCGGCGTCCTGGTGGCCACGGCCGCCACCGCCCCGTGCTACCGGCTCTACCACCTGCGGGGCGGCCCGCCCGAGCGTCCCGCCCTCGAACGCGTGGGCCTCAGTGGTCGCGCCATCGAGGTCGAGGTCTGGTCGCTCGACGCCGCCGCCTTCGGGGAAGTCGTGGCCCTGGTGGCGCCGCCCCTCGGCATCGGATCGGTCGAGCTCGACGGCGGCCGCTGGGTCAAGGGCTTCATCTGCGAGACCCACGGCCTCGCCGACGCCACCGACATCACCGCCAACGGCAGCTGGCGGCGCTACCTGCGGGGACGTGGCGGCGACGTGTGATCATGGTCGCGTGGCACACCACGCGACGGGCACGCAGGACTGACCGTGTCCGGCGAGGCGCTGGTCGGGGTCGCCGACATCCGCGCCGCTCGCGTGCGAATCGACGGCGACCTACGGGTGACTCCCGTGTGGCAGCCGGCCTCCCTCTCCACGCTCGCCGGGCGGCAGGTGTGGCTCAAGGCCGAGAACCTGCAACGCACGGGGTCGTTCAAGCCCCGGGGAGCACTCAGCTTCCTGCGGGCCGATCCGGGGGACCGGCGCCCGCTGGTCGCGGCATCCGCCGGCAATCACGCGCAGGGCGTGGCATTGGCGGCGGCGATGGCGGGGCGGTCCGTGACGGTGTTCATGCCCACGACGGGGTCGCTGCCGAAGGTGCGGGCGACCCGGGAGTACGGCGCCGAGGTGCGACAGGTGGGCGACTCGGTGGACGATGCCATCGCCGCGGCGAAGGTCTTCGCCGAGGAGTCGGGCGCAGTCTTCGTCAGCCCGTTCGACCATCCCCTGGTGATCGCCGGGCAGGGGACCGTCGGCCTGGAGTTGGCCGAGCAGGTGCCCCCCGGGGCCACGGTGCTGGTGCCCGTCGGCGGGGGCGGGCTGGTCAGCGGGGTGGCGGCGGCGCTGCGGGGCGTCGGCGGGGATTGGACGATCATCGGGGTCGAGGCCGCAGGGGCGGCCTCGATGGTGGCGTCCCTGGCCGCGGGTCGCCCCACGGCGGTGGCCTCCCCGGCGACGATGGCCGACGGCATCGCCCTGAAGAGCCCGTCGGAGCTCACCCTCGCCCACGTCGAGGCGCTGGTGGACGACGTGGTCATGGTCAGCGAGGAGGAGATCGCCGCCGCGGTCCTCCTGCTCATGGAGCGGGCGCGCTGCGTGGTCGAGCCGGCCGGCGCGGTCGGCCTCGCCGCCCTTCTCGGTGATCGTGTCGTGGGTGGCGGGCCGGTGGTCTGCCTGCTCTCGGGCGGCAACGTCGACCCTCTGTTGCTGACCGCGCTGATCGAGCACGGCCTCAACGTCGCCGGCCGCTACCTGCGTCTGCGCGCGGTGGTGCCCGACCGGCCCGGGGCGCTGGCACACCTCACGGCCCTCCTGGCCGAGCTCCGCCTCAACGTGACCGACGTCGAGCACCACCGCGCCGGCAGCGTCGTGGGGGTGGCCGAGGTCGAGGTGCTGGTCACGGTCGAGACCCGGGACCGCCAGCACGGCGACGAAGTGCTCGCTGCGCTGCGGGCGGCCGGAGTGCGGGTCGAGGTGGACGCCGCCGCCCGACCCTGAGCGGCGCACGCCGGCCGGCCGTCATCGGCCGGCCCGGGCGCCGGCGGGCGCGGTCGGCGGGTCGGTCCAGGTCGCCTACGCTCAGCGGCCGCACGCCCGATGCCCGAGGAGATCCCGATGACCCCGCCCACGCCCGAGACGACCCTGAGCGAGCTGGTGCAGCGCGGCACCGTGACGGTGTCGCCGGCGGCGACGTTGCGCGACGTCGCCGTCGTGATGGAGCGCGAGGAGGTCGGCGCGGTGGTCGTGGTGGTGGACGGCCGGGCCGGTGGCGTGCTCTCCGAGCGTGACGTGGTGGGCGCGGTCGCCAACGGCGAGGACGTCGACGACGTCCGGGCCGGAGACGTGATGGCCGTCGACGTGGTCAACGCCTCGGTGGAGGACACGGTCGCGCAGGCCGCCGCGGCGATGCTCGCCGGGAACATCCGCCACCTGCCGGTGGTCGACGGCGACGCGGTCGCGGGTGTGGTCTCGATCCGTGACGTGCTCGCCGCCCACGTGGGCTGAGGCGCCGACGGCCGGCGATCAGGTGCCGGCGGGCTCGATCCGTGACACGGCGCCGTTGCTGGTGAGCACGTAGAGCTCACCGTCGGGGCCCTCGCCGAACGAGTACAGGGAGAAGTCGGCGACGGAGATGCCGAGGTCGGTGGCGAACGTCGTCAGCGTCCCGTCGGTAGCCGTGATGGAGCCGATCACGCCGGTGCAGAAGTCCCCGTGCACGTACTGGCCCACGAGGCCGGGGATGTCCGTCCCCCGGTAGACGTAGCCACCCGTGATCGAGCACCCCTCGCCGGGGCCGTTGCCGTGGGTGTAGACGAAGGTCGGCTCGGTGTGGTTGGCGGGTTCGGTGCCGTCGAAGGGATCGGGGCCTTCCATCCGGCTCCAGCCCAGGTTGGCGCCCCGGCCGGCGTTGCGGCCGTCGCCGTCGCTGGGCAGCGCGTTGATCTCCTCGTAGACGTCCTGGCCCACGTCGGCTACGTAGAGGTCGCCGTTCTCCCGGTCGAACGAGATGCGCCACGGGTTGCGCACCCCGTAGAGCCAGATCTCGCCCCGCCGGGGGGACTGGTTCACGAAGGGGTTGGTGGCCGGGATCCGGTACGGCCGGCCGCCGCCCGGCGACGGGTTGATGCGCAGCACCTTGCCCAGCAGCACGCCGCGGTTCTGGCCGTTGCCCTGCGGGTCGCCGCCGCCGCCCCCGTCGCCGACGGCCACGTACAGCCGCCCGTCGGGCCCGAAGGCGAGGGCGCCGCCGTTGTGGTTGGAGAAGGGCTGGTGGCGGATGCTCAGGACCACCCGGCGCGTGCCGGGCACGATCGACGGGTCGGTGGCGCCGTCGGCCACCTGGTACTCGGCCACGCGAAGGTTGCCCCGCAGGTTGGTGTGGAACACGTAGAGGCGGTCCCCGGCGGGGTTGAAGGCGAGGCCGAGGAGGCCGCCCTCGCCGTCCTCGGAGGTGAGGCTCGACAGGTTCAGCAGCGGGGTCGCCACGGGGGTGACGGTGGCGCCGTCCACCTGGAGGCGCCGCACGCGCCCGGCCCGCTCGGCCACGAAGAGGTCGTCGTTGCCGGCGATGGTGGCCATGGCGATGGGCTGGTCGAGGGTGGCGACCGTGTTGAGGGCCAGTGTGAAGGGGGGCGCGCCCTCGGTCTGGGCCGGGGCCGCGCCACCGGCGGTCCCCGAGGCGAGCAGCGCACCACTGCCGACGACGAGGGCGAGGGCGGCGGCCACGGCGCGGCGGCCGAAGGGACGGGCGACGACGGGTGACATGGCGGCCAGCGTACGCGCACGGGCCCCCCGGTCGGGGCACCGCCGGAGCCCCTGGGGACGGCGGGGGTGGGGTGGCGACATATGTCACGTGTGACACATGTCTGTAACGAAACCGCAACATTTGGCCGTTTCGGGGATAACAAGAGGGCTGCCCAAGGCGGACGGGCTGTCCCCTGTACCCCCACCGGAGGTTCCTCCGACTCGTGTCCCCCCTACGTCGCATCCTGACCATCGCCGCGCTCGTGCTGGCGACGATGACCGTGGCTGCATCGTGTAGCACCCAGCAGGTCCAGACCTGGTTCGCGGCGCGCGGCACCCCCGTGTCGACGCAGAAGGCGAGCCAGATCGCCGAGTACCTGACCATCTGGGAGGCCCAGAACCGGGCCCTCCTGCAGTACCTGGCCGCGGTCCAGGCCGCCTCGGTCCCCAACGAGGCCGGCTGGGATCGTGTCGCCGCCTGTGAGTCCGGCGGCAACTGGGCCATCAACACCGGCAACGGCTACTACGGCGGCCTGCAGTTCAGCCTCGGCACCTGGCGTGCCTACGGCGGCTCGGGCTACCCGAACCAGCAGAGCAAGGCCGAGCAGATCCGCGTCGCCGAGCGCGTCCGGACCTCCTCGGGCCTGCACCACTGGCCGGTCTGCGGGGCGCGCTTCTAGGCGCCGCCCCCGACTCCCTGCTCGGGCCCCCACCCCACCCGGGGTGGGGGCCCGAGCGCGTTCCGGCCCTTGCGCCGGCGCCGCCGAGGTGGCACCGTGCGCAGGCTCCCCTGCATCGACCACTCCGGTCGCCCGCGTGTCGCAGGCGGCCCTCACCCAGGAGCGACGTCCCATGGGGCAGCCCACCGATCCGCCCGACTCCCGAGGCTCGGGTGACCAGCAGCAGGAGCAGAAGGTCCTCGCCCGCGTGCGGGCACTGCTGGCCAAGGCCGAGTCGACCCAGTTCCCCGAGGAGGCCGAGGCCCTCACGGCCAAGGCGCAGGAACTGATGGCCCGCCACTCGATCGACGCCGCGCTCGCGGCCGCCGGCGAGGCCCGCACCGGGCGTCCTGACCAGCGGCGGGTGACCATCGAGAACCCGTACGTGTCGCCGAAGGTCCACCTCTTGAGCGCGGTGGCCCGGGCCAACCGGTGCGAGGCGGTGTGGATGCAGCGGGAGGGCGTGGTCGTGGTGTTCGGCTACCCGGTCGACCTCGAGGCCGTGGAGCTGCTCTTCACCTCGCTGCTGGTGCAGGCCACGACCGCGGCGCTGGCCGCAGGTTCGCAGGTCGACGTCCTGGGCCGGTCGCGCACCCGGTCGTTCCGCACGTCGTTCCTGCACTCGTTCGCGGTGCGCATCGGCGAGCGCCTCGCCGAGGCCACCGCCGGCGCGGTCGAAGAGGCGGCCGCGGAAGGCGGCGAGTCCGCCGGCCTGCTGCCGGTGCTCGCCGACCGCACCGAGGCCGTGCAGGCCGCGCGCGACGAGGCCTTCCCGCACACGCGCACGGCCCGGCCATCGGTGTCCAACGGCCAGGGCTGGCACGCGGGACGGGCTGCCGCCGAGCGCGCCTCGCTCACCGGGCAGGGCCAGGTGCGGGGCGGCCCTCGGGGGCGCCTCGGTCGCTGAGGGGTCCGTCCGCCCGTCCGCCCGTCCGCCCGGCGAACGGGGCGCAGGTGGCCGGACGACTGCGCCGGGGCGGGACGGGTCCGGGGGCGCGGCCGGCGAGGTGGGGGAGGTGGGGGAGCGGGCCGCCGGGTCAGCGCCCCCGCCACACCGGCGGGCGTCCCTCGGCTCTCGCCGTCCGGCCCTCGGCGGCGTCCTCGGTCTGGGCCGCGACCCGGCGCATGGTCTCACCGAAGCGGACCGCGTCGGCGAAGGGCAGCTCCTGGGAACGCCACGCCACCTCCTTCGTGGCGCGCGCGGCCAACGGCGCCGCCGCGCAGAGCCGGTCCGCCCAGGCCCGCGCCTCGTCCAGCAGGGCGTCGTGGGGGACCACCCGCCACGCCAGGCCCATGGCGAGGGCGCGTTCGGCGTCCACGGTCTCGCCCGTGAGCAGCAGCTCCATGGCGTTGGCCCAGCCGATCCGACCGGGCAGGCGGATGGCCCCGACGATGGTGGGGACGCCGATGGTCACCTCGGGGTAGGCGAAGGTGGCCCGGTCGCTGGCGATGACGAAGTCGCACGCCGCCACGGCGGTCAGGCCGTAGCCGATGCACGGTCCGTTGATGGCGGCGATGGTCGGCTTCCAGATCTCCCAGCCGCTCTCGAACGAGTTGTGGGTGGGGATCTCCCAGAACGACCCGGGCCAGGTGCCGACCGACCCCTGGCCGTCCTTCAGGTCGGCGCCGGCGCAGAACGCCCGGCCGGCGCCGGTGACGATGGCCACCCAGGCGTCCTCGTCCTCGTGGAAGCGGGTCCAGGCGGCGTTGAGCCCCTGGCGCATCTCGCCGTTGATGGCGTTCAGGCGTTCGGGCCGGTTGTAGGTGATGGTGGCCACGTGCCCGTCCAGGTCGTAGCCGACCGTCTCGCTCGTCTCCGACATGGGCCCGACGCTACGCGGGAGGCGGCCCGCGGGCGCGGCGTACGGTGGGGTATGACCATCGATCGGGGGCGGCTGGCGGATCTGCGGGCGCGCGAGGTGTTCGCCGACGCGGTGGGCGAGCTGGTCGGCCCCGGGTAGTGCCCCGACTCGTCCGCCGGCGGCGCCGGACCCCGGTGGAGGGCCGCGCCCGACGCCTCACCACCCGGGCCAACCTCCGCTTCGCCTTCGCCACCCTGGTGGGGGCGGCGTTGGAGTACGTCTACCTGGTCCACGTGAACCCGCCCTCGGCCGACCTCGAGGAGGACCTCCCCCTCGTCGTCGCCACCATCGCCGTCCTCGTGACCATCAGTGCGATCGACGGCGTGCTGCACCTGCGCCACCTCCTGCGGCCGGTGGAGGCGTGGCTCACCGACGGGCGCCCCGCCACGCCCGAGGACCGCGAACGGGTGCTGCGCCTGCCGTGGAACATGGTGACCCGTTCGTACCTGCACTGGGTGCTGGCCGCGGTGGTCTTCGCCGCGCTCATGGCCGGCCTCGGCTCGCCTCGCCTGGCCATCGGCCGCGTGGTGCTGGCGCTGCTCGTGGGCGGCCTCATCACCTGTGCCCTGGGCTACCTGGCCATCGAGCAGACCCTGCGGCCGCTGCGGGAGAAGGCGCTCACCGGCGTGGCACCGTCGAGGGCACGACGGCTGTCCATCACGATGCGGCTGCTCCTCGGCTGGCTGGTGGGCTCGGCGCTTCCCGTCTGCGGCATCCTCCTGGTGCTCGTCGGCCCCCGTGACGTGTCCGGCAACTTCCGCGTCTCGGTGGCCTTCCTCTGCCTCGTGGTGCTCGTCGGCGGCGGGCTGCTCCTGTGGGCGACCGCCGGCTCGGTGGCCGAGCCACTCGAGGACCTGCACGACGCCCTCGGCGAAGTGGCCGAGGGTGACCTCGACGTGGCCGTCCCCGTGAACGACGGTGGCGAGATCGGCAGCCTCCAGGCGGGGTTCAACGAGATGGTGGCGGGGTTGCGCGAGCGTCAGCACCTGGAGGACCTCTTCGGCCGTCACGTGGGGGAGGAGGTCGCTCGCATCGCCCTCCAGGAGCAGGTGGGGCTGTCGGCGCAGATCAAGGTGGCCAGCGCCCTCTTCGTCGACCTGATCGGGTCCACCCGGCTGGCGGTCGAGCTCGCCCCGGTCGAGATGGTGGCCACCCTCAACGCGCTCTTCGACGCCACCGTGCGGGTGGTCACCGGGAACGGGGGCTGGGTGAACAAGTTCGAGGGCGACGGGGCCCTGTGCGTCTTCGGTGCCCCGGCGGACCAGGTCGACCATGCCGACCGGGCCCTGCGCAGCGCCCGTGAGCTGCACGCCGCCGTCGCGGTGCTGCGGGAGGCGTTCGCCCACCTCGACGTGGGCATCGGCGTCTCGTCGGGCCGGGTGGTGGCGGGCAACGTGGGGGCGGAGGAGCGCTACGAGTACACCGTCCTGGGCGACCCCGTGAACGAGGCCGCCCGCCTCACCGACGAGGCCAAGCGGGTGCCCGCCCGGGTCATGGCCGGCGCGGCAGCGCTGGCGCTCGCCTCGGGCGACGAGTCGGCCCACTGGGTGAGCTGCGGCGAGGTGACGCTGCGGGGCCGCGAGCGGCCGTCCGAGTGCTTCGTGCCCGCCGCCACGGCGTAGCCGACGCCCCTCCGCCGAATGGCGAAGCGGCGAGGCCGGCAGCTCGGGGGCATTGGTGGGCGAGCGGGCGGCGCAGGTACCGTCGAAGGCCTGTCGCTGACGCCTGAGGAGACCGGAATGCCCGAAGCAGTGATCGTTGCCGCCACGCGGAGCCCCATCGGCCGTGCCAACAAGGGGTCGCTGGTCGACATGCGCCCCGACGACCTCGCCGCTCAGGTGGTCGAGGCGGCCCTGGCCCAGGTCCCCGAGCTCGACCGCAACGAGGTCGAGGACCTCATCATGGGCTGCGGCCAGCCCGCCGGTGAGGCCGGCTACAACGTCGGCCGGGTCGTGGCCATCCTCGCCGGCATGCCCGACGTGCCGGGCACCACCGTCAACCGGTACTGCTCGTCGTCGCTCCAGACCACCCGCATGGCCATGCACGCCATCAAGGCGGGCGAGGGCGACATCTTCATCTCGGCCGGCGTCGAGACGGTCAGCCGCTTCATGATCGGCATGTCCGACGGCGCCCCGGGCAGCACCAACGGCCTCTTCAACGACGCCATGGCCCGCACCGCCGAGCGCTCGGGCGAGGGCTCGTCCTCGTGGGAGCCCCCGGCCGGCCTGCCCGACGTCTACATCGCCATGGGCCAGACCGCCGAGAACGTCGTGCAGTACAAGAACGTGTCGCGCGAGCGCATGGACGAGTTCGCCGCCAACTCGCAGCAGCGGGCCGTGGCCGCCCAGGAGCGAGGCTTCTTCGAGCGGGAGATCACCCCGATCACCCTGCCCGACGGCACCGTGGTCTCGAAGGACGACGGCCCCCGCGCCGGCACCACCAAGGAGAAGCTGGCCGAGCTGAAGCCGGTGTTCCGCCCCGACGGTCAGGTCACGGCCGGCAACGCCTGCCCCCTCAACGACGGCGCCGCCGCGCTGGTCATCATGAGCGACACGAAGGCCGCCGAGCTGGGCATCACCCCGCTGGCCCGCATCATCGCCACCGGCGTGTCCGGCCTGAACCCCGAGATCATGGGCCTCGGCCCCATCGAGGCCGTCAAGCAGGCCCTCGGCCGGGCCAAGATGACCATCGACGACATCGACCTCGTGGAGATCAACGAGGCCTTCGCCGCCCAGGTCATCCCGTCGGCCGACGAGCTGGGCATCGACTTCGACAAGCTCAACGTCAACGGCGGCGCCATCGCCCTCGGCCACCCGTTCGGCATGACCGGCGCCCGCATCACCGCCACGCTCATCAACGGCCTCGAGGACGCCGGCAAGTCCATCGGCCTCGAGACCATGTGCGTCGGCGGCGGCCAGGGCATGGCCATGATCATCGAGAAGCTCTAGCTCCTCACCCGCTCGACGCAGGACCCACGGTGCCCGCGGCCTTCGGTCGCGGGCACCGCCGCGTCCGGGCTCGGGCTCAGTAGTAGGGGGTCTCGCCGCTGGCGTGGTCGGTCACGTCGACCACCTCGGTGATCTCGGGGATGGCGGCGCGCAGGGCACCCTCGATGCCGTTGCGCAGGGTGGCGGTCGACTGGGCGCAGCCCTGGCAGCCGCCGCTCAGGCGCAGCTCGACCGTGCCGGTGGCGTCGTCGAAGCGCACGAGGTCGGCGCGGCCGCCGTGGCTGGCGATGCTGGGGTTGATCTGGCCCTCGAGCACCTGGCGGATGCGCTCGGCGGGCGTGCCGCTCAGCTCCATCCCGGCCGGCGGGGCCGGCGCCGGCGGCACGTTGGGGTTGTTCATCATCAGGCCGGGGTTGAGCAGGTCCCGGTTGAGGTCGAGGGTGGCGCCCCGCAGCGCGTCGATGCTGTCGGCGGGCACCACGACGTCGAGCTCGCCGAAGCGGGCGCGCTCGTCGCCGGCGCCGGCCTCGGCGGGGGACTGGAAGTAGATGTCGTAGGCGTACTCGCCGCCGTTGACGCCCATCACCTCGACCCACAGGGCGAGCGAGTCGGGCTCGTCCTCCTGGGCGCGGATGTCGAGCACCCGGCGCAGGGCCTTGTCGCTCACGGTGAGGACGGGGACGTCGGTGGCCGCCTCGGAGGTCAGGTCGGACTCGGTCGTCGTCATGCCCCCAGGATACGGGTGGAGGGTCAGAAGGTGCCGTGGCGGCCGGCGCCGCCGGCGAAGCGGGTGGCGCCCTCGGCGGTCTCGCCCGAGCGGATGACCTCGAGGCCGAGATCGGTCTCGAGCGCCAGGGCGTCGTCGAGGGGCAGGCCCCACTGTCGGTAGCTGCTCTCGCGGTCCGAGCGCAGGCAGCGCTGGGGGAAGGCGGCCAGCTGTCGGGCCAGCTCGATCGCGACCGCGAGAGCATCGCCGGGCTCGACCAGGCGATTGGCCAGGCCCATGCGCAGCGCCTCCTCGCCCGACACGCCCCGGCCGGTGAGGATGAGGTCCAGCGCGTGGCTCTGGCCGATGAGGCGGGGGAGGCGGATGGTGCCGCCGTCGATGAGCGGGACGCCCCAACGGCGGCAGTACACGCCGAACACGGCGTCGGTCGCCGCGACCCGCAGGTCGCACCAGCAGGCCAGTTCCAGGCCTCCGGCCACGGCGTGGCCCTCGACCGCCGCGAGCACCGGCTTGGACAGCAGCATGCGGGTGGGACCCATGGGACCGTCGCCGTCCGTCGTGACGCGGTTGCCCCGCCCCTCCGAGATGGCCTTGAGGTCGGCGCCGGCGCAGAAGGTGCCGCCCGCCCCGGTGAGCACCGCGACGGCGAGATCGTCGTCGGCCTCGAAGCGACGGAAGGCGTCGGCCAGCTCGGCGGCGGTGGGGCCGTCGACGGCGTTGCGCACCTCGGGTCGGTCGATGGTGACGAGGGCGACCGCCCCGTCGGTCTCGTAGCGGAGGGTCATCCGGCGGCGTCCGAACGTGCGCCCGGCTCGGGGCCGAGCGTGGCCCCGCCGGCGAAGCACTGGGCGATGAGCATCCACTCGTTGGCTCCCGGGCCCATCACCGCCAGCTCGGTGTCGTCGACGTGGCGGCGCTGGGTGACGACGAGGCAGAAGTCCAGCGCCGTGCCCATCACCCACTCCGCGGCGTCCTCGGGCCCCCAGTTCCAGAGCTCGCCACGGGGGCCCGTCAGTTCGACGAGTACGTCGTCGGTGGGCGGTTCGAGGCCGCGCACGGCGTAGCTGAAGCTCCTGGTGCGCACGCCGAGGTCGGCGATGTGGCGGAGGCGCTCGGTGGCGGGGCGCTCGGCACCGAGGGCGTCGACCACGTCCTGGCCGTGGGCCCAGGTCTCCATGAGGCGGGCGGTGATGAACGAGCGGGCGCCCATCGACGGCCCGTACCAGGGCAGTCGTGCCTTCGGGTCCAGCGGCTCCGCCGCGGCCAGCAGAGCGGCCCGGCCCTCCCGCCACCACGCCAGCAGGTCGGCGGGCGGCAGCGTGCGACCCCGCACCTCGGTGGCATCGAGGAACTCCGTGAGGTCGCCGGACAGCGCCGCCTCGAGGTCGGCGGCGAAGCGCTCGGGGTCGACGATGGCCTGGGTGGCGGTCTCGTCGAAGTAGGCGAGGTGGCCGATCTGGTCGCGCACGGCCCAGCGGTCGGAGGCCGTCGGCGTGTCCCAGCCGGCGTCGTCGAGGTCGGCCACCACCGCGTCGAGGGCGGCGTGCTCGGCGGCGAGGTCGGCGCAGAGGTCGCGGAGGTCGTCAGCCATGGCAGCAGCATGACAGGCTGGACCATGGCCGACGACGGGCTCCTGGCCGACGGCACCTACGACGTGATCGTGGTCGACGCCGACGAGGTGGCCTCCGGCCCGGGGGAGCCGACGGCGGTGTCGCTCGACCTCACCATCCTCGCCGGCGACGCGAAGGGCGAGATCGTCTCGGTGCGGGCCGTCGGCCTCGCCGGTGACCCCATTCTGTTGCTCGGCGTCCCGGGCACCCTCACCGTCACCGACGGCGTCCCCAGCGTCCAGCTCGAGCCCTAGACGCCGAGATTTCCGGCGGGTGGCCCGGCGGGGCCGGTCAAACTGGGGCGATGGGGCACCCCTACTGGCCGTTGTTCGACCTGGTGATCCGCACGCCGCGGATCGAGCTGCGGCCGCCCGCCGACGACGACGTCGTGGCCATCGTGGCGCTGTCCGACGAGGGGATCCACGACCCCGCCACCATGCCGTTCTCCGTGCCCTGGACCGACTGGGAGCCGCCCTTCCGCCACCGCCAGACCATGCAGTGGTGGTGGCGCCAGCGGGCCGAGTGGACGCCCGAGAACTGGATCCTCGGCCTGATGGTCAGCGAGATCGGGCCCGACGGCGAGCGCACCCTCGTCGGCGCCCAAGACGTGCTGGCCGACGACTTCGGGCGTTCGCGGACGGTCACCACGGGCTCGTGGCTCGGCCGCGCCCACCAGGGCCGGGGCCTCGGCAAGGAGATGCGGTCGGCGGTCCTCCACCTCGCCTTCGCCGGCCTCGGCGCGGTCCGCGCCCAGACCTCCGCATGGCACGACAACGCCGCCTCCATCGGGGTCACCACCTCGCTCGGCTACCGGCCCAACGGCGACCACGTCCAGCTCCGCCGCGACGTCTACGACCGCCAGGTGGACTTCGTGCTCGATCGCGGGGACTGGGAGCGCCGGCGCCGCGACGATGTCGTCATCGAGGGCCTCGACGCCTGCGTCGGACTCTTCGGGGTGGGGGACGAGCCCGCCTCCTAAGCTGCCCGCGGCACGACCAAATCGCGCAACACCAGCAACCGACACCTGCACGCACGACACGCCGGGGGGCGACGCATGCAACGACTCACTGGCCTTGACGCCGGCTTCCTCTCGATGGAGACGCCGACGAGCCCCATGCACGTGGCCGGCCTCGCCGTGTTCGATCCCAGCGACGTCGAGGGGGGCTGGTCCCTCGACCAGGTGAAGTCGCTGTACGCCGAGCGCCTTCACCTGGCCGCTCCGTTCCGCCGCCGCCTCGTCAACGTCCCCCTCGGCCTGCACCACCCACTGTGGATCGAGGACCCCGACTTCGACCTCGACTGGCACATCCGCCACATCGCGGTGCCGGCGCCCGGCGGCCCTCGGGAGCTGGCCGAGCTGGCCGGTCACCTCGTGGCCCTGCCCCTCGACCGCTCCCGCCCGCTGTGGGAGATGTGGGTCATCGAGGGTCTCGAGCACGGCCACGTGGCCGTCCTCAGCAAGGTGCACCATGCCGCCATCGACGGGGCGTCCGGCAACGAGATCATCGTCGCCACCCTCGACCTCGAGCCCAACCCGCCGCCCACGCCGCCGCCCGACGAGCCGTGGGTGCCCGACCGGGTGCCGTCCGACGTCGAGCTGCTCAGCTATGCCGCCACCTCGCTGGCCCGCCAGCCGTTCCGGGTGGCGAAGGCCACGACCCGCACGGTGCGCTCGACCATCGACCGCCAGCGCCTGCCGGGGCACCCCGGCGCCACGCCGCCGCCGTCGATGTTCAGCGCGCCCCGCACGTCCATCAACACCGCCATCACCGGCCACCGCAGCTACGCCATGGCCACGCTGTCGTTGCCCGAGGTGAAGGCCATCAAGAACACCTTCGGGGTCACGGTCAACGACGTGGTGCTGGCCCTGTGCGGCGGCGCCCTCCGACGCTACTTCGACGCCCGGGGCGAGGTGCTCGACGCCCCCCTGGTGGCCATGGTGCCGGTGTCGGTGCGCACTTCCGATCAGGAAGGGACGCTGGGCAACCGGGTGTCGTCGATGCTCGCCACCCTGGCCACGGACCTCGACGACCCCGTCGAGCGCCTCCAGGCCATCCACGAGGCCATGGCCACGGGGAAGGAGCGCCACGCGGTGGGCGCCGACTCCCTCCAGGACTGGGCCGAGTTCGCGGCGCCGGCCCTGCTCGGGCGCGCCGCCCGCCTCTACTCGGGCATGCGGGTGGCGGGACTGCACCGGCCGGCGTTCAACGTCACCATCTCCAACGTGCCCGGTCCGCCCTTCCCGCTGTACTCGGCGGGCGCCCGCCTCGTGGCCAACTACCCCGTGGGGCCCATCTTCGACGGCGCCGGCCTGAACATGACGGTGATGAGCTACCAGGAGAACCTGGACTTCGGCTTGCTGGCCTGCCCGGACGTGCTGCCCGACGTCTGGTCCCTGGCTGACGGCCTGGCCGACGCGCTGGCCGAGCTGTCGAAGGCGGCCGAGAAGGCCGACGCCTGACGCCGTCCGACGCGTTCTGGCACCGGATCTCGGTGTCAGGGCACCGAAAACCCGGTGCCCGTTCGTTCCGGTCAGGTCCCTTCGGCCTCGGCGGCGGCCACGCCGGCGCGCAGGCGCTCGGCGAACGCCGCCATTTCCGCCTCGTCGACGTAGGGGTGGCGGGGCCAGAAGAAGCCCTTCAGCCCGTCCTTGGGGTTGCGGGGCACCACGTGCACGTGCAGGTGGGGCATGCTCTGGCTGATCCGGTTGTTCATGGCCACGAACGAGCCGGCCGCGCCGAGGGCTGCTTCCACCACCGCCGCCAGCTGCTGGGCCCGGGCGAACACCGGGACGAGGAGGTCGCCGGGGAGGTCGGCCAGGGTCTCGTGGTGCGCCTTGGGGACCACGAGGGTGTGACCGGCGAAGAGGGGCCGACGGTCGAGGAAGGCGAGGGTGTACTCGTCCTCGGCCACGACGTGGGCGTCGAGCTCGCCGGCGACGATGGCGCAGAACACGCACGGAGCCATGGCGCAGGATGCCACGAGGCGGGTGGGCCGGCGACGACCACGTACCATCGGCGGGCCATGGCGGACACGGGGGACACCTTGGACACCGGGGAGAGCGGGGAGCGAGCGGAGAGCGGGGCCGGCCGGACCGAGCGGTCGGCGGCCGAGCCGGACGCGCCCGACATCGAGTTCGAGCCCGTCGAGCCGGCCCGGACGCTCCCCGGCGCCGAGTCGGCGTACGCCCCCGTCCTCTGGCTGGTCGACCGCATCGCCACCCGGGTGTTCGGCCAGCCCACCACCCTGCGGTGGACGGCCAACCCCGCCGACGCCCTGCGGGGCGAGGTCGAGGTGGTCACCGTCGGCGTGCCCGCCATGCGCATGGCCGGTCTGCGCCTGGAACGGGTCGTCGGACGGGTCGAGCGGGTGCGCATCCAGCCCGGCCTGTTGCCCCGCCTGAAGGGCGGCCCGGTCTCGGTGAAGGCCACCGTCACCCAGGAGAGCGTGGACCGCTGGGTGGGCTCGGCCAACCTGCCCCTGCGCCTCGAGCTCACCGCCGACGGCATCCTCAGCAGCACCGGCATCGGCTCGCTTCGGGTGGGCCACGTGCTCACCGAACTGGAGGTCGGCGGCCGTTGGCTGCGCCTCCGGCCCCGCCAGGTGGCGGCCCGCGAGCTGCCGGCGTCGATCCGCCAGTTCCTCGTGGGCAACCTCCCCCTGCCGCCGCTGCCGGCCGGCGCCCGCCTCGCCCACGTCTCCCACGCCGACGGCGAGTTGGCCGTGCGGGTGGCCCTCGAGGACATCGACGAGGCCATCACCCCGAGCCTCCCCACCCGCATGCAGCGCCGCCTCGGCGGGCGCTGACCCCTTTCCAACGCCGCCTCGGCGATCTACCCTCGGCCCTCCGGGGCTCGCGACCCCCTCTGCTGTCCGGGTCGCCTCTGTGCACACCACCAGAGGAGGGCCCCGATGGCCACCGTTCCCGTTCCACCCGTCCCCGCGGTTCCCCCCGGGCCTGTCCCGAGCCGACCGACCCTGCGCGAGCTCGTCGACCAGCTCGAGCGGGTGCTCGAGCCCATGGGCTGGGACCAGCCCCCCGTCGCCGTCGGCATCGGCGCCGACGGCGAGATCGAGTTCGCCCTGGCCACCGCCGACATGGTCGATCCCATCGGCTCGCTCGTGGGCATCGACGCGAAGCGCTCCTGGATCGCCTACGGCGTGGTGGCCAGCGGGCGCGTCCACGACCTCGAGGAAGAGGCGGGTCGCTGCTACGGCCGCCGTCGGCCGGTCGAACAGCGGGCCCGCATGGGGCACTTCGTGGACCGCACCGGCGCGGTCACCGCCTACTTCCGGCTCCAGGACGGTCCCGACCGGGTGAGCGAGGAGCCGTCGATCGGGCGGGTCGACGACATCTGCCGTCGGGCGCTGGGCCTGCCGACGCCGGCACCGGCCAGTGCCGTCGAGCTGCTCTGGGCCTGCCACTGGCTCGAACGGGTGCTGTCGGCCGCCGCCGCGCACCCGAGCGAGGTGGGCACCTGGCCCAGGGTGGCCGCGCACCATGCGGCCGTGGCCCGTGCGGCGGCGGCCGGTCGTCCCGCCCCCGACACCGTCGACGACCTCGTCCTGGCCGGGCGTTGGTACGCCGAGCAGGCGCCGTGGGAGTCCCTGCGCACCCAGACCGCGCGGGGCGAGCGCCGCTTCGATGCCGTCACCGCACCCCAGGCCCGTTGGATGGACGCGGGGATGTTCTCACGCTGGATGCTCATGGATGTGGCCCCACTGGCCTATCTGCGTGAGGCGGTCGCCGTGGCGCTCTCCGCCGACGTCGCCGTCGCGGTGGACGAGACGCTCGACGGGTGGGGTCTCCCCTAGGGTGTCGGCCCATGAGCGACCCCTTCGACCCCACCCAGGCCGGCGGCGTCCCCACGCCGCCCGCCGGGAACCCCTCCGTCGGTGGACCGGGCACCGGCGCGCCGGTTCCTCCGGACGCGCCGCCGACGGTGGCGTCGCCGTCCATCTACACCGATCCGCCGGTGACCGCCGCCGGAGCGGCGCCGGGCGGGCCCGGCGGCCCGGGAGGTCCGAACGACCCCAACGACCCGCTCGGTCCCGACGATCAGGAGCCGCCCGACGATCGCTGGAAGATCTACCTGCTGGTCGGCCTCGCGGTGGTGGTCATCGCCCTGCTGATCGGCGGGATCATCCTGAGTCAGAGCGGCGACGACGACGGCGGGGACACCACCACCAGCTCGTCGTCCACGAGCAGCTCCACCACCACGTCGTCCACCAGCACCTCCACCACGAGCACGTCGACCACGACGACGACGGCACCGACCACCACCACGGCGGCGCCGACCACCACCACGGCGGCCGGGCCCGCGGGAGCGTCCAGCCCCGAGGCGGCCTCCGCCAGCCTCTACGACGCCTGGACCGCGGGGGACCAGGCCAACGCCGGCACGTTCGCCGACCCTGATGCGGTGACGACGCTGTTCAGCCGGGACGGCGTGGGCAACGACCTCGACTTCCAGGGCTGCGACGCCGCCGGCAGCGGGTTCGACTGCACCTACAGCAACGACTCGGAGATCGTGCTGTTCACCGTGGACGAGGTGCCACGCGGCTACCGGGTCACCGCGGTGGCGTTCCCGAACGACTAGGCCGCGGGGGACGGGCGCGCCGCCGCGCGGGCGCGCCCGTCCCCGTGCCCGTCAGCCCAGGACGCTCTCGCAGCTCCCGGACTGGTTCACGTCCGAGCGTCCACCGCACGTCGTGCCGAAGAGCTCGAGCTTCGAGCCCACCGGCGTGATGCGGAAGAGCTCGTCGCAGGCGGCGTTGTCGCCACCGCCGCAGGAGGCGATGAGGCTGTCGATGCTGCTGCCGGTGTCGGCGGTGGTGCCGCAGGTGCCGTTGGCCCCGGGGCTCGTGTCGCCGCAGCTGGACCCGAAGTCCTGCTGGGTCGACCCGGCCTCGGCCTCGAAGAACAGGAAGTCGCAGCGCAGGAGCTCCTGGGGATCGCCGGCCGCCGCCGCGCAGCGGGACTCCTCACCGTCGAGCGAGGCCTGATCGAGCAACGGCGGCGTGTCCGAGCCGGTGCCGGGATCGAACGCCGGCACGGTGGTCGTGGTGTTGTCGACCGAGGTGGTGGGCGGCGCCGCGGTGGTGCCGGGCGGGTCGTCACCGCCTCCGCCGCCGCCCAGGGCGACGACGAGGACGCCGACGATCAGGATGACCACGGCCGCGGCCCCGGCGCCGATGGCCCACACGGGCACCTTGGACTTCGTCGGCGGGGGCGGGGTGGGAACGGCGTAGCCCCCGGACGTGGCCGGTGGTGGTGTCGGCGGGATGGCGTAGCCCCCGGAGGTGGCCGGCGGCGGCGTGGGCGGGATGGCGTGCCCACCGGAGGTGGCCGGCGGCGGGGTGGCGGGGATGCCGGGGCTGGTCCGGCCGACGACCGTCGAGTTCGGGTCCATCGGCGGCGGTGGCGTCGCCGGGATCCCCGGGAGCGCCCCGGTGACGATGGTGCCGTCGGGGGCCGGCGCCCGCAGGGCCTGCATCGCCCGGGCGCCCAGCTCGCCGCAGCTGTCGAAGCGCTCGGCCGGGTCCTTGGCCATGGCTTTGGCGATCACGGCGTCGATGGCGGGCGGCAGCGTGGGCACCTTGTCGGTGGCCTTCGGCGCCTCACGGGTGAGGTGGGCGCCGATGATGGCCTGCACGTCGCCGACGAAGGGCGGCTCACCGGTCAGGGACTCGTAGAGCAGGCAGCCGAGGGCGTACTGGTCACTGCGGCCGTCGAGGTCCTTGCCCTGGATCTGCTCGGGGGCGGCGTAGTACAAGGTGCCGAGGAACTGGCCGACCTGGGTGAGGCTCTGCTCGGCCGCCGTCTCCTTGGTGAGCCCGAAGTCGGCCAGGTAGACGTGGTCGGGGTCGCCCCCGGGCAACAGCACGTTGCCGGGCTTGACGTCCCGGTGCACCAGACCGGCCTGGTGGGCGAGGTCGAGGGCGCTCGCCACCTGGGCGACCACGGAGACCGCCTCGTCCGGGTCGAGCGGCCCGGTCTTGAGCTTCTCCTTGAGGTCGATGCCGTCGATGTAGCGCATGGCGATGTACAGGTGGCCGTCCGACTCGCCGGCGTCGTACACGGGGACGATGTTGGGGTGGTGGTCGAGCTGGACGGCGAGCAGCGACTCGCGCTGGAAGCGGTCCCGGAAGTCCTCCTGGGCGCTCAGCTCGCTGCGCAGCACCTTGAGAGCGACCTTGCGGCGCATGGCGGGACGGAGGTCCTCGCCCAGGTAGACGGTGGCGAACCCCCCGGACCCGATGATCTCCAGGATGCGGTAGCCGGCGAACTCCGCGCCGACCTCGAACGTGTTGGACATCGCTCCCTCTCGCTCAGAACTGCCCGGCTCGCCCGGGCGTGAGTGTACCGATTGGCCGGTGTGCGCCTGGTGGCGGCGCCGTGCCCGTCAGACGAGGTGGGGGAGCGGTGTGGTTCCCGCGGCCGGGATCAGGGGGTGATCAGGGCCGGCCGTAGCCGACGGGCGTGCCCACGTAGCCGAGGCTGGCCGTACGCACGACGTCGCCGCTGTGGGGGGCGTGCACGGTCATGCCGCCGCCGATGTACATGCTCACGTGGTGGATGGGGCTGCCGTAGAACACGAGGTCGCCGGGCTGGAGGTCGCTGGCCGAGACCCGTCGGGTGGCGCCGTACTGGGCCGCCGAGCTGTGGGGGAGCGAACGGCCGGCACGGGCCCAGGCCCACATCATCAGGCCCGAGCAGTCGAACCCGCTCGGGTCGGCACCGCCCCAGCGGTAGGGCACGCCCTGCATGCTCATGGCCGCGGCCACCGCACCTGCGGCACCCGCCGCCGGCGGAGCCGGCGTGGGGGTGGGGCCCGGCGTGGTGCCGCCACCGCCGGTGTCGCCACCGCTGCCACCGTCCCCGGTGGGGGCGGTGGGGTTCTGGGCGGCGGCTTGCGCCGCGGCGGCGTCGAGGGCCGCCTGGCGGGCGGCGGCCTCGGCGGCGCGCTGCTGCTCGATGAGGTCGGCGAGCTCGGCGTCGATCTGCGACTGGAGCTGCTCCTGCTCGTCGATGGCCTGCTGGGCATCGGCGGCGGACTGGTCGATCTGGGTGACGAGCTCCTCGGCCGCGGCCCGGTTCTCCTCGAGGTCGACCATGCGGTCTTCCACGTCCTGCTCGGTGGCCTGGAGCTGGTCGATGAGCTGGGCCCGGTTGCCGGTGACGGTGTCGAGGTAGCCGAGCCGCACGGGCATCTCTCGCTCGTCGCTGCTCTCGACGGCCACGGAGAGCGCTGAGTTGTCGGGGCCCCCGAGGTAGGCGCCCACGGCGTAGCTCTGGAGCTCGGTGCGGCGCTGGTCGCGCTCGGCCACGGTGGCGTCGAGGCGGTCCTGGGCCTGACCGATGCGCTCCTGCACCTCGGCCAATTCGGCGCGGGCCTCGTTGGCCCGGTCGGAGAGGCGCTCGTAGCGGGCACTCAGCTCGTCGAGGCGGGCCGCCACCTGGCGGGCCTCCTCGCGCTTGTCGTCGATGGGCGACTGGCCTGAGGCCGGGGTCGAAGCGAACAGCGTGAGGCCGGCGAGCAATGCTGCGATCACCACCACCGCGGTGCGCAGACGGGATGTGTGCGTCAAGACAGCGAGCTCCTACCAGCCATGTTGCGAAAGTGTGTCATTTCGAAACGAACAATGCCAGTACCGTCGGCCGGCGCCGACCGCGACTGGAGCGCGTCTCGTCGCCTTCGGTCGCCCACGGGTGTGCTCAGCCCAGCCGTCGAGGCGAGTCGAACAGCAAGGTGCGCTGGCCCAGAAGCACGTGGGTGCCGGGCTGGATGGTGACGGCGTGGCCGGGCACGACGGGCGTCCAGTTGGAGCCGCCGTAGGCCGTGAAGGTGCCGTTGGCGGACATGCAGTCGGACAGGCGCACGTCCCACTCGTCGAGCTCGAGACGGGCGTGCACCCGTGAGATCGAACGGCCGGGGTCGGCGACGATGAGGGGGAGGGCGTCGCCCTTCTGCACGGCCTCGTCGTTGTCGGGGTCGCGGCCGAGGACGTAGTCGCGATCGGCCACGAAGGTCTGCCCGTCGTCGAGCACGATCACCCCGAGGGGTGGGCGTGGTCCCTGGCGCACGTCGGCGCCGCTGCGGCTGAGGGGCTCGCCGCAGGTGGCGCAGTAGGCCAGGCGGGGATCGTTGAAGTGCTGGTTGGCGCAGTAGATGCCCGGCACCATGACCGCGCCGGCGGCCTGGGCCAGGAGCGCCGGGGTGACCTGCACGGTGGGGCCGGAGACGGCGGAGTCCTGCGCGAGCGACACGTCGGGCTCGATGGCCTGGCGCTCGAGGGGGGTGATGATCGAGGTGGGCGGCAGGTTGGCCATCTGCTCGCCGGTGGGGGGCTCGGCGAGCGAGACGGCGCTGGGCTCGGCGGGCTGCTCCTTGGCCATGGCCGCCCGGGTGCCGACCGCCGACGCGGCGTGCAGCGCGGCGCCGAGGGCGATGGCGTGCTTGGGGTGCGCGTCCACCACGACGGGGCGGCCGATCTCGGCGCCGATGAGCTGGCCCACCAGCGGGATGCGCGACGAGCCGCCGACCAACAGCACCTTGTCGACCTGCGCGGGCTGCACGCCGGCGGACTCCATGGCGCGGCGCATGGTGTTCACCGTGTCGACCAGGGTGGGCCGGATGATGGCCTCGAATTCGGCGCGGGTCATGCGCACCCGCGTGACCTTGTTGGGCAGCCAGACCTTGATGGACGCCTCGGTGTCGGAGGAGAGCACCTCCTTCGCGATGGTGCAGTCCTCGCGGAGGGCGACGATGGCCTCGACCGCCTCGGGGTCGTTCGGGTCGAGGTCCTGGATGGCGCCGTCGGTGGCCTCGTTGACGAAGTTCAGGACCGCCTCGTCGAAGTCGATCCCGCCGAGGCGCTCGATGCCCTCGGGCTCACCGAGCATCTCGAACGAGTCGTCGGTCTTGCGCAGCACCGCGGCGTCGAAGGTGCCGCCGCCGAGGTCGTAGACCGCGAGGACCTCGCCGGCCGCCATCTTCTCGGTGGAGGCGTAGTAGATCGCCGCGGCCTCGGGCTCGGACAGCAGCGAGGTGCCTTCGAGGTCGACCCGGCGCACGGCCTGCGCCAGCAGGTCCTTCTTGTACGGGCCCCAGTTGGCCGGGTGGGTGACGGTGACGGAGTTGGGTCGGCCGCCCTCGAGCGAGGCCACCGCCTCGGACACCGACTTGAGGAGGCGCTCGGAGAGCGCGTCCGCCGAGAACGGGGTGCCGCCGAGGAGCAGCGGCGTGGGGTCGCCGACCCGTCGTTTGAACTCGCGGGCCATGCGAGACGGGTCGGAGAGTCCTCGGTTGAGCGCCGGGTGGCCGATGACGACGGTGCCGTCGGGGCCGACCCACACGACCGAGGGAATGGCGGCGGTGCGGTAGTCGAGCGAGGCGATCTCCACCCGGCCGCCGCGCGCCACGGCAGCCGCGGTGAAGGTGGTGCCCAGGTCGACGCCGAGTTGGAAGCTCATCGCGGTCCCTTCAAGGTGCCTGACCTTATCCTTCTCACCCCTACCCTTCCCGCCAGGCAATACCCTTGCGGCACGACACGTGGGGGGCCGGGTGCAGTGCAGGCCTCCCGAAGGCCCGGCGAACGTCGCCAGGAACGGACCAGATGACCGATCTGCGGGGAACGATACGGGCGACGGCCGACATCGCCGCCCGGCGCGGCCGCACGGATCTGGTCGAGCGGCTCGAGCGCGCCCAGCGCCACCGCAGCGACGGCACCACCCGCGTGGTGGTGGTCGGGGACTTCAAGTCCGGCAAGAGCTCGCTCGTCAACGCGCTGGTGGGCACCGACGCCTGCCCGGTGGACGACGACCTCGCCACCGCGGTGCTCACCTCGGTGGCCCACGCCCCCGAGCCCCAGGCCTCGGTGGCCTACAAGGGCGAGCAGGGTGAGCCCGTGGCCGGATCCACCGTGCGCCTCGACCAGCTCGGCGAGCTGGTCGAGCGGGGGAGCCACGAGGGCCATGCGCTCGCGTCGATCGCGGTCGGCGTGCCCAGCCCCCTCCTGGCCGGCGGGCTCGAGCTCATCGACACCCCGGTCATGGGGGGCCTCGACTCGCCCGAGGCGGTGGCCACCCTGATGGGGCTGCCGTTCGTCGACGCCCTGCTCTTCGTGTCCGACACCTCACAGGAGTACACGGCGCCCGAGCTCGAGTACCTCCGACAGGCGACCGAGGCGGACACCGACGTCATCTGCGTGATGAGCAAGATCGACCTGCACCCCCAATGGCGCCGCATCCTCGAGATCGACGAAGGCCATCTGCGCGCCGCGGGCCTCGAACCGCCGCTGTTGGCCACCTCCGCCCGGCTCCACGAGCTCGCGGAGACCTACGGGGACGAGGCCTACGCGGTCGAGTCGGGCATCCCGGCCCTGCGCCAGCACCTCATCCGCGAGGTCGTGATCCCTGCGAACGCCGCTCGTGACCAGGCCGCGGTGGCCGAGGTGGTCGGCGTGCTCGACCAGCTCGAGAGCGTGCTGCGGGCCGAGCAGGCCGCGCTCAGCGCGGACATCGCCGGGCCCTCGGTGGACGAGCTGCGCACCTCCAACCAGCGCGCGTCCGACCTGCTGGGCGAGAGCGCCCGGTGGCGTCACGTGCTCGCCGACGGCATCGAGGACCTGCGCAACGACGTGCACCACGAGCTCGCCGTGCGTCTCCGCGACCTCGGCCACGCCGCCGGCGAGATGGTCGACGCGGGCGATCCCATCTCGCTCGAGGAGGACTACTCCAACTGGGTCTCCCGGCGCGCCGCGGCGGTGGTCTCCGAGTGCTTCCAGCTCGTGGCCCGGCGCGGCGAGGAGCTCGCCGAAGCGGTGGTGGCCGAGCTCTCCTCCGCCACGGCCGGCCTGCTCGTCTCCCTCGAGGTGGCCCTCGCTGGGGAGCCGACGGACCAGCTCTCGTTCACCTCGCACTCCACCTCGGCCGACGACGACGAGGACAAGGTGCTGGTGGCCATCGGCGGCGCGTGGGGCGGCATGGAGCCGCTCCTCGGTGTGGCGGGCATGATCGGCCTCGGCGTGGGTGGCGTGGTCGCCGCCCCCGTGCTGCTGGCGGTGGCGGGCGTGGCCGGCGTCCTCACCGTGGGCCGTGCCTTCCGGCAAGAGCGACGCAAGGCGTTGAGCGCCGAGCGCCAACGGGTCAAAGAGGAGTACCGCGAGTACCTCGGCGAGGTGCAGGTGCGCTTCACCAAGGCGCTCGACGATGCCGTCCGGAGCCTCCAGCGCCAGTTGCGCGACGGGGCCACCACGCGACTCACCGAGTTGCAGCGCTCCACCCGGTCCGCCCTCGAGGCCACCGAGCGAGCCGCTACGGTCGACGACGCCGCACGGGCGTCAGGGGTCGACGAGCTCGCCCGCGAGCTCGCCGCAGTGGCGGAACTACGGGATCAGGCCCGCAGCGAGGTGCGGGCCACGTTGGCGGCAGTGCCCGGTGCGCCGGGCGGGAGGAGCACCGATGGCTGACGAGAAGGTCGACATCAAGGTCCCGGGGGTCGGCTCGCTGCGCCTCGTGCGCCGAGGCGACCACAGCGCGCTCTACCGGGGGGTGCAGGAGAACTTCAACCGCGAGGTGGCGGTCAAGGCCTTCACCGTCAAGGCCCTCGACCGGGCCGCCCAGGCCCGCTTCGAACAGGAGTGCGCGGCGATGGGCGTCATCTCCGTCCATCCGCACACCCTCACCGTGTTCGACTCGGGCGTGGCCAAGCGCCGGCCCTACATCGTCACCGAGTGGCTCAGCCGCGGCAACGAGCACGACCGCCTCGTGCGGTCGGGCCCCTTCGACTGGCGCGAGGCCGCCGACATCGGGGTGAAGGTGGCCGGCGCCCTCGAGAGCGCCCACCGGGCCGGGGTCCTCCACCAGAACCTGAAGCCCCACAACGTGTTCGTGAGCCCGCTCGGCGAGCCCCTCCTCGGCGACTTCGAGGTGTCGCCCGCGGGGTCGTTCGTCACCCGCAGCGGCGATCCCCGCGACACCCAGATGCACGCCGCACCCGAGCTCTTCACCGGCGGCCAGCAGTCGGTCGCCTCCGACATCTACTCCCTCGGTTCGATCATCTTCACGCTGATCGCCGGCCACCCGCCCTTCGAGGTGGACGAGGAGGAGCCGCTCGTTCGGGTGATCGCCCGGGCCGCGAGCGACCCCGTGCCCGATCTCCGCCCGACCGGCGTGCCCCCGGGGGTGTGCGGGGTGCTCGAGTGGGCCATGGCCAAGGCCCCCGGCGAGCGACCGCCGACCGTGCGCGAGCTCGGTCGGTTCCTCCAGGCGGCGCAGCAGGCCGCCGGCCAGCCGCCGACCCGCCTGGCGCTGCTGCCCGAGACCGACGCCGACCGGGCCCTGCCCCTCCCGGCTCTGCCCGCCGCGCTCCTCACCCGCGGCGGCGCGCCCGCCGCCCCTCCGGGCCCGCCCGTTTCGGCGGCACCGGCACCGGCACCACCACCGGCCGCACCGGCACCGCCGACGCCGGCGGCGCCGCCCCCGCCGGCTCCCGTGCCCGGGGCTCCTCCGCCCCCGCCGGCGGCCGCGCCTCCCGTGCCCGCTCCGGCCGCGCCTGCACCTCCGCCGGCCGCCCCCGCACCTCCGCCGGCCGTGCCTGCACCTCCGCCGGCCGCCCCCGCACCCCCGCCCGCCGCGCCGGCGCCGGTCCCCGGTGCCCCGCCGCCGCCCCCGGCCACGCCGGACGTGCCGGTCCCTCCGCCGGCGCCCGAGCCGGTCGCGGCCCCGCCGGCGCCCGAGCCGGTCGCGGCTCCGCCGGCGCCCGAGCCGGTCGCCCCCGCCGCGGCGGCGTCGACGCCGGTCGAGATCGATTCGTCGCTGCCCCTGGCCACCCAGACGCGCCAACTGCTGCGGGCGGCCCTCGCCGCCTACGCCGACCGCCCTGGCGGCGAGCGCCTGCGCCAGGCCGAGGCCCGACTCGACGACCCCTTGCGGGTGGCCATCGCCGGGAAGGTGAAGGCGGGCAAGTCCACGCTGCTCAACGCCCTCGTCGGTGACGAGCTCGCGCCGACCGATGCCGGCGAGTGCACGAAGATCGTGGCCTGGTACACGAACGGCAACACGTACCGCGCCACGCTGTTCCCGTCGGGCGCCGAGCCGCGCCAGACCCCGTTCTCCCGGGAGCACGGCGCCATCGAGGTCGACCTCCAAGGCCTCGACCCGGGCGACATCGACCGCATCGTCGTGGAGTGGCCGTCCGCGTCGCTGGCCGCGATGACCCTCATCGACACCCCGGGGCTGGCTTCGGTCTCCGAGGAGATCTCCAAGCGCACCGAGGACTTCCTGGCGCTCGAGAACGACCGCGACACCCCGGCCGACGCGGTGCTCTACCTGATGCGCCACTTCCACCGCAGCGACGCACGCTTCCTGGAGGCGTTCCACGCCGAGGAGCTGGCCCACCCGTCGCCCGTCAACGCCATCGCCATCCTGTCCCGCGCCGACGAGCTGGGCTCCGGCCGGCCCGACGCCCTCGAATCCGCGCAACGGGTGGCGACCCGCTACCGCGGCGACGCCCGCATCCGTCGGCTCTGCCAGACGGTGCTCCCGGTGGCCGGGCTCCTCGCCCAGTCGGGCGCCACGTTGCGCGAGGCCGAGTACCAGGCCCTCGCGGCCATCGCCGCGCTCCCGCCCGAGCGCCTGGGGCTGCTCCTCGCGTCGGCCGACCGGTTCGTGGCCGACGATCCCGAGGTGCCCCTCACCCAGGTCGAGCGTGCCGACCTGGTGCGCCGTCTCGGGCTGTTCGGCGTGGGACTCGCCGTGCAGCTCATCGCCGCCGGCGAGGCGCCCGACTCGGACACGCTCTCGACCGCGCTGGTCGAGCGCAGCGGCGTCGAGGACCTCCGCCGGGTGCTCATGACCCAGTTCGCCGCCCGTCGCGAGCTACTCAAGGCCCGGGCCGCCCTGTTGGTGCTCCAGGCCGTGCTGCGCGACGACCCCATCGCCGCCAGCCCCGACCTCGCCTTCGCCCTCGAGCGGGTGCAGGCCGGCGCCCACGAGTTCACCGAGCTGCGCCTGTTCAACGCGTTCCGTTCGGGAGCCATCACCTTCCGCCCCGAGGAGGAGGACGAGGTCGACCGCCTGCTGGGCGCGCTCGGCACGTCGCCCGCCGCCCGCCTGGGCCTCGCGGAGGACGCCTCCACCGACGCCCTGCGCACGGCCCTCTTCGAGACGATCGCCCGCTGGCGTCAGCGGGCCGAGAGCCCCATGACCTCCCGCGACGTCGCCGAGGCCGCTGCGGTCCTCGTGCGCAGCTGCGAGGGCATGCTCGCCACGATGACCGCCGTCCCCGCCTGAGCCGATGCCGCGGCGACGGCCGACGGCGCGATGATCGCGGGCGTGCGCAGCGATCCGAGCATGGCCTTGGTGGCCGTCGTCGTCGTGGTCGCGGTGGTGCTGCTGTCACGCCACGGGCGCACCTGGTGGCACCGTCACACCGGCGAGCACCACCCGGCCCGGGTGGGTCGCCTCCTCATCGCCGGCCTCGCGCTCCTGGGCCTCGGCGCCCTGACGGCCGGCATGGCGCTGGGCGCCGGAGGGGACGCGACCGCGGACCCACAACCCGACCTCGACGACGATCGCGTCACCTCGTCGGGGAGCGCGACCGAGGGACCGGTCCCGGCGCCGCCGGAGACCGACGCGCCCGTCACCGGCACCGCCGGCAGCTGACGTCCGGACAGCCGACGCCTCGGCGCTGATGCCCCGGGGCCCCGGACCGCCGGGAGGGGCCAGCCCGCGGCCTCACCTGGGCACGTATTGACAAATCTTCTTGTCTAATACAGGATGGCGCCGTGCCCGTCGCCGACATCGAGGTGCTGGACGAGCCGGCCGCGGCAGCCGCCGTGCTCGACCCCATGCGCTCGCGGATCCTCGCTGCCCTCCGCGAGCCGGGTTCGGCCACCTCGGTGTCCGCCGTTCTCGGGGAGCCCCGCCAGAAGGTGAACTACCACCTGCGCGCCCTCGAGGCCGTCGGCCTCGTCGAGCTCGTCGAGGAGCGTCCCCGTCGCGGCCTGACCGAGCGGGTCGTGGTCGCCTCGGCCCGCTCGTACGTCGTGTCCACGACCGCCCTCGGCGCGGGTGGCGCCGATCCGTCCCGCACCGACCGCTGGTCCAGCCGCTACCTGGTCGCCCTCGGTGCCCGCATGGTCCGCGAGGTCGGTGCCCTCGCCCGCGGCGCCGAGCGTGCCGGTCGCCCCCTCGCGACCCTCGCCCTCGACACCGAGGTCCGGTTCGCGTCGGCGGCCGACCGGGCCGCCTTCACCGACGAGCTGGCCGCTTCGGTGCGCTCGCTCGTGGCGCGCTACCACGACGAGTCCGCGCCAGGAGGCCGGCGCCACCGTCTGGTGGTCGCCGCCCACCCCCTTCCCCGAACCGCCACCACTGATCCCCGGGATGCCCCGGACCGCGACCAACAGGAGCGCTGACGTGCCCGACTCCACCTCCCCCGACCCGACGGCCGAGCCGAGCTCGTCGTCCGGGCCCGCGCGCAACATCGAGCTCGAGGTCGAGGTGGCGGGCACACCCGAGGAGGTGTGGCGGGCCATCGCCACCGGCCCCGGCATCTCGTCCTGGTACGTCCCCCACACCGTCGAGGAGCGCGAGGGAGGCGCGGCCATGGCCTCGTTCGGCCCGGGGCCGGAGATGCAGATCCCCGGGCGGGTCGCGGCCTGGGAGCCGCCCCACCGCATCGTCTTCGACGGTGGTGAGGACGCCGGCGGGCTCGCCTTCGAGTGGCTCGTCGAGGCGCGCGACGGCGGGACGTGCATCGTGCGGTTGGTGAACTCCGGCTTCGGCTCGGGCGAGCCCTGGGACGACCAGTACGACGGCATGGCCGAGGGTTGGCTCCTGTTCCTGCGCAACCTCCAGCTGCACTGCGAGCACTTCCGGGGTCAGAGCGCCACGGCGGTGCTTCCCATGGCCATGTGGCCCGGGCCCCGGGCGGCCACCTGGGCGGCGCTGTGCGACGGCCTCGGCCTGCCGGCGTCCCCGTCGGTCGGGGACCGGGTGGCGGTCACCTCCCCGGACGCACCCCCGCTCGGTGGCACCGTGCTCGACGCGGAGTCGTGGCGCCTCGCCCTCCTGCTCGACGAACCCGCCGCGGGCACCGCCTTCCTCGCCGCCGAGGGCGACGGCGACGAGGTGGGGGTGTCGGTCTGGTCCTACCTCTACGGCGAGGCGGGCGCAGCCGCCGCGGCACGCGACGAGCCCCGCTGGTGGTCCTGGCTGGGGGAGCGCGCCGCGGCGCCGCCGACGGCGGGCTGACGGCCGCGGTCGGCGCCGCTCAGCGCGACAGCATCCGGCCGACGGCCGACATCAGCTCCTCGGCCTGCGCGTCGGGCTCGGTCGGCCCGCCGTGGCCGCCGACGAGGCAGTGGCGGACGTGGCCGTCGAGCAGGCCCAGGGCGACGTTCTCGAGCGCGGCGCGCACGGCGTTGATCTGGGTGAGCACGTCGATGCAGTAGCGGTCCTCGTCGACCATCTTCGACACGCCCCGCACTTGGCCTTCGATGCGGGCGAGGCGCGCTCGCAGCTGGTCCTTGCTGGCGGTGTAGCCCCGGGCGGCCATGGGCCCTCCTCGCGTCGGTCGGGATGGTGGCGGGTTGACGTCATACCCCCAGGGGGTAGACTATACCCATACAGGGTATCTGTAGGAGGACGACATGACCAGCACCACCTATCGCGTCGAGGGCATGACCTGCGAGCACTGCGTCCGCGCCGTGAGCGAAGAGGTCGGCGCACTCGCCGGTGTCACCGACGTGCAGGTCGACCTGGCCACCGGGGAGGTGGCCGTCACGAGCAGCGCCCCGCTGGAGGCGCGGGCGGTCCGGGACGCCGTCGACGAGGCGGGTTACGAGCTGGTGGCATGACCGGGGGTCGCTCGGTCGCCGCGAAGCTGGCCGGGTTCGCGCTCGCCCTCGTGGCGGTCTTCGCGATCGGCTTCGGCATCGGGGCCGCGACCGAGCCCGATGCCGATCAGCCCGCGCCGGGGGCCCCGACCTCCACCACGATGCCGGCGGGCATGGACATGGACCACGGCTCATGAGCGCCGGCACTGGCATCGATGCCGACCTCGCGCCCGGTGGCCAGGAGATCGACCTGGCCATCGGCGGGATGACCTGCGCCTCGTGCGCCGCCCGGGTGGAGAAGCGCCTCAACCGGATGGACGGAGTCACCGCAGAGGTGAACTTCGCCACCGAGAAGGCCCGCGTCCGGGTTCCCGAAGGAGTCGACGCCGACGACCTGATCGCCGAGGTGGAGGCCACCGGGTACACCGCCTCGCTCCCCGTCGCTCGGGACGCGACGAGCGCGTCAGGCGACGGGGCCGGTGGGCCGGCGCCCGACGAGGACGACCCCGAGGTGGCGTCGCTGCGTCAACGCCTCGTGGTGTCGACCCTCCTGACCGTCCCCGTGGTCGCCATGGCCATGATCCCGGCGCTCCAGTTCGACCACTGGCAGTGGCTGTCGCTGACGTTGGCGGCGCCGGTCGTGGTCTGGGGCGCGGCGCCGTTCCACCGCGCCGCCTGGGTGAACCTCCGCCACGGGGCGGCCACCATGGACACCCTCATCTCGGTCGGCGTGATCGCCGCTTTCGGGTGGTCCCTGTACGCGTTGTTCCTCGGCGAGGCCGGGAACCCCGGCATGACCATGGCGTTCGACGTGACCCCCACCCAGGGGGGCGGCCAGCACGACATCTACCTCGAGGTGGCGTCCGCGGTCACGGTGTTCATCCTCGCCGGCCGCTACTTCGAGGCGCGGGCGAAACGCCGGTCGGGCGCGGCCCTCCGGGCCCTGCTCGAGCTGGGGGCCAAGGACGTCGCCATCGTGCGCGACGGTGCCGAGGTGCGCGTCCCGGTCGACCAGCTGGCCGTGGGTGACCAGTTCGTGGCTCGCCCCGGCGAGAAGCTCGCCACCGACGGCGTGGTCGTCGACGGCACGTCCGCCATCGACGCCTCCCTGCTGACGGGCGAGCCGGTGCCGGTCGAGGTCGGGCCCGGCGACGCCGTCGTCGGCGCCACGGTCAACGCCGGGGGCCGCCTGGTGGTGCGGGCCACCCGGGTGGGCGGTGACACGCAGTTGGCCCAGATGGCCCGGCTCGTCGAGTCCGCCCAGATGGGCAAGGCCCCGGTGCAGCGCCTCGCCGACCGCGTCTCCGCGGTCTTCGTCCCCGTCGTGATCGCCCTCGCCGTCGGCACCCTCGGCTTCTGGTTGGGGCGGGGCGAGCCGGCCACGACCGCGTTCACCGCCGCGGTCTCGGTGCTCATCATCGCCTGCCCCTGTGCCCTCGGTCTCGCCACTCCCACGGCACTGCTCGTCGGCACGGGCCGTGGTGCCCAGCTCGGCATCCTCATCAAGGGGCCGGAGGTGCTCGAGTCCACCCGTGAGGTGGACACCATCGTGTTGGACAAGACGGGCACGGTGACCACCGGCGCGATGGCGCTCGTCGAGGTCCACACCGCCGACGGGGTGGACGAGGGCGAGGCCCTCCGCCTCGTCGGTGCCCTCGAGGACGCCAGCGAGCACCCCATCGCCCGTGCCATCGCCGACGCGGCCCGCGAGCGGGTGGGGTCGCTCCCGGCGGTCGAATCGTTCGTGAATCGGGCCGGCCTGGGCGTCGAGGGGGTGGTCGAGGGTTCCGCCGTGGTGGCCGGGCGGCCGCGCCTCCTGGCCGACTGGTCGCTGCGCCTCCCCGACGACCTGGAGGCGGCACGGCTCGCGGCCGAGGACCTTGGCCGCACCGCCGTCGTCGCTGCATGGGACGGCGAGGTCCGGGCCCTCCTGGTCGTGGCCGACACCCCCAAGGTGACGTCGGCGGAGGCGGTGGCCGACCTCCGCCGCCTCGGTCTGCGGCCCGTGCTGCTCACCGGTGACAACGAGCGCGCCGCCCACGCCGTGGCCGCCGTCGTCGGCATCGACGACGTCATCGCCGAGGTGCTGCCGCAGGACAAGGTGGCGGCGGTCGCCCGGCTCCAGCGCGAGGGGGCGGTCGTGGCCATGGTCGGCGACGGGGTCAACGACGCCGCCGCGCTGGCCCAGGCCGACCTCGGCCTCGCCATGGGCACCGGCACCGACGCGGCCATCGAGGCCAGCGACCTGACCCTCGTCCGGGGCGACCTCCGCGCCGCCACCGACGCCATCCGCCTGTCGCGCCGGACCCTGCGCACCATCAAGGGCAACCTCTTCTGGGCCTTCGCCTACAACGTGGCCGCCCTGCCCCTCGCCGCCGCCGGCCTGCTCAACCCGCTCATCGCCGGCGCGGCCATGGCCTTCTCCAGCGTCTTCGTGGTGACCAACAGCCTCCGCCTGCGCCGCTTCCGGCCCCTCCACGCTCCGTCCTGATCCCCGCCTCCGGGAGGGGTCAGGGGGAGGCGAGGGCCTCGGCGGCGGTGAGGCGCTCCTCCACCGCCGTGCGCTGCTCGGGGGAGAGCTCGTCGCCGGCGAGGAGGCGCCGGAACAGCTCGGCTGCGCCGGCGGGGTCGTCGAGGCCGGAGAGGCGCACGTTGGCGAGGTACCACGTGGCGTTGCGCTCGCCGGGGGTCAGGTCGAGGGCCTCCTCCAGCAGGGTGGCGCCCCGTTCGGGCTTGCCCAGCAGGGCCAGGCTCCAGCCGAGGTCGCGCAGCGCCCGCTGACGCTCGACGTCGGTGCCGGCCTGGGCCCGGGCGAGCCGGGCCTGGTCGCGGGCGAGGGTGATGTCCCCGGTGGTCAGGTAGCGCTCGGCGAGGGTGAGGCGCAGCGCCACCGGCGCCGACTCGTCGGCCACCTCGGTCTCGAGCTGGGCGAGGGTGAACGACTCGTACTGGTCGCTGTCGTCGAGCGACGGGTGGTCCGCCGGCAGGCTCGCATCGGGCGCGACGACCGGGTCCGGGTCGGCGCCCTCGGTGGGGTCGCTGCTGTCGGACCCGTCGCGGAAGGCGGCGAGGAAGAGGCCGACGGCGAGGGCGAGCACACAGGCGACCGCCAGCTTGGCCCCGCTCGGCCAGCGCGGCCCGTCGTCCAGGTCGGCCTGCTGGGCGCCGGCGCCGAGGGGGCCCGAAGCGTCGTCGTCCTCCTCGAGGCCGGCCTCGTCGGCCTCGACGGGGTCACTCCCCGGGGGAGCGACCCCGCTCGACGTCGAGGGGCGGTTCACGGCGTTCGCCGCGAGGGGTGCGCCGCCGTCACTCGTCGATGCAGTCGAGGATGCTGGCGCCTTCCCGGTTCTGCGGGCCTTCACAGGCGAGCACCCGGCCCTGGCCGGAGTCGGCCGAGACCACCTCGGTCACGACCAGATTGTCGACCAGGTCGTCGGGGTCGTCGATGCGGGCCGACTCGGGCATCTCACCGGCGTCGTTCTGCGCCTCGGCCAGCGCCCGGATGAAGTACGGGGGCAGGTGGCGGAAGTGCATGGTGGCGGTGACCGTGACCGCGGCGCCGTCGGCGATCTGGCTGGTGTCGAAGACGTAGGGGATGACCAGCTCGCTCTGGTCCTCGCCGTCGGCGTTGAGGCGGGTGGGGTTGAGGACCCGCATGGAGAGGTCGTCGGCGATGCGGGCCCGCTCCTTCACCACGCCGCCGAGGAACGTCTGGTAGGGGACCTCCTCGAACACGCCGTCGTCGTTCTGGTCGCCGTCGGTGAGGATGCGCTGGAAGTTGGCCAGCCAGGGGTCGCAGTCCTCCTGGGTGCCGGCGAGGAGGATGTTCGAGTTGCTGAACTCGGCGGGGTCGAGGCCCAGGGCGTCGGCGGCGACCAACGGGTCGCACTGGGGCAGGTCCTGGGTCTGGCTCTCGATCTCACCGGACCCGCAGGCCGACTCGGCCCCGATGCCGAAGTCGACCAGGCACACGTCTTCGCCGTCGGCGGTGGTGGCGGTGACCTCGAGCCAGAACTGGCGGGCGAAGGCGAAGCCGGTGGGGAAGTTGTGGCCCAACAGGTTGTTGCTGACGGTGACGTCCGCCTCGAACTGGTCGCCGTTGACGGTGTCGCCGTCGACGTTGTCGACCTTCAGCGTGACGGCCGAACCGATGAGCGCCTCGCGCTCGGCGAGCACCTCGTCGAAGACCTCCTGGTCGCCGTACGAGTCGATGTCGAGGTCGTAGTCCACGCCGATGAAGGTGTGCGACCGCACGTCGCGGTCCGGGTTGGGCAACAGGCCGGGGGCGACGTCGACGACCGGTGCCTCGCCGTCGCCCTCGGTGGGCATGTGGCAGCTCGTGCAGCCGAGCGGGGCGGCGAGGGTCTGGTCGGGGTTGTCGGCGAAGCGGTCGCTGAAGCCGACGACGTAGTCCTGCCACTCGTCGTAGGTGGTCTGCAGGACGAGGTCGTCGAGGTTGCCGTCCTCGTCCGAGTCGTCCACCTCGTTCTGGTCGAGGATGAAGTCGCCGTCCTCGTCGGAGGTGGCCTCGGCCCCGACGAGCCCCTGCTGGGCGCCTTCGACCGGGCTGAGCCCGTCGCCGTCGATGTCGACGGCCACGTTGTGGCACGCCCCGCAGAGCTCGGAGCTCGTGACCTCGTCGGACCACAGGGGCTGGTCGCCGTCGATGTCGTGGAGGCGGACCGGCAGGGGGTTGGGGTCGTCGAAGAGGGGCCCGTAGAACTCGCCGTAGTAGGCGTCGCCCCCGTGCTCGATGGCGAGGGGCCCGAAGCCGGCGCGCTCGGCGGGCGCCTCGGCCTGGCTGTGGCAGGTGGTGCAGGCCACGCCGTCGGAGACGAGTGCGGGGTTGTCGCTGTCCACCGCCGGCGGGTTGTCGCCGCTGGGCTCGTCGAGGGGGAGGAGCGCGTTGATGTCGTCGGTGAACTGCGATCCGACGGGGGCGTGGCAGTTGATGCAGGACTTGGCCGCGGCGTCGTAGAGGGCCTGCTGCTCGGCGCCGCGTTCGTCGGCGAGGCGCCGGTTCTCGGCCAGCGTCACGGGCAGCTGCGCCTCCATGAGCGCGCTCGTCTGGGCGTGGGCCATGGCCGACACGCTCCACTCGTCGGCGATGTCGCTGTGGCAGTCGGCGCAGGTGTCGGCCGACGCGTACGCGCTGGCCTCGTCGCCGAGCACGGCCTGGCTCGCGCCGAGGACGTCCCACACGTGGTAACCGAGCACCACGAACAGGGCGATGGTCAGCGGGGCGTGGACGGCGCGCAGGAACTTGTAGGTGCGGATCGAGCGGCTCTGGCCACCGGTGCGCGGGAAGTTCTTGTTGACCTCGTCGGAGAGCTCGCGGACCTTGCGCCACACCTCCTGCTGCTCGGGCCCGAGCTGGGCCACGTCGGCCTCGATGTCGGCGACGGGCCGGCGACCCTCGACGAGGTCGGCGGCGAGCTGGCGGAAGCGACGGGGCTGGCCGTCGACGATCTTCGAGATGCTGACGTCGACGTTGAGGGCCTGCTTCTGGACCCCGATCAGGTGGTGGCGGCACACGCCGGCGACGGCCACGACGATGCCGAGCACCGTCAGGACCTTCCCGGATGAGAGCACGTCCTGGAAGGGGACGACCGTGGCGTGGACGAAGGCCGCCACCAGCGCCAGGATGGGCAGGTAGAGGTGGGAGCGGATCCAGGCCATGGTCCCGCCGGGGAGGGTCTTCTTCAGCGTCTTGTTGCGCTTCCGGGCGCTGTAGACGATGCCGGGCCCGGCGAAGAGCAGGAACGTGACGACACCGAGGCCGGCCACGAACAAGAGGGTGAGGGTGGCCGACGCGTCGGCTCCCTGCAGGACGAACAGCCCGCCGAATCCCGCCACCAGGAGCACGGCGCTGCCGATGCCCGCGATGAGGTTCCAGGTCCGGGACTTGATCTGGAACTTGTTTGCCAACGATCCCCCCGAGAGACGAACAGAGCGAGCCCAACCGCCCTGGTAGGTTGGCACCCTAGCTTGCAGACGGGAGCGGTTTCTGCCGCCTCCGGATCCGGGCGGAGCAGCACGCAGCACGCCAGCAGGAACGGGGAGGGGACGAGATGGAGGGACGCCTCGTGGACGCAGTCGCTTCGATGGTCATCGGCATCGAGCTGCCGCTGCTGGGCGTCGGTCCGACACCCCTGCGCATGCTCCTCACGCTCGCGGTGCTCACCGCGATCGTGCTGGTGGTGCTGTGGCTCATCACCCTTGTTGCCGCGAAGCCCATCGACAAGCAGTGGCCGCCCGACGAGCCCCTCGATCCCACCGAGATGCTGTGGGGCGAGGTCGGCGGCTTCGTGCAGAAGAGCTTCGCCGGCCTCGACCTCAACCTGGCCCGCGACCTCGCGTCCTACATGGACGAGCAGAAGGTGCCGGCCGACACGTGGATCGTCCAGTACGGCGACCCGGCGTCGCACTACTACGTGCTGAAGAAGGGCGAGGCCGAGCTCTTCGGCGGCGAGGGCGGCCCGACGGGGCCCATCGCCACGGCCACCGGCCGCAAGCTGGCCGAGGGGGAGGGGTTCGGCGACCACGCCATCACCCACCGCATCCTGTCCGACATCGGGGTGCGCTCGGTGACCGACTGCGTGATCCTCAAGCTCCCGGCCGAGGACTACATCGCCGCACTCACCGTCAGCGCGGCCACGGGCGATGCCCCGCTGCTCGGCCAGACGCCGGCGCCGCCCCCCGTCCCGAGGGGTGGTCCTCCGCCGGTCCCGCCCGCGGCAGCACCGCCGCCGCCACCGGCGAGCCCCCCGCCCACCCCGCCGGCCGGCGGCCCGCCACCGGGGGCACCCCCGGGCGCCACCTCCTTCTAGCTTCCTCGCTTCTCGGCCCCGGCCCGCCCGACCCGTTCCGGCACCAGGGTCCGCACGCCGGCATCACGATCCTGGTTCCGCGAGCGAGGGGCTCGGCCCGACCGGCGCCGGGAATGCACTAGACAGGCGCGCGTATGGCGCTCGTCCTCGGCATCGACTCGTCCACCCGCTCCACCAAGGTGGAGGTCCGCGACGCGGACACCGGCGCGCTGGTCGCCTCCGGCCAGGCACCGCACCCGCCGACTGCGCCGCCGCGCAGCGAGCAGGACCCCGAGGCGTGGTGGGGCGCGCTGGCGGGGGCGATCGCCGCCGCCGGCGTCACCGAGGTGGACGCCCTGTCGGTCGCCGCCCAACAGCACGGCATGGTGGCGCTGGGCGACAACGGCCAGGTGCTGCGCCCGGCGAAGCTGTGGAACGACACCGAGACCGCGGCCGACGCCGGCTGGCTGGTGCAACAGCTCGACGGCCCCGACGCGTGGGCCGCGGCCGCCGGCAGCGTGCCCGTGGCCTCGTTCACCATCACCAAGCTCTCCTGGCTGCACCGCAAGGAGCCCGAGCACTTCGAACGCCTCGCCCACGTCCTGTTGCCCCACGACTGGCTCACCTACAAGCTCACCGGCGCCATGGTCACCGACCGCGGCGACGCCTCGGGCACGGGCTACTGGTCGCCCACCGAGGGTCGCTACCGCACCGACCTGCTGCGGGTGGTGGACGACGCCCCGGGCGACGACGGCTGGCTGGCCCGCCTGCCGAAGGTCCTGGGGCCCGGCGAGGCCGCCGGCCCGCTGTTCCGCGGCGCCGCAGACGTGCTGGGACTCCGCGGCGAGCCCCTCGTCGCGGCCGGCACCGGCGACAACATGGCCGCCGCACTGGGTATGGGTCTCGGGGCCGGTGACGTGGCGTTCTCCCTCGGCACCTCGGGCACGGTGTACGCCGTCAGCGAGACCGCCACCGCCGACGCCAGCGGCGCGGTGGCAGGCTTCGCCGACGCCACCGGGCGCTTCCTGCCGCTGGTGTGCACGCTCAACGCCACGGGCGTCACCGACGACATGGGCCGGCTGTTCGGCCTCGACGCCGACGCGCTCTCCGACCTCGCCCTCTCGACGCCGGCAGGCTCGGGTGGGGTGGTCCTGGTCCCGTTCTTCAACGGCGAGCGCACCCCGAACCGGCCCGACGCCACCGGCACGGTCGCCGGCCTGCGCCACGGCACCTCGAAGGCGCACCTCGCCCGGGCCGCCTACGAGGGCGTCGTGTGCAGCCTGCTCGAGGGCCTCGACGCCCTGGTGGCCGCGGGCGTGGACGTCTCGTCCGGGCGCACGGTGCTCGTCGGCGGCGGGGCGCGCTCGCGGGCGTACCGCCACGTGCTCGCCGCGCTGTCGGATCGCCCCATCACGGTGCCGGCCGCCGGCGAGCTGGTGGCGACCGGTGCGTGCGTCCAGGCCGCCGCCGCGCTCACGGGCACAGATCCGGTCGCCGTGGCCTCGGCCTGGGGTCTGGGGGAGGGGCCGGTCATCGAGCCCGACGCCGGCACCGACGCCGCGGCCATTCGGGCCGCCTACGCCGCGGCCCGGGGGTGACGACCAGAGGCGATCGTTCACCTCCGCGGTGGGCTACGTTTACCCGCGCCTGGCCTCGGCGTCGCCGCTCGGGCCTACGTTGACGGCCGGGTCGAAGGGGAGAGGCAGCCAACCGATGAGCGGATCGAGCTTGGGGCGGAGCAGAACATGAGCACAGTGGTCGACGGTCGGCGCCGGGAGCGACGGCGGTGAGCGGGGTCGCCTTCGAAGGCGTCACGAAGCGCTTCGACACCGTCACCGCGGTCGACGCGCTCACCCTGGACATCGTCGACGGCGAGTTCATGGTGCTGCTCGGCCCGTCGGGCTGCGGCAAGAGCACGGCCCTGCGCATGATCGCCGGCCTCGAGACCATCACCGAGGGCACCCTGCGCATCGGCGACCGCATCGTCAACAACGTCGAGGCGAAGGACCGCGACATCGCGATGGTGTTCCAGAGCTACGCGCTCTATCCGCACATGTCCGTGGCCCAGAACATCGAGTTCCCCCTGAAGGCCCGCAAGTACGCGGTCGACGGTGGGACGCCGCGCAAGCTCACCGCGGAAGAGCGCGCGGAGCGGGTCGACGACGCGGTGCGCACCCTGGGCCTCACCGAGCTCACCAAGCGCAAGCCCGGCGCCCTCTCCGGTGGCCAGCGCCAGCGCGTCGCCCTCGCCAGGGCCATGGTGCGCCGGCCCGAGGTGTTCCTCATGGACGAGCCCCTGTCCAACCTGGACGCCAAGCTGCGGGCCCAGACCCGTCTCGACATCGTCGAGCTCCACCGCGAGGTCGCCACCACCTTCGTCTACGTGACCCACGACCAGGTCGAGGCCATGACCATGGCCGATCGCATGGCGGTCATCGCCGACGGGCGGCTCCAGCAGGTGGGCGAGCCGCAGGCCGTCTACGAGCGCCCGGCCAACCTCTTCGTGGCCCGCTTCATCGGCAGCCCGCCGATGAACACCATCGACGGCGAGGTGGCCGAGGCGGGCATGGTCGCCGCCGGCGAAAGCCGCATCCCCTTCCAGGGCGACGTCGCCGTCGGCACCAAGGTGGTCGTGGGCATTCGCCCCGAGCACCTGCACCTCGGTGAGGGCTCCATCGCCGCCACGGTCAAGGCCGTCGAGTGGCTGGGCCACGAGCGCCACATCATCGTGGACATCGCCGGCTCGAAGGCCATCGTGCGCCAGGAGACCGACGAGGGCGCGGCGCCGAAGATCGGCGACGCGGTCACGCTCGGCCACCACCTGGAGAACGTGCACGTCTTCGACGCGCAGACGACGGAGCGCCTGAATTGACCCTCATCCAGCCGATCGAGCCGGTGGCGCCACCGGTGCGGTCCGCTGGGGTCACCGGCGCGGCCATCGTCCTGTTCCTCCAGGGCGCCATCCTCGGCGTGGCCGGCGCGGTCGCCGCGGTGGTCACCCTCGGGATGACCCTCGACCTGGTGGTCGGCATCGTCTGGGCGCTGATCCGGACGGTGGGCATCGATGCCGCCACCCCGGGCCTGTTCCCCGACCTCGCCATCGCCAACCTCGACACCTACCTGCTGCTGGCCGTCGTGGCCACGTGCCTGCTGCTGCTCAGCCGCAAGGAGATCACCCTCGGCCGGGCGCTCCTCGCCGGCGACCCCGAGGCGGTGCCCAGCGCGGTCGGCCTCCAGTGGTGGTTCCTCGGCGTCGGCGCCCTCTTCGCCTTCTGGACCCTCGTCATCACCAAGGACGCGGTCGTGTTCCCGGTCGTGGCCGTCGTGTTGCCCCTCGTGGCGCTGGCGCTGTTCGCCATCGGCGGTCAGCGGCCGTTCCCCAGTGCCTCCGCCGGCGGCAGCTCGTCGTTCGGCGGCTCGAGCGAGCGGTGGAACTGGCGCAGCCCCAGCGAGCGACGCGAGGCCCTCCTGGCGGTGGTGTTCCTCGCGCCTGCCTTCGCCGTGTTCTACGGGTTCTTCTTCTACCCGCTCGGGCGCCTGGTGCACTTCGCGCTCTACCAGCAGAACCGCACCGGCACCGCCGAGCGCTATGTCGGCCCGAGCCAGCTCACCGACGTGTTGGCGGGGGACGAGTTCCGTGAGGGGTTGGTGCACACCCTCACCTACGTGCTGTTCACCGTGCCCGCGGGCCTGGTCCTCGGCATCGTCCTCGCCGTGGTCGCCAACCGCCGCCTCAAGGGCATCAAGTTCTTCCAGACCGTGCTGTCGTCCACGGTGGCCACGTCGGTCGCGGTCGCGTCGGTGATCTTCTTCGTGCTGCTCAACCCGCAGGTGGGCTACTTCAAGGTCGACTGGCTGGCCGAGCCCAACCAGGTGCTGTTCGGCGTGTCGCTGTCGTCGGTGTGGCAGAACCTCGGCCTCACCTTCATCATCGTGCTGGCCGGCCTCCAGGCCGTACCCGACGAACTGGTGGAGAGCGCCACCCTCGACGGCGCCGGCCCGATCCGCCGGTTCTTCAGCGTCACCCTGCCCATCATCTCGCCCACGCTGCTGTTCCTCATCGTGGTGCTCACCGTGTTCGCCTTCCAGGCCTTCGCCCAGATCGACATCCTCACCGCCGGCGGGCCGGCGGGGGCCAGCGAGACGCTGGTGTTCAAGATCTTCCAGCTCCAACAACCCATCGACCTCGGTGAAGGGTCCGCCATGGCCCTCGGGTTGTTCGGCATCACCTTCATCGTGACCATGGGCCAGTTCCTGATCCTGGATCGGCGGGTGCACTATGGCAGCTGACACCATCGCCATGAACGACCCGGCCCCGGTGCTGGGCGCTCCGTCCACCGCGGTGGGCGCCATGCCGGGCAAGCACGCCCGCACGGCCAAGAACGTGGGCTGGTACCTGTTCTTGTCGTTCCTCTCGCTGTTCGTGCTCTTCCCCGTGTGGATGACCCTGGTGCGGGCGCTCTCGACCCCGGTGGCCTACGTCAACGAGGGCCTTCCCCTCTATCCCGTCTCGACCGAGTGGGACATCTTCAGCCGGGCCTTCTCCGAAGGCGAGCTGGGCCGGCGCATGGCCCTCAGCGCGGTGGTCACGGTGATCATCGCCGCCTGCCAGCTGGTGACGTCCATCCTCTGCGCCTACGCGTTCGCCTTCCTGCGCTTCCCGTTCAAGCGCCTGGTCTTCGTGGTCTTCATGGCCACGCTCATGTTGCCCATCGAGGTCACGCTGATCCCCAACGTGGGCACCATCCGGGACCTCGGCTGGCTCAACTCGTACCAGGGCCTCACCGTTCCCTTCCTCGCCACGGCGTTCGGCATCTTCTTGATCCGCCAGGGCTTCATGGGCATCCCGAAGGACCTGCTCGACGCCGCCAAGCTCGACGGCTACGGCCACTTCGCGTTCATGACCCGCGTGGCCGTGCCCATCACCCGACCGGTGGTGGCGTCGTTCGGGGTGATCTCGCTGCTGGCGGCCTGGAACCAGTACCTCTGGCCCCGGGCCGTGGTCACCGTCTCCGAGTGGGAGACCGTGCAGATCGGCCTCAAGTCCGTGGCGGCCAGCAACGTGGAGGAGTCGAACATCGGCTTCGCCGCCGCCATCATCGCCGCCGTCCCCGTCCTGTTGCTCCTGATCTTCCTCCAGCGTCAGCTCATCCGCGGCCTCACGGCCGGAGCGGTGAAGGGCTGACCGGACCCATGAAGCGCTTCCACCAGAAAGAAGTGTGATGCACCGCACCTCCCGACCCTCCCGGACCTTCCTCGCCGTCGTCGTCGCCGTGCTGTTCGCCCTCGTGGTGGCGGCCTGCGGCGGCTCGAGCGGCGGGGGCAGCAGCGACAGTGGCGACGGTGGCGACGGCGGCGAGGACGCCGCCGCCGACCTGCCCGAGTGCCCGGTCGACGCGCTGGAGAGCGCCACCGGCCCGGTCGAGGTGACCGTGTGGCACGCCTACGTCGCCAAGACCCAGGAGGCCCTCGAGGACCTCGCCGCGCAGTACAACGAGTCCCAGGACAAGGTCGTGGTGAGGATCGAGAGCCAGGGCGCGTCGTACCGCGAGCTCCAGCGCAAGTACCAGCAGGCCATCCCCAGCGGTGACCTGCCCGCCATCGCCATCCTCGAGGACATCCAGAACCAGTCGATGGCCGACAGCGGCACGGTCATCCCCCTGACCTCGTGCGACGAGGCCGACGACAGCTTCAGCACCGACGACTTCCTGCCCATCGCCCTCGACTACTACGGCATCGACGACGTGGTGTGGCCGGCCTCGATGAACCTGTCGACGCCCATCCTCTACTACAACAAGAAGCACTTCGAGCAGGCCGGCCTCGACCCCGAGAACCCGCCGACCACCCTCGAGGAGATGCGGGACGCCGCGCAGGCCATCGCCGACGCCAACATCGCCGGCGTCGAGGCCCCGTGGGTCCAGGTGGCCACCTCGTCGTTCATCGAGTCGTGGATGACGGGCGAGGGCGTCGAGCTGGTCAACAACGGCGACGGCCGCGACGAGCCCGCCACCGAGGCGACCCTCGAGGACAACGAGCAGCTGAACGACCTGTTCAGCTACCTGAACGACATGGCCGACGACGGCCTGATGCTGCCGATCCCCGACACCGACGGCCAGATCGACCAGTACACGGCCATGGCCACGCAGCGGTCGTCGATGGCGGTCGAGACCACCACGGCGGCCACCTCCATCGAGTCGTTCCTCAAGGGTCAGCTCGACACCAGCCAACTGAGCGGGGACGGGCGCATCAACGTCGAGGGGCTCGACCTCGAGGGCCTCGACATCGGCGCCACCCAGCTTCCCGGCGTCTCCGAGCCGGGACGCCCGCAGGTGGGCGGCGGCGTCTACTACATGACCAACACCACCCCGCCCGAGGTCCAGGCGGCGGCGTGGGACTTCATGAAGTTCATCAACACCACCGAGAGCCAGGTCTTCAACGACCTCCAGGGCTCCTACCTCCCGCTGCTCGAGTCGGCCGCCGCCGACCCGACGCTCCAGGAGACCTGGCAGAACACCTTGTCGGGCCAGTGGTTGGCCCTCGGCTACGACCAGCTCCTCAACGGTGTCGATCCCGAGTTCCCCGGCATCACCCTCGGGCCCTACACCGAGTTCCGGGCGGCGATGACCGGTGCCCTCGAGGACATGTACTTCAACGACGGTGATCCGGCGGCGGTGCTGATCGACGCCCAGACCGAAGTCGACGACGCCATCGCGCAGTACGAGGAAGAGAACTTCTGACGACACTCCGGTGTCAGGGCAGGGTCTTCCGGCCCTGCCCTGACCCGGACCTGTCGCCTAGCCTGCGGCCATGCGCCGCACCCCGTTCGTCGTCGCCCTGGCCGTCGTCGCGGCCCTGTTCGTCGCCGCCTGCGGCGGCACCTCCGGCGGGGGAGCGGGCGACGACGAGGCCGGTGACGCCGGCGCCGGGGACGCCGGTGCGCTGCCCGAGTGCCCCGTCACCGCGCTCGACGACGTCCCCGAGAGCGACCTGCCCATCGAGGTGACCCTCTGGCACGCGTCGGTGGCCAAGGGCGAGGAGGCGATCAACGAGATCGCCGATGCCTACAACGCCTCGCAGGACCGGGTGCGCATCGAGGTCGAGAACCAGGCGACCTCGTTCGAGGAGCTCCAGCGCAAGTACAACCAGGCCATCCCGAGCAACGACCTTCCCGGCATCGCCCTGCTCGAGGACACTCAGACCCAGGCCATGGCCGACTCCGGCACGATCCTGCCGGCGCAGTCCTGCATCGCCGCCGACGACTACGACATGTCGGACTTCGTCCCCACCCTCGTGGACTACTACTCGGTCGACGGCAACCTCTACCCGGCGTCGATGACGGGCTCGAACGCCCTCATCTACTTCAACGTCGACCACTTCGAGGAGGCCGGTCTCGACCCCGAGAACCCGCCCACCAACCTCGACGAGATCCGCGAGGCGGCCCAGGCCATCAAGGACGCCGGCGTCACCGAGCACCCCTTCGTGTGGCACATGGCCCCGTGGCAGGTCGAGTTCTGGCTGACCGGCAACCACATCCCGTTCGTGGACAACAACAACGGCCGGGAGGCGCCGGCCACCGAGTCGGTGCTGAACAGCGAGGGCGCCCTCGAGCTGTTCCAGTGGCTCAAGGACATGAACGACGACGGCCTGATGCTCCCCATCACCGACGTGCCCGGCCAGATCGACCAGTACCTCGCGCTCGCCAACGAGCAGGGCTCGTTCAGCGTCGAGGCATCGAGCGCGGCCACCTCGGTGGAGGCCTTCCTCAAGGGCCAGCTGAGCGCTGGTGACCTCACCGACGGCCGGGTCAACGCCGACGTCGACCTGAGCGGCCTGAACATCGGCGCCGACGAGTTCCCCGGCATGGAGGAGCCCGGCCACATCCAGGTGGGCGGCGGCGTCTACTACATGATGAGCACCACGCCCCCCGAGGTGCAGGCGGCGGCGTGGGACTACATGAAGTGGGTGAACTCGGTCGACATGCAGGTGGTGAGCAACCTGGTCGGCAGCAACGACCCCACCCTGGTGAGCGTGGCCGACGTGCCCGAGGTGGCCCGCACCTGGGCGGACACCCTCTCGGGGCAGTGGCTGGCCATCTCGTTCGAGCAGCAGCAGAACGGCATCGATCCCGAGTTCCCCGGCCCGCTGGTCGGGCCCTACACCGAGATGCGCACCGCGGTCCGCCAAGCGGTCGAGGACATGCTCCTCAACGACGCCGCGCCGGAGGACGTGCTCGCCGACGCCGAGGCCGAGATCACCGAGGCCATCGAGCGGTACCAGGAGGAGAACTTCTAGCGGCGGGCCCGGGGCCTCGACCCCGGGCCTTGCACCGCATGAAAGATACTGATACATACTGAAAGGCGTTTCAGGACCCGTTGGGCCCCGTGCCCGGACTCGCTGACGGCTGACGCACCGCCGGCCTCGATCCGTCGCACCAGGAGGGGCCCATGCCCGTCATCCTTTTCCGTCCGCCCCCGCGTCGCGCCCTGTGGGCCGTCGCCCTGTTCCTCGCCTCGGTGGTGTGGTTCGTCCCCGTCGCCCTGCTGGCCGGGGCCCGGCCCGCCGGCGCCGACCCCGGGCCGGGCATCGCCAACAACGCGTGGCCCACCGACTGCAACATGCGCGTCGGCGTCGTCGTCGACCGCTCCGACTCCATCAAGGGCGCCAGCGAGGCCAACCCGGCGCTCGTGCGCGGCGCCGTGGGCGATCTCGCCGAGCGCCTCCGCGGCACGGGCGCCAGCATGGCGGTCTGGTCCTTCGGCACCCTGGCCTCCGGCTACACCGGCCCGAACCCGTTCGCCGGCGCCCCCGCGGGCGCGACCATCTCGGCGTCCGACTACCCGAGCGTCGGTTTCACGTCGCTGGCCACGCCCGGGGGTGTGGCCACCGTGCGGGGGACCGTCGACGCCATCCCCTTCACCCGCACCTTCAACGCCGACACGGATCCGGACACGCGCCGGGTGGGAGCCACCAACTGGGAGGCCGGCCTCGGCCGTTCCTCGCACGGCATCCCCGGCGCGGTCGCACCGAACGGTGACCGGCCGCGCGACGCCGACGTGGTGATCTTCTTCACCGACGGGGCCCCCACCATCGACAACGCCCAGCTTGCGGCGGGCGTCGCCGGCGTCGACGCCACCGACGCGAAGGTCGACAGCGCGCTGGCCGCCGCCGAGGAGGTGAAGACCACGTCGGCCCCGACGCGCGTCATCGCCGTCGGCGTGGGCGACGTGAACGCCCCCAACCTCGAGCGGGTCACCGGGGGCTACCCGGCCGCCGAAGAGTTCCAGGACTACTGGCTGACCGACTTCGGGGGTCTCAGCGACGCCCTGCTCGACGTGGCCACCCGCATCTGCGGTGGTTCGCTGGTCATCCGCAAGCTCGTGCCCGGCACCGAGCCCGGCTCGTGGGTGCCTCGAGCGAACTGGGACTTCGACGTCAGCTTCCCCGGTGGCGCCCCGGCCTTCCTCGCGCCGGGCACCGAGGTGACCACCGGCGCCGACGGCACCACCACCCTCAGCTGGTTGAACCCCTCGGGGGACACCGACGTGGTGGTGACCGAGCAACTGGCCGACGGGCAGCGCCAGGCAGGGGTCACGTGCTCGACCCCGTCGGCGGGGTCGCGCCAGACCGGGACGGTGGAGCGGGGGGCCGAGGCCTCCGAAACGCCCTGGTTCGCGGTCACCGTGCCCCGTCACCTCCAGACGGTGTGCGAGGTGCGCAACTACCAACAGGGCCCCGGGCTCGAGCTGGACAAGGTGGCCGCCCCCACGTCACTGCCGACGGCGGGCGACGCCACGTTCACCCTGACCCTCACCAACCCGGACGCGGTCGAGCCCGTGCGCATCGACGCGCTCTACGACGATGTCTACGGCGACCTCTTCGACCCCGACAACACCCTGGTGCGTGACAACACCTGCGACGACTCGGAGCCCGGCAGTCGGGTGATGGCGCCCGGCGCCACCGGCACGTGCTCGTTCGTGGCCCGGGTCGAGCCCGCGCACGACGGCGGGCCCCACGTGGACGTGGTCACGGTGCACGGCGTCGAGCTCTTGCCCAGCGGTGTCGAGGGCGACGACGTGGAGGCGAGCGATGACGCCGTGGTCGAGTTCACCGAGCTGGACGGGCCCGACCTCGCCGTCAGCAAGGACGACGGGGTCGACACCCTGGCTCCCGGGGACGAGACCACCTACGAGATCACGGTGGCCAACCACGGCACGGTCGACGCCTCCGGCGTGGCCCTGGTGGACGTGCTGCCGCCGGGCACGCGCTTCGTCTCGGCATCGGACGACGCCGCGTTCGACGGCGCCGGCGACCCGGCCCGCGACGGGAGCCCCGCCGTGGTGTGGCCCTGGTTCGGCCTGGCCGCCGGCGAGGAGCGCACCGTGGAGGTCACCGTGGCCGTCCTCGACGACGCCGTGGCGGGAGCGGAGATCCTCAACCAGGTGGGCGTGCAGGACGACGGCACCCACGGGCCGGACCCGTCACCCGACGACAACCACGACATCGACGTCGACACCGTCGTCGTGCCGGTGCTCGAGGAGCCGCCCCTGACCCGGGACCCCGACCCGTCCGGCGGCACCGGGCCGCTGCCCCGCACCGGTGGTGACGTCGCCGAGCTGGCGGCGTGGGGTGGCGGCCTCGTCGCCGCCGGCGCCGCCCTGGTGGGCCTGGCCCGCCGGGCCCCCGGCGGCCGACTCCGCCTCCGCCGGCCGTAGGTTCAGCGCCCGTCCGCCTCTGGTTCCCGATCTCGGTGCGGAAGCACCGGGATCGGGAACCGGTACCGCGCCCGCCCGATCAGGGGGTGATGGTGAAGTACGCGCGGTAGCGGGCGTCGTGGGAGGGCGCGGTGACGGTGTGGTTGCGGGCGCCGCCGTCGGACCAGCGGTCGAAGGTGGCGGTGCCCCCGATCACGGGTGCGGTGGCCGGCGCCGCCACCGAGTTCACCGAACCGATCATCACGGTGCGGGTGAGGGGGGCGGGCTCGGAGGTGGCGCCGACCACCAGGGGCAGGCCCGTCGGGGTGCTGGCGAAGGTGAGCTCCACCGTGCGGGGATCCAGGTCGCGCCGGCGCACCACGGTGTCGCCGCCGGGCATCCGGGCGGTCAGGCGCAGCTCGAGGTGTGACGGGAACTCATGGTCGGTGGCGAGGAAGGTGCCGGAGCGCACCCCGCGCCAGGTCTGGACCACGTGGCTGTGGCAGTTGCTCGGGCAGTGCTGCATGATCAGCGCCCAGCTGAGGCGGGAGGCCGGCAACGGGACCCCGGTGGCGGTCTCAGCGCCGCCCGAGAAGGCGAGCACCCGACCGACCCGCCAGTGGCTGGTGGCCGACGGGGCGTCGATGTGGACCCGTCCGGCCGCGGGCGGGTTGTCGCAGGTCACCCGGGCCTGTGCCCAGTCGGCGTGGTCGCCGGTGTTGCCGTCGCCGCCGTCGGCCACGACCAGCTTGATGCGGGTCTCGCCGGCGAGGTCGAGGTCCAGGTGGCGGGTGGGGGTGGACGATCGCATCACCGCGCTCTCGTACAGGACCCGTCCGCCACCGCCCTCGACCCGGAACTGCACCGAGCCGGCCATGCCGGCCTCCTCGTCCACCCCGATGTCGGCGGTGAACGAGGTGCATCCGGGCTCGAGGTCGTAGACGACGCGCGACGGCGCGTGGGCGCCGAGGCCGTCGGCGTAGGTCACCCCGTCCAAGGTCAGCGGGCCACCGTCGCCGGCGCCGTTCGCCCCGTTGCTCTGGTCGATTTCGACCGGGCCGAAGCCGTTGCTGGCGGCGTGCCAGGCCCGGGCGCTCAGCGGAGCGGGGCCCGAGGGGGTGCAGTCCACGAAGGCATCGGCCCAGTCGCCGTGGTCGGCGGCGTTGCCGTCGCCGCCGTCGAGCACCTCCAGTTCGAGCTGCTGCGCACCGGTGAGGTCGACGGTGACGGGCAGGGGCCCGTCCACGCCGGTGAGGACCGGGCTGCGGAATCGCTCGGTGCCGTCGGTCCGCACGACGAACTGCGCGCTGCCGCCCGCACCGACCTCATCGTCGATGCCCACGTCGGCGGTGAACGAGAAGCAGCGGCCGCCCATGGGGTAGGTGAGGGTCGACGGGGCGTTGGTGCCGAGGCCCTTGGCGTAGGTCGCGCCCTCGATGGACAGCGGGAGACCGTCGAGGGGCGCCTCCTCGCCGTTGCTGGTGTCTCGCTCGACGGGGCCCCAGCCGTTGGTCGCCGTGGCCCAGCTGAGGTCGCTCAGGTACGCCGACCGTGAGGGCGGAGCCAGCGCGTCCCAGGTGATGCGGCGGATGGCGCCCCCGGTGAGGTCGACGTAGAAGACGTCTCCGTCCGGGCCGATCTGGAGGTCGACCGGGGCATGGGCGCCGTCCACCAGCGCCACGGGGTCGCCGCCTGGCGGGATGGCCCAGATGCAGCTGCGGCTGTAATCGGCCAGCAGCAGGGCCCCGTCGTACTCGTCGGGGTAGTCCCCGCCGTCGTAGAAGCCGATGCCCGACAGCGACGAGCTGCCCACCGGGCAGGACTCGCCCGGGGCGACGTGGGCGTCGTGCCGGTAGGAGAACACCGGGGTGGTCACGGCCTCGGGCCGGGTGTAGAGGCGCTCGCACAGGTCGATGCCCATGCCGTCGAACGCGGGCATCCGGGCCGGGCCCTCGTAGCACGGCCACCCGAAGTTCTCCGCCTGGCCACTCGGGTCGGCGAGGCGCTCGACCTCCTCGTAGGCGCCGCCGCCCACGTCGGCGATGTGGAGCTCGCCGGCGGGGTTGAAGGCGAGCCGGAACGGGTTGCGCAGTCCGTAGGCGACCAGGCGCTTCCAGTTGCCGGTGCGGTTGGGGAACGGGTTGGTGGGCACGCCCCGGCCAGTGGCGCGGTTGACCCGGATGACGGTGCCGTCGAGGCCCAGTGGGTCGGAGGTGGTGCGGGCGTCCTGGGAGCGCAGCGAGCCGCCCTCGGTGTGGGGAATGCTGAGCATGGTCCCTGGCGGGGTCGGAGGGTCGCCACAGGGGTTGGCGGGGACCCCGAACTGGCCGTAGTCGTTGAAGGTGAAGCTCGCCCCGTCGCCCCCGCTGGCGTAGAGCGTGCCGTCGGGACCGAACTCGATGTCGCCGGCGCCGTGGCTGGGGTACTGCTGGCACCAGTCCTCGACCAGCACCTGCTCCGGGCCCACGGTCGTCCCCTGGAGCTCGAAGCGCGAGAGCCGGGTCGACACCACGCAGCCGTTCGTCAGCGGCCCTGGGGGAGTGGGGCAGGTGTCGCCCCATCGGGGTGCGGTGCCCCCGATGGCGGCATCGTGGGCGTAGAGCACGTAGAGGTAGGGCTGGCCCGGGAACTGGGGGTCGAGGTTGAACCCGAGCAGGCCCCGGTCCCAGTAGCCGTGCACGTTGGTGCGCAGGTCGGCCACCACCGTGGCGGTGCGGTCGTCGAGCCCGTCGAACACCTTGATGCGGCCCGCCTTCTCGGCCACGAAGACGCGGCCGTCGACGGCGAAGCGCACCACGGTCGGGTCGTCCAGGCCGGCGATGACGACCCGGTCCTGGAATCCGGCGGGAAGGGTCTCGGCCTCGGCGGCGGGGGTGCCGACACCATCGCTGGGGCCGGGGGTGCCCCCGGGGGTCGGCCCGACCGTCACCCCGGCGAGCGCGGTCAGCGCGCCGACCACGACCAGGGCGGTGAGGCGGCGCCGTCGCGGGCGTCCAGCCGTGCCTTCCCGTCCCCGTCCGCGCCCGGGCGGCCCCGGGCGCGCGAGCGCCTGCTCGGGCTCGGGTCCCGCCTGCCCCTGCGCCGGGGCGCGCGTCGAGTGGTCGATGGGGTACCCGTCGGCCCTCGGCGGCGCCGTTGTTAGGGGCCGGGGGTGGCGGGGACCGAGGCCATCGCCGCTCCCACGATGCCGGCCTCGTTGCGCAGCTCGGCCGGGACCACCGGGGTGCTGCGCTCGAGCAGGTGCAGGAACTTGTCGGCCTTCTTGCTGACGCCACCGCCGATGATGATGAGCTCGGGGGAGAAGAGGGCCTCGACGACCTCGAGGTAGCGATCGACGCGCGTGGCCCAGTGCTTCCAGCTCAGGTCGTGCTCCTCGCGCACCGACGCCGCCGCCCGGCTCTCGGCGTCGTGGCCGTCGACCTCCAGATGCCCGAGCTCGGTGTTGGGGACGAGGCGGCCGTCGACGAACAGGGCGCTGCCGATGCCGGTGCCGAAGGTGAGCAGGAGCACCACGCCGGCCACGCCCTTGCCGTTGCCGAAGGCCACCTCGGCGACCCCGGCCGCGTCGGCGTCGTTCAGGACCGTGGCCGGCGCTCCGACCGCCGCCCCGAAGCGAGCCGCGGCGTCGACCCCCATCCACGCCTTGTCGACGTTGGCCGCCGACCCGATGACCCCGTGGCGCACGATGCCGGGGAAGGTGGCGCCGACGGGGCCGGTCCAGCCGAAGCCGGCGACGAGCTGCGCCACGGTGTCGGTGACGGCCTCGGGAGTGGCGGGCTGGGGCGTCTCGAAGCGTTGGCGCTCGGCCAGCAGGCGACCCGTGGCGGTGTCCACCGGTGCACCCTTGATGCCGCTGCCGCCGATGTCGATGCCGAAGCGCTCCATCGCGGGGGACGGTAGCGCGGGCGCTCCCGGTCCGCCGGAAGCCGCGGCGGCGTCCGACCTACCATCGCGCCATGTCGATCGACGTGCAGGGCTACGACGAGATCACCGAGGTGGCCCGGGGCGGTTTCGGCATCGTCTACAAGGCGCGCCATGTGCAGTTCGACCGCGTCGTGGCCCTGAAGGTGCTTTCCCAGCTCCAGGGCGACGAGGGCGCCACGCGGCGCTGGGAGCGGGAGTGCCGGGCGATGGGCGCGCTCTCGTGGCACCCGAACATCGTCGTGGTCTACGACCTCGGGACCACCGGCCAAGGCGACCCGTTCCTCGCCATGGAGTACCTGGACCGCGGCTCGCTGGCCGACCGCCTCGTGCACCTCGGGCCGCTGCCGTGGGAGGAGGCGGTCAACATGGTCATCCAGGTGGCGGGCGCGCTCCAGGCCGCCCACGACGCCGGCGTGTTGCACCGCGACCTCAAGCCGGAGAACGTGCTCATCGGGCTCTACGGCGAGGCCAAGCTGTCCGACTTCGGTCTCGCCACCGGCGAGAACACGGTGGCCACCGCCGCGGGCATGGCGTCGTTCACCCTCGCCCACGCCTCCCCCGAGGCGCTCCGGGGCGAGCGGGTGGGCGCGGCGGGGGACGTGTACTCGCTGGGCTCCACCTTGTTCCACCTGCTCGCCGGCCATCCGCCGTTCCTGCGGGCATCCGACGAGAACGTGCTCGCCGCCGTCACCCGCGTGGTCAACGACCCGGTGCCCGACCTGCGAGGTCTGGGCGTGCCCGGCGAGGTGGCGGCGGTGGTGGAGGCGGCAACGGCCAAGGATCCCGCCGATCGGCCCGCGAGCCCCGCCGAGCTCGGTCGCGCCCTCCAGGAGGCGCAGCGCGCCCTCGGGGTGCCCGTCACCGAGATGCGCCTCGACCCTCGCGGCGAGGTATCCGGCCCGACCGTGACGGGCGCCGTCCTTCCGCATGTGCCTGCCGCCGGCGAAGACTCGGGCACCACCGTGCAGGTGGCCACCGACGCCGGCGAGCCGGCGGCGGGAGCCCCTCCGGCGCCACCGGCTTCCCCTGCTCCGGCCTCCGCGCCGCCGCCACCTCCGGCGGCGGCCGCCACGGAACCGTCCGCACCCGCGCCGCCTGCGCCCGCTGCCGCGCCGCCGCCTGCCACACCGCCGGCTGCTTCGTCGCCGGCCCCATCCGTGGCCGACCAGTCCGCGCCGCCGCCGGTCCCACCCGCCGATCCCCCGGCCCGCCGCTCGAAGCTGCCCTTGGTCCTGGGCGCGGTGGTCGTGGTCGCTCTGCTCGTCGTCGGCGCCGTAGTGCTGCTCGGCGGCGGTGGTGGCGACGACGGGGGCGAGGATGCCGGCGGCGGCGGAGGCGACGACGTCGCGGAGAGCGCCGACGTGCCCAGTGGCACCGGCGGCGAGGTGGTGGCCACCGTCCCGGTGGGCGCCACCCCGCGCGGTGTGGCCGTCGACGACGGTGCCGCCTGGGTGGCCAACCGCGACGACGCCACGGTCACGCGTGTCGATGCCGGCGACGACAAGGTCACCGCCACCGTCGACGTGGGGGAGGGGCCCCGCGACGTGGCCGTGGGGCTCGGGTCGGTCTGGGTCGCGTCGCTCGAGGCCCAGGAGGTGGCGCGCCTCGATCCGGCGGACGGCACCGTGCGCGAGACCATCGCCTTCGAGGGCGGGCCGCAATCGGTCACGACCGCGGGTGGACTGGTGTGGGTGACCGACCGGGCCGACGCCTCGGTCGAGGCCATCGACCCCGACACACTCGAGACCGTGGCCGAGATCGCGGTGGGGGCCGACCCGGTCGCCATCGTGGCGGACGGCGACGAGGCGGTCTGGGTCACCAACCGCGAGGACGGCACCCTCACCAAGATCGATGTCGCCGAGCGCTCCGTGGTGGGCACGTTCGACGTGGGCGCACAGCCCGCCGAGGCGGCGGTGGACGACGAGTTCGTGTGGCTGGCCAGCGAGGGCTCCTCAGCGGTGCTGCGCATCGACAAGGAGAGCGGCGAGGTGCTCGACACCATCGACATCGGCCAACGCGTTGGCGGGGTGGCCATCGACGACGGCGGCCGCCCGTGGGTGGACGGCCTCAGCGGCCTGCTCCAGATCGATCCCGAGTCCCTCGAGGTGGTCGGCGAGGTGAACGTCGGCGGCGAGCTGCGCGAGGTGGCCGCGGGCGAGGGCTCGCTCTGGACCGTGCCCCACGACGGCAGCGTCCTCACCCGCGTCGACCCCAACTGAGCGGCGCCGGCGCCGGATTCCGTCGCAGCGGCGGGACGCCGTAGCGTGGCGACGTGAGCGAATTCGAGTACCAGGACCTCCTTCCCCTCGGCCGCGACGACACCGAGTACCGCCTCGTGAGCACCGAGGGGGTGTCCACCGTCGAGGCCGCCGGGCGCACCTTCCTCCAGGTCGAGCCCGAGGCACTGACCCTCCTCGCCAAGGAGGCCATGTGGGACATCGCCCACCTGCTGCGCTCGAGCCACCTCGCGCAGCTCGCCGGCATCCTCGACGACCCCGAGGCGTCGGCCAACGACCGCTTCGTGGCTCTCGACCTGCTGAAGAACGCCAACATCTCCGCCGGCGGTGTGCTGCCCATGTGCCAGGACACCGGCACGGCCATCGTCATGGGCAAGCGGGGTCAGAACGTGCTCACGGCCGGCAACGATGAAGCGGCGCTCTCCAAGGGCATCGCCCAGACCTACGCCGAGGCCAACCTGCGCTACTCCCAGATGGCTCCGCTGACGGTCTGGGAGGAGAAGAACACGGGGACCAACCTCCCCGCCCAGATCGAGCTGTACGCCACCGACGGCGACGCCTACAAGTTCCTCTTCATGGCGAAGGGCGGCGGCTCGGCCAACAAGAGTTACCTCTTCCAGGAGACCAAGGCGGTCCTCAACCCCACCAGCCTGATGCGCTTCCTCGACGAGAAGACCCGCATGCTCGGCACCGCCGCCTGCCCGCCCTACCACCTCGCCGTGGTCATCGGCGGCACGTCGGCCGAGTACGCGCTGAAGACCGCCAAGTACGCGTCGGCCCGCTACCTGGACTCGCTCCCCACCACCGGCAACGAGCTGGGCCGGGGCTTCCGTGACCCGCAGCTCGAGGCCGAGATCCTCGAGCTCACCCGCACGACGGGCATCGGCGCCCAGTTCGGGGGCAAGTACTTCTGCCACGACGTGCGGGTGATCCGCCTGCCCCGCCACGGCGCGTCGTGCCCGGTCGCCATCGCCGTCTCGTGCTCGGCCGACCGCCAGGCCCTCGCCAAGATCACGGCCGACGGCATCTTCCTCGAGGACCTCGAGCGCGACCCGGCCCGCTTCCTGCCCGACCTGGCCCACCAGGAGGCCGCCGAGGGCGGTGAGGTGGTGGCCATCGACCTGAACCGGCCCATGGACGAGATCCGCGCCGAGCTCTCGAAGTACCCCGTGAAGACCCGCCTGTCGCTGACCGGCCCGATGGTCGTGGCCCGCGACATCGCCCACGCCAAGATCGCCGAGCGCCTCGCCGCCGGCGAGTCGATGCCCCAGTACCTGCGGGACCACTGCGTGTACTACGCCGGCCCGGCCAAGACCCCCGACGGCTACGCCTCTGGCTCGTTCGGCCCCACCACCGCCGGGCGCATGGACTCCTACGTCGAGCAGTTCCAGGCCGCCGGCGGTAGCCACGTGATGTTGGCCAAGGGGAACCGGAGCCAGCAGGTCACCGACGCCTGCAAGCGCAACGGCGGCTTCTACCTCGGCTCGATCGGCGGCCCCGCCGCCCGCCTCGCCCAGGACTGCATCCGCCACGTCGAGGTGCTCGAGTATCCCGAGCTCGGCATGGAGGCGGTCTGGAAGATCGACGTCGAGGACTTCCCCGCCTTCATCGTCGTGGACGACAAGGGCAACGACTTCTTCGCCGCCGTCACCCGCCCCGTCGACATCGCCGCCAAGCGCTGAGGGTCACTCACGGGGCGAGAGCACGCAGACCTCGTTGCCCTCGGGGTCGGCGAGCACGACCCACGTGACGTCGGGGCCCTGGCCGACGTCGACGCGGCGGGCGCCCAGGGCGACGAGCCGGTCCACGGCAGCGGTCTGGTCCTCGTCCTGCCGGGGTGAGAAGTCCAGGTGGATGCGGTTCTTGCGGTCATCGGCGGGATCGAGGCCCTCTCGGGTGATCAGCTCCAGGAACGGGCCGGTGCCCCGAGGGTCGCGGAACGCCACGTAGCCGGGCTCGTCGCGCACGAGGTCCCAGCCGGTGGCGGCCGCGTAGAAGTCCCGCAGTGCGTTGGCGTCCTCGGCGGCCACGACGACGGCGGCGAGGCTGCCGGTGCCGGTGTACTCCTCCCGGGGATCGAGCACGCAGAAGGCGTTGCCCTCCGGGTCGGCCAGCACGATGAAGGGGGCGTCGGCGGGCTGGCCGACGTCGGCGGGCGTGGCGCCGAGCGCGATCAGTCGCTCGACCGTGGCCCGTTGCTCCTCGACCGAGGCGCTCGCCAGGTCGAGGTGGACCCGTTGGCGGTGGGCGTCGGGGTCGTCGACCGGCTCGAAGGCGATGTCCGGGAACGGCCACGTCGCCGCGTCGTTCGGATCGCCGCCGCCCGGGTTGATGCAGATCTCCTCACCGTCGTCGAAGGTGACCACCCAGCCGACGGCCTGTCGCCAGAAATCGGCGGCGGCCCGGATGTCCCGGGCGTCGACGATGATGTTCTCGAAGCGCAGCATGGGACCTTCCTACCGCGGGCAGGCCGCCCGTGTGCCCGGGATCCGCGCTCAGGTGTCCGAGGCGGCGATCCAGCCGAGAACGACGGCGGCGGCCGCGGTGAGGAACGTCATCACCGCGGCCCGCTTGGGCAGCGTGCCCCGCACGCCGGCGGCCACCGAGGCGGCCGCGTCGGCGGTGTCGACGGCCATGCCGACGTGCAGGGAGCGGCGCTGCACGTCCACGTCCTCGACGAGCAGCGGGGCGACGAGCGCGAGCTCGCGGGCCGCGAACAGACGGCCGAGGTACGGAGCCGACGGGTTGCGGGCCGGGTCGATGCCGAAGAGCCAGGCGCTGAAGTTGGGCGCCAGCCAGCCCAACACCCCGATGAGCGAGCGAAGGGACATGAGGGTGACCTTGGCCTGGAACGGCGTGATCGGCACCCAGGGGGGCACGGGCGGGAGCACCGGCAGCGAGGACCGGGACGGGAGCGCCGGGAGGTTGGCCTGGAGCTCGGCGAGTGCCGAGAGGTTGGCCTGGATCTCCGACAGCGCGGGCAGGGCGTCGAGGGAGGACTGGAGCGACGCGAGCGACGGCACCGGGAGGTGGTCGAGGTCGGGACGGTGCACGGGGGTCTCCTGGCAGGTCAGGTGGGGGACGGGGGGAGTGGCGGGAGCGGGTCGGGCGGCAGCGGCCAGCGGAACAAGGAAGCGGCGTTGGCGTAGGTGATGGCGGCCACGTCGGCGTCGGGGAGGCCCGAGAGCCGATCGTGCAGGAACGACTGCGTGTCGGGCCACGTCGAGTCGGCGTGCGGGTAGTCGACCTCGACCATGAGCCGCTCGGTGCCGACCGCCTGCTGCGCGGCGGCCAGCGAGGTGGGGTCGTCGATGGTGCAGAACCAGAAGTTGCGGCGCAGCACGTCGCTGGGGGACAGGTCGGTGCCGAGCGCCCGCCAGGCCTTCCGGCCGTGGCCGGAGTGCCCGACGATGTAGTCGAGGCGGTCGACGAGCATGGGGATCCAGCCGATGCCGCCCTCGGACATGGCGATCTTGAGGTCGGGGAAGCGCACGGGCACCCCCGACCACAGCCAGTTGGCGCAGGCGTCGAGGGAGAGTGCGCCGAAGAGGGTGGCGCCGAGCTCGATCATGGGGGCGTCCAGGGGCATGGGCATCATCCCGGACGACCCCACGTGCAGGCAGACGACGGTGTCGGTCTCCTCGCAGGCGGCGAGGATCGGGTCCCACCAGCCGGAGTGGACCGACGGCAGGTCGAGCTTGTGGGGGTTCTCGGGCAGGGTGACGGCCCGGAAGCCCCGCTCGGCGTTGCGGCGCACCTCCTCGGCGCCGAGCTCGGCGTCGGCCAGCCAGGTGATCCCGAGGGGGATGGTGCGCTCGGGGTGGGGCTGCCACCAGGCGTCGTGGACCCAGTCGTTCCAGGCTCGGGTGACGGCGAGGCCCAGCTCGGGGTCCTCGGCCTTGGCGTAGACGGTGCCGCAGAAGCCGGTGATCTGCGACGGGAAGTTCAGCGACGCCCAGATGCCGGCGAGGTCCTGGTCACGCACCCGGTCGTCGATGCGGAAGCAGCCCGGCCGCATGTGCTCGAAGCGGCGGGGCTCGATGGCCGACTCGTTGCGGTCCCGCCCCACCACGGCGTTGAGGCCCAGCTGGGGGAAGACCTTGCCCTCGAACTCCCAGACCTGGTGCCCCTTGGAGGTGTCGCGGACGTGGGGCGCACGATCGGCGAAGCGGGCCGGGAGGCGACCGTCGAACAGGTCGGCGGGCTCGACGAGGTGGTCGTCCACCGAGATCACCGTGTAGTGGACCGGCCCCGGCTCGGGGTCGGGCAGCAGGCCCGTGACGGGGTCGGGCGCACCCGTGGTGGCGGCCTGGCCCGGTGCGGCGGAGTCCCCCATGGCCGCCAACGGTAACGGTCAGCCCGAGGGGTGTGGGCCGTTGCCGCCCTGAGCGCCGACCGATGGCCGTGCCGGCGTGGACTCGCGGTGCGACGGAGACCCCTACCGCCGCCGACGGTAACGTCGGCAGGGGTCCGTGGCCCCGAACCGCCACCGACACAGGGGGATCGACATGTTCGACGTGGTCATCCGAGGGGGCGTGCTGGTGGACGGGACGGGGGCCGAGCGTCGGCCCGCCGACGTCGCCATCGAGGGCGGGCGCATCGCCGCCGTCGTCGAGCCGGGCGGCCTCGACGATGCCGTGGCCGCCGGGGACGCCGCCCGGGTCATCGAGGCCGAGGGGCTGGTCGTGGCCCCGGGGTTCGTCGACCTGCACACGCACTACGACGCCCAGGCCTTCTGGGACCCGACCCTCAGCCCGTCGCCCCTCCACGGCGTCACCACCGTGGTGGCCGGCAACTGCGGGTTCAGCATCGCCCCGTTGAGCGGCGACCCCGCCGACGGTGAGTACCTGATGCGGATGCTGGCCCGGGTGGAGGGCATGCCCCTCGAGTCGCTGGCCGAGGGCGTGCCGTGGGACTGGCGCAGCACCGCCGAGTACCTCGACCGCCTCGACGGCACCCTCGCGGTGAACGCGGGCTTCCTCGTGGGGCACTCGGCGCTTCGTCGTGCGGTCATGGGCCACGACGCAGTGGGGGAGGAGGCCACCGACGAGCAGGTCGACGCCATGGCGGCCCTGTTGGCCGAGGGCCTCGCCGCCGGCGGGCTCGGCTTCTCGTCGTCCTGGGCCACCACCCACAGCGACGGCGAGGGCGACCCGGTGCCCTCCCGCCACGCCACCCACGACGAACTCGTGCGCCTCTGCTCGGTGCTGCGCGACCACCCGGGCACGGCGCTCGAGTTCATCCCCACGGTGGGCCCGTTCGCCGACGAGCACATGGACCTGATGGCGGACATGTCCCTCGCCGCCGACCGGCCCCTCAACTGGAACGTCCTTGTGGCCGCCAACGCCCGCTCGGCCGACGACGTCGCCCAGCGCCTCTCCGCTTCGGACCGGGCCGCCGAGCGGGGTGCCCGCGTCCTGGCCCTGACCGTGCCTGACCTCATGCGCATCCGTCTGTGCTTCCTCACGGGCTTCCTGCTCGACACGTTCCCCGGCTGGGCGAAGGTGATGACCCTCCCGGCGGACGAGAAGCTCGCCGCCCTCGCCGACCCGGAGGTGCGCCGGCGTCTGCTCGACGGGGTGAACAGCCCCGAGGCCGGCCCCTTCGCCCGCATCGCCCAGTGGCACCGCATGACCGTCGAGGAGGCCTTCACCGACGAGACCAAGCGCCACGAGGGGCGCCTCGTCGGCGACATCGCCGAGGAACAGGGCAAGGAGCCCTTCGACGCGCTGCTCGACATCGTGGTCGAGGACGGGCTGCGCACGGTGATCCTCCCGCCCCAGAGCGGCGACGACGAGGACAGCTGGGCGCTGCGGGCGCAGACGTGGCGCGACCCTCGGGTCATCCTCGGCGCCTCGGACGCCGGCGCCCACCTCGACTTCATCGCCACCTTCAACTACACGACGGCGTTCCTCGGCGACTCGGTGCGCGACCGGGGGCTCATGGGTCTCGAGGAGGCCGTGCACAAGCTGACCGACGTTCCCGCCCGCCTCTACGGGCTGACCGGGCGCGGGCGCCTCGCCGAGGGCTGGATCGCCGACGTCGTGGTCTTCGATCCCGACCGCATCGCCCCCGGCCCGGTCGGCATGCGCGCCGACCTCCCGGCCGGCGCCGCCCGCCTCTACTCCGAGCCCGAGGGCGTCGAGCACGTGCTCGTCAACGGCGTCGAGATCGTCGGCCCCGGCGCCACCTTCACCGACGCCCGCCCCGGCACCCTCCTGCGCTCCGGCCGCGACACCGAGACCGTCAGCCTTCACACTGGCTCCTCGTCCCTCGGAGCGCCTTCGGCATCCGGTTCGTCGTCGTAGCGGCTCCGCTCCGCTCCGCCACGTACCCCGGTCCCACACTGGCTCCTCGTCCCTCGGGGCGCCTTCGGCATCCGGTTCGTCGTCGTAGCGCCTCCGCGCCACGGGCTAGAACGGGTCCCATGCGCGAGCTCGCCGACGAGGTCCGGAGCATCATCGGGGAGCTGGCGGCCAACACCGTGCCGGCGGGCAAGGAGGAGCACGCCCTCGCCCTGGCCCGGGAACTGCGGGCGCTGCTCGACGGTCCCCGCCGGGAGCGCTGGTACGACGGGCTGATGGACGGCACCGGCATCCAGACCGCCATCGACGACCCGGTGAGCCCCTTCCTCGCCCACGGCGCCTTCCGGGGAACCGAGAACCCGGTGGCGCCGCCGCTGGTCCTCACCGATGAGGTGCGCTCGGACGGCTCCCGGGTGAAGGTGGGCCACGTCACCTTGAACCTGGCCTACGAGGGCCCGCCCCACGGCGTGCACGGAGGTTTCGTGGCCGGCCTCTTCGACGACATCCTCGGCGCCGCCCAGGGCTACGTGCGCGATCCCGGCGTCACCGGCCGCCTCACCGTGCGGTACCGCCACATCACCCCGGTCGAGGAGGAGCTGCGCTTCGCGGCCTGGATCGAGTCCGACGACGGGAAGCGCATCGTGGCCAAGGCCACGTGCCACGCCGGCGGAGGCGACCTCCTCACCGCCGAGGCCGAGGCGCTGTTCATCCGGGTCGACTTCGAGGAGATCCAGGCCCGCATGGCCGCCCGCCGCGACGCCTGAGGCGCCGCTCACTCACACGGATCCCTCGGCCCTCGCTCCCTCGAACCCGACGCAATAGCTGTCGGAATCCGACAGGCATTGCGTCGAGTTCGGCGGAACGTGGGGCGAGGGGGAGGGTCAGAGGTCGTCGATGAGCTTGAAGGTCTCGGCGCGCTCGACTCCGTGGGCGGCGCCGGCTTCGGCCAGCTCGCGCTGGATGCGGTCGTGGAAGGCGGCCCGCTCGGCGGAGGCGGCCTCGCTGTCGAGGTCGATGCGCATGGTGGTCTCGAACTGGCTCTCGTGGGCGAGCAGGGCGTTCACCTTGGCCACCGCGTGCTCGACCGCCACGGTCTCGGCGTGGTCGGGCTCGTCGGCCTCGAACAGCAAGAGCGCCGTCGGCCGGTGGTGGGGGATGGCCTGCTCGGGGAAGAAGTGCGGGTCCCGGGCGGCGACCACGCCGTCGCACGCCAGCAGTCCGGCGGCGCGGTGGTCGGGGTGCAGCCGGTAGCGCTTCCACGGGTCGTGGCCGAGGACGACGTCGGGCTGGAGGCGCCGGATCCAGTAGGCGATCTCCCAGCGCTGGCGCAGACCGGGCTCGAGCTCACCGTCGGGCCACCCCAGGAAGACCACTTCGCCGGTGGCGCCGAGGGCCGCCGCGGCGGCGCGCTGCTCGGCCTGGCGGGTGACCACCAGAGCGGCCAGATCGGCGTCGACGTCCCACGTGCCCTTCGAGCCGTCGGTGCAGATGAGGTGGTGGACCACGCAGCCCGCCGCCGCCCACTTGGCCAGGGTGGCGCCGCACTGGAACTCGACGTCGTCGGGGTGGGCGGCGATGGCGAGGGCCCGGGCCGGCGTGGACAGGTCTCGGCTGGCGCTCACCGTCGCTTCCGGCCGGCTGCCCGGAGGGTCTGCAGCGGCCGTGTCCTCGCCGTCCCAGAGGGTCACGGGGAGAGCACCGAGAGGTCGGCGGGGACGTCGACGTCCCAGCCGAGAGGCACGTCGCGCACGATGCGCAGGTCCAGCCCGAGGCGCTCGGCCTCAGCACAGTGGCGGGCGAACGAGCCGGCGCCGTAGGCCCACTCGAAACCGGCGCCGGCGGGCACGCAGGCCACGTTGGTGCCGTCCTCGTGGCGGTCAGGGACGAGGGTGACGCCGGCGGTGTCGGCCAGGAAGTCGAGGGTGGTGGCGAGGGGCAGGTCGGCGTGGGCCACGATCACCTGGTCGAAGCCGAGGCCGTCGAGGTGGGCGACCCCGTCGGCCACCGCGCCGTTGAGGCCACGGCCGGGGCACAGCAGCACGTCGGCGCCCTCGGCGCGGGCCCACGCGGCCACCTCCTCGTCGTCGCACACCACCCAGGCATCGAGCGGTGCGGCGGCGGCGAGCACCTTCGCCGCCATCGAGCGGGCCAGGGCGGCGCGGTCGGGCGCGGGGAGTGCCGGGGCGAGACGCAGCTTGGCCTCGTGGAACGACTTCACCGGGACCAGCACCACCGCGGCCATGAGCGCGGCAGTCTACGGTTTGGCGCGTCCGGGGCCGCCCGGAGAGGGAGATCGCCGCATGAACATCTGCGTCGCCGTCATCGGCGCCGGATCGTGGGGGACCACGGTCGCCCACCTGGCCGCGCACAACGTGCCCACCGTCGTGTGGGCGCGTGATCCTGCCGTGGCCGCCGAGATCAACGAGCAGCACCAGAACAGCCGCTACCTCGCGGGCTACGACCTGCACCCGGACCTCACCGCCACCGACGACTTGGCCGAAGCGGTCGCGTCGGCGGACGTGATCGTGATGGGGGTTCCCTCGCACGGGTTCCGCGCCACCCTCGAGGAGATCATGCCCCACCTCCGGGCGTGGGTGCCGGTGGTGAGCCTGTCCAAGGGCCTCGAGCAGGGCTCGCGCCTGCGCATGACCCAGCTCATCGACGAGGTGCTGCCCGGCCACCCCTACGGCGTGCTCACCGGCCCCAACCTGGCCAAGGAGATCCTCGCCGGCTCGGCCGCCGCTGCGGTCATCGCCATGTCCGACCCCGGCATCGGCGAGGAGCTGCAACGGGTCTTCACCAGCAACCTCTTCCGGGTCTACCTCAACGACGACGTCGTGGGCTCCGAGCTGGCCGGGGCGCTGAAGAACGTCATGGCCCTCGCCGCGGGCATGGCCGACGGGCTCGGCACCGGCGACAACACCCGGGCAGCGGTGATCACGCGGGGACTCGCCGAGCTCACCCGCCTCGGGGTGGCCATGGGCGGGCGGGCCGAGACCTTCGCCGGCCTCGCGGGGATGGGCGACCTCGTGGCCACGTGCATCAGCCCGCAGAGCCGCAACCGCCACGTCGGCGAGCAGCTCGGCAAGGGACGTTCCCTCGACGAGATCATCGAGGAGATGCACATGGTGGCCGAGGGCGTCAAGACCACCAAGGTGGTGATGGAGCTGGCACGCGACTACGACGTGTACATGCCGATCGCCGAGCAGATGGACCTCGTGTGCAATCAGGGCACCTCGCCGGAGGCCGCCTACCGGGGTCTCCTCAAGCACGAGGTCAAGCACGAGCTCCACCGCTCGTGACCGTCCCGATGCCCCGATGAGCGTGCCCTCGGGGCCGCTCACCTGCGTCGGCACCACCAACGGCGGACCGCTCGCGGTCGTGGACGGCCACGGTGGCGTCCACGACCTGGACGGCGCCTGGTCGATCGACTGGTGGGCCGGCGCCGACGACCGCTGGCACCTCGCCGGCGAGGAGGCGGCCGTGCGTCGGCGCCTCGTCGACGCCACCCCGGTGGTCGAGACCGCGATGCGCATCCCCACCGGCGACGCGGTGGCGCGGGCCTACGGCGCCCGTCTCGCGGGAGTCGCCCACGACCTCGTCGCTCTCGAGGTGGCCAACGAGACCACCCTGCCCTTCGCCCTGGCCGTGGTGTTGCACGCCGGAGCGGTCCGCGTCGACGGATCGGTCGCCGTGCTCGACGGGTCGGCGACCGTGCGCTTCGCCCGGCCACCGTCACGGGTGTTCTGCGGGGTCGACGTCGCCACCGTGCGCACCGGGGTCCTCGCCGGCGATGCCGTCGAGCCCGCCGGCGCGGTCGAGGCGCCGGTCGTCGCCCTGCTGTTCCCGTTGGCCCACACCGCACGGCTGCGGGCCACCCTCGTGACCGCGGACGAAACGGGCGCGGACGCAGCGGGCGCGGCCGAAGACGCCGTGGGCGAAACCCCCGAGGCCGACCAGGTGGCGCGCGGCTGGCGGGCCCAGCTCGACCGGGGCGTCGCCCTACGTCTCCCCGACGAGCGCCTGACCGCCGCGGTCGACCTCGCCCGCGCCGAGGTGCTCCTCGCTGCGGGCGGCACGCTCGACCGTGCGGGCTCGGACCAGCTGGCGGCGCTGCTCGAGGCGCTCGCCCACCAGGGGTTCGTCGACGAGGCATGGGGGGTCGCAGGCGAGCTGCTCGACCGCCAGCACCTCAACGGCCGCTTCGGCCGTGGCGCCGCCGGCCGACAGGTCACCGTGGCCGTGTTGCGGGCCCTCGGCGCGCTGGCCGGCACGCACGTCGGTGCCGAGCTGGGCGAGCGCGTCGCCGGGCCCGTGGCCAAGGCCGCCCACCGGGCCGCGAAGGACGACGAGCCCGGTGCCGCTGATGCCCTCGAGGCCGCCGCGGCCCTGCTGCGGGCGGCCGACCAGCCCGACGCCGCCGCAGTGTCCGAGCGTGCCGCCGCGAAACGTCGCCCGGCGTCCCCGCCGGTCGAGCCGCTCGATCGTCTGGTGGCCCCCGGCCCCGTCCTCGGCACCGACACCGGCGATGGCGAAGCGGCCGCCGACGCCCCCTCGGGCGGGCCGCGCCCCGCCGGCGAGGGCGTCGGGCTCCGGTACGCGGTCCCGGCGGCCGCGCTCCTCGCCCGCGTCCGGCCGGGTCTCGTCGACCACTCGTCCCGCGCCGGCACCGGGCCATCCCTGGACCTGTTCGCCGGCTTCCCCTCGGCCTGGCTCGGCCAGTCCGTCGAGGTGCACGAGGCGCCCACCCGCTTCGGATCGCTCTCCTGCGCGGTGCGCTGGCACGGGGCCCGTCCGGCGTTGCTCTGGGACCTCCAGCCGCCCGAGGGCCGCGCCGTGCCGGCGGGCCTGACCCTCCGCGCCCCCGCCCTCGACCCGTCGTGGTCCACCACCGAGCCCCGTGGCGAGGCGCTGTTGGCCGAGCCCGCTCCACCCCCGAACTTGGCGGGGTCGTTCTCTTGATGCGGTGGGGTACAACGTGCCCATGAGGTTCGGGCGGGGCAGCCAGCGCACCATCCGCGAGGTGCTCGAGGCCAAGAAGGTGCCCGAAGCCGAGATCGCCGAGGCCGAGCGCGAGGGCACCCTGCCCCTGCTCGCCATCGAGCATCTCGTGTTCGACGAGCGTCCTCAGTTCGCCGCCGCCGACGTGGCCAGCCAGGTCGGCCTGCCCGAGGACCAGGTCGCCCACTTCTGGCGGGCCCTCGGCTTCCCCGACCCCCTCGACGGCGAGGAGGCCTTCACCAAGGTCGACCTCGAGATGATGCACATCGCGGCCAACACCATCTCCGAGGGCGTGGTCGAGCCCGACCTGGCCCTCCAGATGGCCCGCGTCATCGGCTCGTCCATGTCTCGAGTGGCCAACGCCCAGATCGCGGCGCTGGCCAGCCGGGTCACCACCGAGGCGGCGGAGGCGGCCGAGCTGGTCGAGCTCGCCGAGGCCGGCGAGATCGACCCCGACATCGTCGTGGGCCCGCCGCTGCTCGAGCGCACCGAGCTGATCCTCGACGTGATGCCGCGCATCATGGACTACGTCTGGCGTCGCCACCTCCAGGACGAGGCCCGCCGCCAGCTCCTGCGGGTGCGCGACACCGAGGGCGGCGCCGTCGTCGTCGGCTTCGCCGACCTCGTGGGCTACACCGCCCTCAGCCAGCAGGTCCCCGAGCAGGAGCTCGCCCACCTCGTGGCCCGCTTCGAGTCCGTCGCCACCGACACCGTCGCCGGCCTCGGCGGTCGGGTCGTGAAGATGATCGGCGACGAGGTGCTCTTCACGGTCGACGACCCCGTCAGCGGCGCCCACGTCGCCCTGGATCTCGCCGACGCCTTCCGCGAGGACGAGGCGCTCTCCGACGTGCGGGTCGGCCTCGCCCTCGGCTCGGTCATCGAGCAGGACGGCGACATCTACGGTCCGGTGGTCAACCTCGCCAACCGCATCGTCGGCATCGCCTACCCCGGCTCGGTGGTCATCTCCGAGGAGATGCGCAACGTGCTCCGCGACGATCCCACCCTCAACCTGCGCTCCCTGCGCAGCCACACCCTCCGCGACATCGGCCGCGTGCGGCTGTGGCGCCTCCGCCGCGAGCAGGACGTCGACCACGACTCGCTCCTCGAGAAGGCGCGCCTGCGGCGGGAAGTGGGGAGAGAGTGGATCGAAGACCACTTCGGCGCCAGCCCCGACGAGCCCTCTGCGCTTCCGGACTGAGCGCACGCACGTCGTCGCTTGCTTTCCCGGTCGCCCGCCGGGCTCGTCGGCTCGCTCCTGACGCTGTCGCGGGGGCGCCTGCGGCGCGGGGCTCGGCGAAACCGTCGCTCCGCCGACGCCCCCGTCGGGCTCCCTGTCGGTCGCCGACTCCCGCGCGCTGGGTCCTCCGCCGGGTGGACGTATCGGGCCTACCGGTCCTCAGCGGGGGGCGGGGGGTCGGTGGTGGGGGGCTTCGGTGGTGGGTCCGAGTCGTCTGCCGCTCTGGACTGACCGGCTCACGTCGTCTCTCGCTCTCCCGGTCGCCCGCCGGGCTCGTCGGCTCGCTCCTGACGCTGTCGCGGGGGCGCCTGCGGCGCGGGGCTCGGCGAAACCGTCGCTCCGCCGACGTCCCCGTCGGGCTCCCTGTCGGTCGCCGACTCCCGCGCGCTGGGTCCTCCGCCGGGTGGACTCATCGGTTCCACCGGTCCTCAGCGGGGGCATGGGGTCGGTGGTGCGTCACGGGCCGCGCTCGGCTCGTTCTGGGTACTCGTCTGTGTGGTGAGCGCGACGGGGGAGTAGCCGGATGAGGGAGGTTCCGGCGTGGGAGCATTGGGGGATGCGCCCTTGGCGAGTTGCGGGGGTCGTCCTGCTGGTCGTGCTGGCGGGGTGTTCGTTCTTCGATCGGTATCCGGACAATGATCTGGCCGAGGAGCGGTTGCAGGAGATCGAGACGGATCCGGGGTTCTCGTTCGTGCCGCCCGGGGCCGAGCTCGCGCGGGAGATCAGCTATCGGGAGTGTCCGCCCGAGGACTCCGACTCGGAGGGTCTCTTCACGACGCGGGGGTACCGGACGGACGGGTCCCCTGAGGAGGCCTACGACGCCGTGGTGCAGAGCCTCCGCTCCGTGGGATGGACCGTCGTGAGAGAGCGCGACCGCGAAGGTGGCGTGCAGGAGGCCCGAGTGCAGCGTGACTTCGGTGGCTGGAGGGTGCAAGCGGTCGTGTCGGCTTATCCCGACGGCGAGGTCGAGGTGTACGCAGGCCTCGATGAGGAAGGGATCTGCGTGCCGCCGATCGCGGAGGGTTAGGACTCGTCGAGGGCGAGGGTGGCGATGCGGCCTGCGGGGAGATCGATTGTCTCCTCGAAGGGGGCCAAGGGGGTGCCCTTGAGGTCCATCAACCAGCCTTTGCGGCCGGTCACTCGGACTTCGGTCTCGGTGGTTCCGGGGTTGAAGACCCTCAGTTCCAGGCGGCCGTCGTGGCGGCGGAGGCTGCTCACGGGGGCGCCGGTCACGTCGAGGTGGGTGCCCACGTCGGGGCCCTCGCCGACGCCTCTCGCGCGGCCGGTGAGGAAGGGGAGGAAGGCGTCGTCGGCCAATGCGTAGGCGTCGACGTCGCCGATGGCGACGGCGTAGCGCATGGTCTGGGGGCCGCGCTGCTGGCTGCCCTCCATGGGGGTCTGGGGGCCGGCGGGGAGGGGGCGGTAGGGCATGGGGCCCTGGGAGAGCATGCCGGTGCAGCGCAGGAGGGTCAGGGCGACGGCGCCGGCCGTCGCGCCGGCGTCGTCGAGGTCCACCAGCTCGTACTCGAGCAGGCCCTCGTGGGCGATGGTCAGACCGCCGGCCTGCACGAAGCGGCGTGACGGGAAGGTGGGCAGGGCCCGCTCGGAGTCGCCGCCCTCGGCGACGAGGCCCCGCTCCACCATCGCGAAGGCGCACTCGGCCCGGGACGACGTCGCCCGTTCGGGCAAGGGGAACCAGGCCCGGAGGCGGTGGTCCCGGGTGGCGTTGTCGAAGGTCGTGGTGGCCCGCACGAAGGCCTCGCCGGCGTGCAGCTCGAGGCGGGTGGTGACCTCGGTGGTGACCTCGTCGTCGGTGCGGGCGTCGAGGCCGACCGCCGCCGCGGGCCAGCGGTAGGTCCGCACGACGTCGACGGTGGCCCGCACCGGACCCTCTTCGACCACGGTCACGTTGACGGCGTCGGGCGTGTCGACCTCGCGGTCGGTGGCCGGTGGGCAGTAGTTGTAGGTGTCGCCGACGTCGCCGCCGTCGACGAGGCGGCCGAGGCCGGCGTGGCCGTCGACCGAGAAGGTGCCGTCGACGGCGTCGACCACGACCGTGACGAGTCCGTTGGTCAGGGTGTGGGCGTCGGGGCACGAGACGGGGTGCGCCGGGGGTGTCGGCCGAGCCACGGCCTGCCAGCCGTAGCCGGGCACGTCGGCGACGTGGGCCAGGAGCTGCTGCTTCGCGGCCTGGCGGACCCGGATCTCGACGCGGGCATCGTCGCCCTTGTCGGCGAGCAGCGCCTCGAGGTCGTGCGTGGGGAACGAGGCCGGCACGCGCATGGCGTCGTCGACGGTGAGCACGACGAGGGCGCCCTCGTCGGTGGCCTCGATCGAGTACTGGTGGGCGCCGAGCTCGTCGACGGCCCGCGGCGCCATGTGGAGGGCCTCGTCGCGGGGGAAGCTCCCCAGGAGGCCGTCGGCCGCCCAGCGCCGCAGCACCTGGGTGCCGGGGACGTCGTCGGTGCCGGGCACGACCACGGCGGCGAGGCCGCCGCGGGTGCGGGCGCTCGGGTTCACCACCACCGTGCCCTCGTGGGCGAGGGTCATGGCGAAGCGGTCGGCGGCGCGCTTGGCCAGGCCGTCGGCGATGTCGACCGCTTCGGCGTAGCGGTGGAGCACTGCGTTGCAGACCTCGTCCACCGAACACGCGCAGATCGAGTCGTGGGCGGCGTTGTGCACGACGTGGGTCCAAGCCTCGTCGAGCAGGGTGGCCGGCCAGCGGTCGGCGGGCTGGAAGAGCGCCCACAACGGCTCGCAGCGCGCCTCGAGGGCCCGCTCGGCGGTCGCCGCCGCCCGGCGGACGTCGGTGCGGTTGGAGGCCACACCCATGAGCAGGTTCGAGTGGGCGCCGGAGCGCAGCTCACCCCGCCAGGTGGGCAGGCCGTCGGTGGGGGCGGCGGCGAGGTGCTCGGCCAGCGAGCCCACCCGCAGCTCGTAGTCGCCCTGCTCCCGGTTGGCCTCGTCGACGACGTAGCCGAGCCACGGCATGGGCACCTGGTGGTCGGTGCCGTTCATCCAGAGGATCGGGTCCGGCTCACCCTCGGCGTCGGCGAGCATCGGGCCGTAGCGTTCGACGAAGGCGTCGATGCGGGCGACCAGCTCCTTGCCCTCCATGGGCAGCACCGAGCCGTTCCCGTAGCCCTCGGGCAGGTACTCGGCGCGCACGGTCGAGCCGTCGGGCGCCTCCCACCAGAAGGCGGCCCGGCCGATGACGCTCGGTACGCCCCGCCACACCACGGCGTGCTCGAAGCCGAACTGACGCAGGATCTGGGGCATCTGGGCGATGTGGCCGAACATGTCGGGCAGGTAGCCGACGTCCATGGCGCCGCCGAACGAGGCTGCCCGGTCGAGGCCCTTGGCGAGGTCGCGGACGATGGTCTCGCCCGACACCAGGAACTCGTCCATGAGGATGTACCAGGGGCCCATGGCGAGGCGCCCCGAGAGGGCGAGGTGGCGCAGCCGCTCCTCCTGGTCTGGGCGTACGGCCAGGTAGTCGTCCACCACGGCCATCTGCCCGTCGAGCAGGAAATGGGCGTAGGACGGGTCCGCTTCCAGGCGGGGGAGCAGTTCGTCGAGCAGGTCGACGAGGCGCAGTCGGAAGGTCTGGAAGGGCGAGTACCACTCGCGGTCCCAGTGGGTGTGGGGGACGATGGTGACGCGGCGAGGGGGGCGATCCACGTTCGGCATGGTACGGCTCCACGCCCGGGGACGACCGCCGGGACTACCCTGCCGGGGACCGGATCGGGGGTTCGTCGTGGGGCATCGACTGGGGGCGATGGCAGCGACGTTGACCGTCGCCGTGACGTCGGTGCTCGTACTCGCCGCGCCGCCGACGGCGACTGCCTCGCCCCCGCCGGGATGCACGGTGCTCAACCTTCCGTCAGACGCCCGGATCTACCCCGAGCCGGTGATCAGCGCGGATGGTCGATGGGTGGCCTACGCCAGCCGGGCCGACGTCGACGGTGGGAACGGCGACGGCAGCGACGAGCTCTGGGTGCTCGATCTCGCCACGAGCCGGAGGACCCAGCTCACCCACGAGGTCCCCTCGGCCACCCCCGGGTCTTCCATCGCCTCGATCGCCATGAACCACGACGGTTCGCGACTCGCGTACACCCGCCAGGTCGGTCCGGCGTGGTCGAACGAGTACTCGGTCCGCCTTCTCAGACGCTCGACCGCGTCGGAAGCCGAGGTGGGCATCTCGAACTCCGCTCCCATCGCCCTCAGCGGCAACAGCCGGCGGCTCGCCTACACGAACCGACAGGGCCTCGTCGTGCGCAACAACGTCACCGGCGTGGCGAAGGTCATCGCGTCGGGCAACGCCTACCCGGTGCTGGGTACGTTCGACGACGAGGGCAGACGTCTCGTCTTCTGGGCCTCGGACGACCCGGTCGGGGCCAACCCGGGGCGCACCTCCCAGGTGTTCCTGCGTCTGTTCGGGACGACGGGATCGACGACGCAGCTGACCCACTCGGCGTACGCGTACACCTCGCCCCCGGTGATCAGCGGCGACGGCTCGACCGTGGCCTACATCGCCCACGACCAGGCCTCGGGTGGGTCCCCGGCCCACCCCGAGGTGTTCCGGTACCGGGCCCCGACGGGACGGACGCGCCAGGTGACCTCCACCGCGGTGATCACCGTCGATGCGCGCAGCCGGCCCGCGGTGAGCCACGACGGCTCGATCATCGTGTTCAGCTCGTACGACGACATCGGCGGCCTCGAGGTCCAGGGCGAGGACCTCATCCGGTACCACGCGACGACGGGTGAGTTCACCAACCTCACCCGCCTTCCCGACGAGGTGGACGCCGTGCACCCGTCGATGGACGGGTCGGCCAACCGTGTCGTGTTCTTCGCAGGCAGCCGGTTCGACCCCGTACTCGGGGGGATTGAGTGCTCGTCGCCGGTGCCCCGGCCCACGGTCTCCGGTGTGGTCACCGACGAGGGGAGCGGGGTGCCCGTCGTCGGCGCCTGGGTCATGGCGGTGAGCGCGAGCGGGCGGCTCGCCGCCGGCGCCGTGACCTCCACGACCGGTCGCTACACCCTGGCCGTCCCTCCGGGCTCGTACCGGATCGAGACCATCGACCCGTCCGGTCGCCACCGGGGAGAGTGGCACGACGACCAGGGACTCGACGGCTACGCGACGGCGCAGGTCGTGACACCTGCCCTCAATGCCTCGACGAGGGTGGACGTGGACCTCGCTCCTGCGGGGTCGTCGGCGTCGATCGCCGGTCGGGTCACCAATGCCGACACCGGGTCGGGTCTCGAGGACGCTGTGGTCCTGGTGCTCGACGCCCTCGATCAGGTCGTGGAGGGGACGAGGACCTCCGAGGACGGTAGCTATCGGGTCGAGGGTCTCCCGGGCGGTGAGCTGCGGGTCGCCGTCGTCGAGCCTTCCGGTGCTTTCACACCCTGGCTCGACATCGGCGCCGGCACCCATCCCTCGGTGCCCGTCGTCACGGTGCCGGGGGAGACGGTCACGGTCGACGCGCCGCTGACCCCTCGACCGGTTCCGCCCTTCGATCGCCGGGTGACGGGTGTGGTGTCCGACGCCGACGGGGCCATCGACCTCGGCACCTACGTCCTCGTCTTCGACGCCGACGACCGGTTCGTGCGGGCGGCGCCGGTCGGTGCGGCGACCAGGGGCCGGTACTTCGTGGACCTGCCCTCGGGCTCCTTCCGCTTCCTCTTCGTCGACAGCCACGGGCTCCACGCCGGCGAGTGGTATGACGACCACGGCATCGACGACATCGACGCCGCCGACGTCGTCACGCTTCCGCCGTCACCCGCCTCGCTCGACATCACCCTGGGTCCGGCAGGCCGGAGCGGGCAGATCTCGGGGACGGTCACCGACGGGCGCGACGGCGCTCCGCTGCTGGGTGTCTGGGTCGCCGTGATGGACGCGGCGACGGGAAGCCCCGTCAGCTCGGGTCTCACCGGTGTCGACGGCCGCTATGCCGCGGGGTCCCTTCCGGCGGGGCAGTACGTGGTGGCGTTCATCGACCCCACCGGCGAGCACGACTTCGAGTTCCACGCCGGAACCACGCTGTTCCCGTCCGCCGCCCGTGTGGAGGTGCCTGCGGGCGCGACCACGTCGGTGGACGCCGTGCTCGACCCCCGCGCCTAGCGTCGTGGCCATGTGCGACACGCTCTGCGCCCTGGCCCCGGCGAGCGCCCTGAGGCTCACCGTCCTCGCAAAGAACTCGGACCGGCCGCCCACGGAGGCACAGCCCCTCGAATGGCATCCGTCGCGGGAGGAGGACACCACCCGCACCACGTACCTCAGCATCGAGGGCGCCGGCCGCCCCACCGTCGGCGTGCTCGGCTCGCGGCCGTCGTGGCTCTGGGGCTTCGAGCACGGGGTGAACGAGGCTGGGGTGGCCATCGGCAACGAGGCCGTGTGGACGACGCTGGACGCCGCCGGCGCGCCCGAGGCCCTCGTCGGCATGGACCTCGTGCGCCTGGGCCTCGAGCGGGCCACGACCGCGGCGGAGGCCGTCGAGGTGATGACCACCCTTCTCGAACGTCACGGCCAGGGCGGCCCTTGCCACCCGAACGGGGGCCAGGCCTACTGGTCCTCGTTCCTCGTGGCCGACGCCGACGCCGCGTTCGTCGTCGAGACGTCGGGCACCGAGTGGGCGGTCGAGACCGTGCGCGACACCCGGGCCATCTCCAACCGCCTCACCATCCCGGACTTCTACGCCCGCCTGCACCCCGACACCGGCGGGCTCATCGAGCGCTTCGTCGACCCGAGGCTCGAGGCCAGCCAGGAGCTGCTCGCCGCCGCCCCGGGGGACATCGCGGCCACGAAGGCCCACCTGCGCAGCCACGTCGGCAACGACGGGTACTCGGTGTGCATGCACTCGCCGGCGGCTGACGCCACCACCGCGTCGATGATCACGGTGCTCGGCGGTGAACGCCCCCGGGGCTGGTTCCTGCTCGGCCGCCCGTGCCGCTCGGTCTACGTGCCGTTGTGGGTGGGCCGCCCGCTCGGCACCCCGCCGGCCTGGGAGCGCTTCGCCGGTCTCACCGACGACGACATCGAGGCGGCCCGTGCCCTCGAGGCCGAGCTCGAGGCCGACTCGGCCGACGACGACGCCTGGGCGCCTGAGGCGTGGCGCCGGGTGGACGCCTTCCTCGCTGCTCGCGGCCGGTGATCACCGCGCTCGCGTGCGTTAGCGTCGGGACATGCCCAAGTTCGTCATGCTCTCGACCATCGGTCCCGACGGCTTCGCCACGCTCCGCGAGAACCCCCGGCGGCTCAAGGAGGTCAACCTCGACGTGGAGGCCATGGGCGTGAAGGTCCTGCACCAGTACGCCCTGTTCGGCCAGTACGACTTCGTCACCATCCTCGACGCCCCCGACGACGCCACCATGGCCCGGGTGGCCACCACGCTCGGCGCCCGGGGCACCCTGAAGACCACCACCCTCAAGGCCATCGAGGTCGACGACTACATCGACGCCATGGGCGAGGGGCTCGGCTAGCTGCTCGGGACCTCACCGGGGCGGCCGGCCGGTACCGCCCCCGGACGGGTCAGTACCACCAGGTGGACTTCTTGCGCTCCTTGCGCAGCGACTCCTCGTCGAAGGGCACGGGCAGCAACTCGCCGTCGCTGAGGCGACGCAGGCGGTAGCCGTCGTCGCCGTGGTCGGCGACCTCGAAGCCCTTGGCCCAGTGCTGGTCGAAGCGGCGGCGCACCTCGACCTTGGTGCCGACGGGGAAGAGGGGGGCGGCGGCCATGGTGTGGGTGGTTGCGTCGGTGTTGGCGATGAGGGTCATCCCGTCTCCGGATGTGTGGACGTCGTCGATTTCCGCCCGCTCCCCTTCGGGCCATTTTCGACCTGACGGGAAGCTGATGCAAGAGATACCGGACGAAACCATCCTCATGGTCAAGAGGAGGTAAAGGTGACGAGAAGGTTGTGTGGTGCGAGTCTTGCGGCTCGGCGCTCAACCGTCGGCGATGGTCACCGTCGGCTCCACCGAGATCTCGCTGCGCAGCGAGTTGGCGATGAAGCACTCGCGGTGGGCGACTTCGAGCAGGTGCTCGACCCTGGCGACGGTCGGCCCGGGGCCCACGAGCACCCTCGGCCGCAGGGTGATCGCGGTGAGCCGCATCGGTGGGTCGTCCTCGGGCATGGTCGCTTCCGCGTCGTCCTCGTAGGAGCGGACGTCGATGCGGGCACGAGCGGCCACGGCGAGGAAGGACAGGAGCTGGCACGACGAGGCGGCCAGCACCACGAGTTGCTCGGGGTTGAGGAGGGCGGGATCACCGAGGAAGGCCGGGTCCGACGCGAGGGTGAGGCTGGCGTCGGCCGGTGGCGCCGAGGCGGTGTGGGTGCGGTCGTAGGCGTCGTAGCCCACCCCGGTCGAGCCCGACCAGCGCAGGCGGGCCTGGTAGCGGTGCACGGGGAGGGGGACGCCGTCGTCTGCCACGGGCCCATGGTGGCAGGCCCGGTGGGCGCAGGCGCCGGGGTTCCCATGGCCGCTCCCCGGCGGGCCATGATGGCGTCGTGTCGACCGCGCCCACCCTGCGCAAGGCCCTGAAGGCCAAGTCGCCGGGGCTCGCCGTCGAGCGCTCGTTCTGGGAGCAGGGGCACGAGGTGGTCGTCGGGGTCGACGAGGTGGGACGCGGGTCGTGGGCGGGCCCGCTCAGCATCGGCGCCGCGGTGCTGCCACAGGACCGTCGCGTGTACAAGGTCCGCGACTCGAAGATGCTCACCGAGGCCGAGCGCGAGGCCCTCTTCGACCGGGTGGCCGACTGGTGCGTGGCGTGGGCCGTCGGCCACGCCAGCCAACAGGAGTGCGACGAGCTCGGCATGTCGGCGGCGCAGAAGCTGGCCGCCCGGCGAGCCATCGAGGGTCTGGGGCTGGGCGAGCCCGACCAGGTGCTGATCGACGGCAACTGGGACTTCATCGGTGGCGGCCGCACCACCCGGATCGTCAAAGGCGACGCCACCTGCCTGTCGATCTCGGCGGCATCGATCCTCGCCAAGGTCACCCGCGACCGGATCATGCGGGCCGAGGCGCCCAACTACCCGGGCTTCGACTTCGAGTTCAACAAGGGCTATCCGTGCCCCCGGCACAAGGCGGCCCTCCAGTGGTACGGGCCCACGGCCATCCACCGGCGCAGCTGGGTCTTCATGGACCACCTCCCGTGGACCGGCTGCCCCCGCACCCGTCCACCCGATCCCCAGGGCGTCCTCTTCCCCGAGGTCCCGGCTCCCACGTAGTGCAAACGCATCATCTCGCCGATCCTGCTTCACCCGGGCGGGTTCGGCGCCGACGGGTCCAGTACAGTTCTGTACATCGAGGTGCTGGCGGGTGCTGCACGCCAGGGGCGGCGGGAGAGCGACGTGAGACGAGCCGGACGGCGACGAGGGGCGGCGCTCCTGGTGACGGTCGCGCTCGCTGCCGCGTTGGTCGCCTCCGCGACGACCACCGCCGGCTCCGAGCCGGTGACGCCCGACGCCGAAGCGGTCGTCGACTCCTGTCCGGGCGGCTTCATCGCCGTGCCCTCGGCGGTGTCGGGCGGTCCCACGATGTGCACCCACGGCCCGGACCCCTCCGTGACACCGGAGCAGCTGCTGGCCGAGGGTGGTCGTGCCCCGGAAGCATCCGCCGGCATCCAGTGCTACGGCAACGGCACCAGCGGTGAGCGGGTGCAGCTCCTCTACGTGTACGCCTCGGTCAACCGCATCAACACCTTCCGGCCATGGATCGAGGACCGTGCCGCGTCCATCGACGCCATGTACGACCTCAGTGCCCAGCAGACGGGCGGGCACCGCTACGTGCGCTGGCTGACCGACGCCCAGTGCAACCTCTCGATCACCGCGGTCAACGTCGCGTCCACGGACCTCGCGATCGGCGCCTTCAGCAGCGGGCTCATCCCGAAGCTCGACTCCCTCGGCTACGACAACCCCAACCGGAAGTACCTCATCTGGGCGGACACGGGCACGTCCACCACGATCGGCTCGGGCTCGTGCTCTGGCGTCGGGACGCTCTACGTCCATGACGTGGCCAGCCCGGCCGACAACTTCAACAACCGCTTCGGCGGCTACACGCGGGTGGACGACAAGTGCCTGTTCCCGCTGTTCGACGCGGTGGCCGGCAAGGTCGAGGCGCACGAGCTCATGCACACCCTGGGGGCCGTGCAGCCCTCGGCGCCCCACGCCACCATCTACGGCCACTGTCGGGACGACTACGACATCATGTGCTACGTCGACGGCCCCGGGACGTCGCTGATCTCGCCCCGGCCGTGCAGCACCTCGGGGAACGAGCTGCGCCTCGACTGCAACCACGACGACTACTTCTCCACGAATCCTCCGAGCGGGAGCTACCTCGCCACCCGGTGGAACGCCGCCAACAGCGACTGGCTCGAGCCCGAGCCGGGCGCGCCGCAACCGCCGGGAGCACCGCCCTCGCTCGCGGCCGCGCCGGGGGACCAGCAGGTCACCCTGACCTGGGTGAAGCCCACCTACACCGGGGGCAGCGACGTCCTGGGCTACCGCGTCTACCGCGACGACGTACTCCTCCCGATCGCCACCACCACGCCGACCACCACGGGCGCGAACCTGATCACCACCACGACGTTCACCGACTCCACCGCGGTGAACGGCCAGATCCACACGTACCAGGTCGCCGCGGTGAACCAGGTGGGTGAGGGTGCGCGCTCGACGCCCGTCTCGGCCCTGGCCGGCATCCCCCGCCCCGACGGCGAGCTCGCCACCGCACGCACCGGCCCCTTCTCGTTCGGCGGGGTCTACGCCAGCTCGATGACGGGCAACTCCCAGGTCCTCAATCGGCCGGTGGCGCGGGGTGCGGCGGTGACCTCCTACGTCCGCGTCGGCAACGACCGCCCGGGGATCGACTCGTTCAAGGTGAAGGGCGTGGGCTCGGGGGCGGGCTACACCGTGCGCTACTTCCGGGGCACGACCGACATCACCGCGGCGGTGGTCGCGGGCAGCTACACGATCGAGAACGTCCCCGCGAGCGGGTTCGTCGACCTGAAGGTGAAGGTCACGGCCACCACCTCCACGGCGCGGGGCAGCAGCCGGGCGGTGACCATCACGGTGAAGTCCAAGACGGTGAAGACCACCAAGGACGTCGTCCAGGTCCGCGCCGTCCGCTCCTAGTCCCCCGCCTGAGTAGCCCTCGTCGAGTGCCGCCTGAGGTCGGTCAGTCGGCCTGGGTGCCGACCTTGAGGTCCTTGAACGGCGTGGTCGAGTCGATGCCAGCGTCCTTCGGGAGGCCCAGCACCCGCTCGCCGACGATGTTGCGCAGCACCTCGTCGGTGCCGCCGGCGATGCGCATCCCGGGCGTGCCCAGGACGAACTGCGACCAGGCGTAGGTGCCCCACTCGCCGGTGTCGGCGACGAGTCGGGGGCCGAGGACGCCGGCCACGAAGTCCGCGGTCTGGGTGAGGTTCTGGGTGAGGGCCATCTTGGCGATCGACATCTCGGGGCCGGGCGCCTGGCCGGCCTTGATCTTGTCGAGCGCTCGCTGGTTGGTGAACTTGGCCACCTGGAACTTGATGTACAGGTCGGCGAGGGCCTGGCGGTGGACCGGGTCCTGGTCGAGGCCGAAGTGGCGCAGCATCTCGGCCAGGCGGACGCTGTTGGCCAGGCCGAGGCCGCCGCCGCCGCCGGCGCCGATGGAAGCCCGCTCGTTCATGAGGGTGGTGAGAGCGACCGTCCACCCCTGGTTCACGTCGCCGAGACGGTGGTCGTCGGGCACGCGGACCTCGTTGAAGAACACCTCGTTGAAGCTGGCCCCGCCGGTCATCTGGCGCAGGGGGACCACCTCGACGCCGGGGGCGTGCATGTCCACCACGAAGCCGGTGAGGCCCTTGTGCTTGGGCAGGTCGGCGTCGGTGCGGCAGATCACCTCGCCGATGTCGCTGTACTGCGCGCCGGAGGTCCACACCTTCTGGCCGGTGACGACCCACTCGTCGCCGTCGCGGACGGCCTTGGTCTGGAGCCCGGCGAGGTCCGAGCCCGCGCCCGGCTCGCTGAAGAGCTGGGCTCCGACGAGATCGCCCCGGTACATCTTGGCCAGGTAGGCGTCCTTCACGACGTCGGTGGCGTGGGCGAGGATGGTCGGCGCGACCATGCCCAGGCCGATGCCGAAGAAGCTCTGGTCGGGGACCGCGTACTTCGCCTCGAGCTGGGCGTAGGCGCGGTCGTACGCGGCCGGCAGCGCACGCCCGCCGTACTGCGCCGGACCGCTGATGTAGCCGAGGCCGGCGTCGAAGCGCTTCGCCCGCCACGCCTTGGCCTCCGCCAACTGGCGCTGCTCGACCTCGGGGTCGACCTCCTCGAACAGGGCGAGCTCGTCGTCGCCCTCCCCCCACACGAAGCGCTGGTCGGTGTCGCGTGGCTCGGCGTTGGCGTCGAGGAAGGCGATGGCCTCGGCACGGAAGTCGTCGAGGGAGAGGTCGGGCATGGGGTGCTCCTGGAGGTCCGCGGTGAACTTGACCGTGCGGTCAAGATAGTGGGGCGGTTCGGGAGGCGCCTGATCGGCCCCCTAGCCTGGGGCCGTGCGCCGACCCCGTCTCGTCCTCTGGCTGTTCGTCGGCTGGACCCTGTTCGTCTGGGCCAACCGCATCCGCAACATCTGGACCGACGACACCCTCACCACCTCCGGGCAGGTGGGGCGGACGTTCCTCGTGGCCTCGTTCGTGGTGCCGGCGGTGGTGGTGGGGCTGACCCTGCTGCGCCGCACGTGGGGGCACTGGTTCCCGTGGCTGGTCCGGGCCTTCGCCGCCTGGACGGTCGGGGTGTGGGTGGTGCGCATGGTGGGCATCGCCCTGCACGGCCACGACATCGGCTTCGTGGTCGTCCACGCCGTGCTCGCGGTGGTCTCGTCGGTTCTGGCCGTCGCCGCCTGGCGCACTACGATCCCGGGCGTCATGGGACAGCCGGTCACCGCCATCGAGAAGCCCGCGCCGCGCCACGGCATGGTGCGCTTCGACCTCAACCGCAGCATCACGGGCATGGACCACGAGCGCTACGTGGCCGGCCAGGAGATCCCGGGTGACCGTCCGCCGGACGAACTCGCCCGCCGCCTCTTCGCCACGGGGTCGGTCAGCGCGGTGCACATGATCGGCAACTCGATCACTGTCGACCTCGCCGACGGCCGTGACTCCTCGGGCCTGCGCGAGGTCATCGAAGGCCTCTTCACCTTCTACCGAGAAGGCGTCACCCCCACCGTCGCCGCCGAGTAGGAGCGCGGCCCCACCTGGGTGGGGACGGATCCGGTCGACGCTCGGTAGCGTCGGGCCATGGCATCGAACGCACGCTTCCAGGTCGGGGTGCAGCTGCACCCGCAGCACTGCACCATCGACGAGCTCCGGTCGGCCTGGCAGGCCGCCGACGCCCTCGGCGTCGACAGCATCTGGACGTGGGACCACTTCTTTCCGCTCTACGGCGATCAGGACGACGTCCACTACGAGGGCTGGTCGCTGCTCGCCGCGATGGCGGTCGACACGACGAACGCCCGGTTCGGGATGCTGGTGACCTGCAACTCGTACCGCAACCCCGAGCTGCTGGCCGACATGGCGCGCACCGTCGACCAGTTGAGCGGGGGGCGGCTGTACCTCGGCATCGGCTCGGGCTGGTTCGAGCGCGATTACTCGGAGTACGGCTACGAGTTCGGCACCGCCCCCGGCCGCCTGCGGGCGTTGGGGGAGGCGCTGCCCCGCCTGAAGGCGCGCCTGGCCAAGCTCACCCCGCCCCCGGCCGGTGACCTGCCCCTGCTGATCGGTGGGTCGGGCGAGAAGGTCACCCTGCGCCTGGTGGCCGAGCACGCCGACGCGTGGAACACCTTCGGCCCGCCCGAGAACTTCAAGGCCAAGAACGCCGTGCTTGACGAGTGGTGCGCCAAGCTCGACCGGGACCCCGCCGCCATCGAGCGCACGGTGGCCATCAACCCCCACGAGGTCGACGACGCCGAGGCCTACCTCGACGCCGGCGCCACCCACCTCATCGTCATGACCGGCCACCCGTTCGACCTCGGCCCCGTCGAGGCCCTCCTGGCCCGAGCCCAGGCCTGACCCTTCCGTTCCGGACGGAACACCCAGCGGCCGGCGGTCGTTGAGCAACCAGAGCGAGCGAACCCAGAGGGGGAAGCACCCGATGTCATTCTTCGGAGGTCACAAGTCGTCGATGGTGGAGGCCGACCGGGCCCTCCCCGGCCGCGACGAGCCGCTGCCCGGCGTGCCGGAGGTGCACGCGGTGAACGGCAACCGCATCCAGGCACCGTTCCCCGAGGGGATGGCCACGGCGGTGTTCGGCCTGGGCTGCTTCTGGGGGGCCGAGCGCCTCTTCTGGAACACCCCAGGCGTCTACAGCACGGCGGTGGGCTACGCCGGCGGCTACACCCCCAACCCCACCTACCAGGAGGTCTGCTCCGGGCGTACCGGCCACACCGAGGCGGTCCTGGTGGTCTTCGACCCGGCCCAGGTGTCCTACGAGCAGTTGCTGGCGGTGTTCTGGGAGGGCCACGACCCGACGCAGGGCATGCGCCAGGGCAACGACGTCGGCACGCAGTACCGCTCGGCCGCCTATTGGGCCGACGAGGGCCAGCGCGCCGCCATCGAGGCCACCCGGGCCGCCTTCCAGGAGCGCCTGGCGGCAGCCGGCTACGGCGAGATCACGACGGAGATCGCCGAGGCGCCGACCTTCTACTACGCCGAGGACTACCACCAGCAGTACCTCCACAAGGTGCCCAACGGCTACTGCGGCCTCGGCGGCACCGGCGTGAGCTGCCCCATCGGCCTGGGCGCCTAGCGCTCGGCCGTCCCACTTGCGAGTATCGAACGTATGTTCGATACTCGCGCGATCGCCCTCGCCGAGCCCACCCCGCCCCGGCTCGCCTCCGTGCCCCCGGGTCCCGAGGCCTCGTGGCGGGGCGCGGTCGCCGGGCGGGCGCTGGCGGGGCTCGAGGCGGGGTTGCGTCCCACCACGCTGGCCGACCAGCGGTGCCTGCCGGTCGTCGACGCCCTCGGGCCGCTGCTGGGTGAGGCCGGCCTGCAACGGGGGTCGGTGGTCTCGGTGGTGGGCCCGGCGGGGTCGGGGGCCACCTCGTTGGCCCTCGCCCTGGTGGCCGGGCCCTCGGCATCGGGGTCCTGGGTGGCGGCGGTGGGCCTGCCGTGGCTGGGGCTGCCCGCCGCGGCCGAGGCGGGGGTGAACCTGGGGCGCCTGGCCCTGGTGCCGGCACCCGAGCCCGCGGCCTGGGCCGGTGTGGTGGCTGCCCTGGTCGACGCCTTCGACGTGGTGTTGCTGCGCCCCGAGCGGCGCGCCCGTCCCGCCGACGCCCGTCGCCTCACCGCCCGGGCCCGCGAGCGGGGTGCGGTGCTGGTGCTGCTCGGCCCGACGGGGGGCTGGCGCGAGGGGCCCGACGTCGTGCTGCGCATCGACCGCACCCACTGGGAGGGCTTGGGCGACGGCCACGGCCGCCTGCGGTCGCGCCGGGTGCGGGTCGAGGCCACCGGCCGGCGCCGCGCCGCCCGCCCCCGCACCGCCGCCGTCGACCTCCCCGCTCGGCCGCCGACACCGACGCCGGCCGCCCTGCCCACGTTGCGCAGCGGAGCGGAGCAGCGGGTGGCGCTTGACGCGGATGGCGAAGCCGTCCCGACGGAGGAGGGACCAGTGTGAGGCGGAGCGGAGCGGAGCAGCGGGTGGTGCCTGACGCGGATGGCGAAGCCGTCCCGACGGAGGAGGGACCAAGCTGATGGGCCCGGTCCGGACGCTGGTGGTGTGGTGCCTCGACTGGCCGGTGGTGGCGGCCGGGGTGGCCCTCGACGTGCCCGCCGCGGTGCTCCACGCCAACCGGGTGGTGGCCTGCTCGCCCGCGGCGCGGGCCGAGGGCGTGGTGGTGGGCCTGCGCCGACGGGAGGCGCAGGGGCGGTGCCCCTCGCTCGTGGTGCTCGAGCGTGACCTCGGCGCCGAGGCCCGCCGCTTCGAGCCGGTGCTGGCCGCGGTCGAGACCCTCACCCCACGGGTCGAGGTGACCACGCCCGGCACGTGCGCCTTCGCCACCCGGGGGCCGTCGCGCTACTTCGGGGGCGACGAGGCGCTCGCCCAACGGGTGGTGGGGGTGGTGGCCGACGCCCTCGCCGGCCGGGGCGAGGTGGCGGTGGGCGTGGCCGACGGGCCCTTCGCCGCCCGCCTCGCGGCGCGCCATGCCGGCGAGAGCGCCGCCAGAGGCGTCGGGACCGGCCCGCGGGTCCACGACCGGGCCCCCGCTCTCGTGGTGGCCCCGGGGGAGAGCGCCGCCTTCCTCGCCCCGCTGCCGGTGGCCACCCTCGAACGGCCCGACCTCGTCGACGTGCTCGAGCGCCTCGGCCTGCGCACCCTCGGGGCGGTGGCGGCCCTGCCCGCCGCCGACCTGGTGGCCCGCTTCGGCCTCGAGGGCCAGGGCGCCCACCGCCTGGCGGCCGGCCTCGACGAGCGCCCGCCCGATGCCCGCCGCCCGCCGCCCGACCTGGCCGTGCACGCCGAGCTCGACCCGCCCGCCGAGCGCGTCGACACCGCCGCCTTCGTGGGCAAGTCCCTCGCCGACGAGCTGCACGCCCGCCTGGCCGCCGAGGGCCTGGCCTGCACCCGCATCGCCATCGAGGTCGAGACCGAGCACCAGGAGCACCTCGAGCGCCTCTGGCGCCACGAGGGCGCGCTGAGCGCCGCCGCCATCGCCGACCGTGTCCGCTGGCAGCTCGACGGCTGGTTGAACGGCAACGCCGCGGCGCGCCCCACCGGGGGGATCATGCGCCTGGCCCTGGTCCCCGACGAGGTGTTGCCCGCCCGGGGCCGCCAGCTCGGCTTCTGGGGCGGTGAGGCCGCCGCCGGCGAGCGGGCCCGGCGGGCCCTCGCCCGCGTCCAGGCCCTGCTGGGGGCCGAGGCGGTGGCGCTGCCCGAACCGCGAGGCGGGCGGCTGCCCGTCGAGCAGGTGTCGCTGGTCCCGGTCGAGGCCCTGGGGGAGGGGGAGCGGCCTCCCGACGAAGGCCTCGGCGCCGGTGGGGCCGCCGCGGCGCCAGGCGACGGCGCCCTCCGGGGTGCCCCCTGGCCGGGGCGGGTGCCGCCCCCGTCGCCGGCGGTGGTCCACCCCGAGCCGGTGCCCGCCGAGGTGGTCGACGCCGCCGGCACGCCGGTCGGGGTGAGCGGCCGTGGCCTGCCCACCGCCACCCCGGCCCGGTTGTCGGTGGCGGGAGGCCCGTGGGCCCCGGTGGCGGCGTGGGCGGGGCCGTGGCCCCTCGATCAGCGCTGGTGGGACCCCGACGCCCACCGCCGCCAAGCCCGCTTCCAGGTGCTCACCGAGGCGGGGGTGGGGCACCTGCTCACCCTCGAAGGCGGTCGCTGGTGGGTCGAGGCCGTCTACGACTGAGGCGTGTGCGACTGAGGCGTGTGCGACGGAGGCGTGTGCGACGGAGGCGTATGCCTCAGGAGGAGGTGATGCAGAACAGGACGCGAACGGCCTGGATGGCGCCCGCGTCGTCGCGCCGAGCGACGTTGGCCTGGACCACGCGGGTCTCGCCGAAGGTCAGGGCCTGCACGATGAGGTCCTCGTCCGCCTCGAGGACCGTGGCGTCGACGAGCGGGCCGAGCGCTCCAGCGATGTGCTCCTGGGTCTCGCGGGGCGATGCACCCAGCAGGGAGGCCCCGGGGAGGCCCACCGCCTCGGCGGCCCCCTCACTGGCCTCGCAGATCCGCTCGTCGAGATCGACCACGAACCAGTGGGGCTCGATTCCCGGCGCGTGGCCGGCCAGCACGGCATGGCCCCGCTCGTCGTCGGTCGGTCCGAGGTGCACCAAGGGCAGTCCGAGCAGCTCTGGCGCCGCGGGCGGCGAGGGCGGTGGCGCTGGGGGGTCGAACCGGAGGACCCGGGGTTGCCCCCAGGGTCCCGACGGCCTCGGGGACGGCTGCTTGCGGAGGACGATCGCGGTCTGCGTGTCGTAGCCCCTCTCGACCACGGCGCACACCTCGGCGTAGGAGGACCACATCTCGATGAGCGACTCGCGGTCGTGCAGCACCATGGCCTCGGGGTGCCCCCGCCCGAGGACGATCATCGCGGAGTCGGTGCCCAACCCCCCGAGGTCCACGGTGGAGGAGGCGAGGAACTCGCTCAGCCAGTCCTCGCCCGGCCGTTCGAGCGTCGCCTGCAACCAGGCCTGATCCTGGATCGTGAGGTAGAGCAACCCACCCGGCTCGGTCACCCGGAGCAGCTCGAGCACCCACCCGTCGGCGAGATCGGGGATGTGGGTGAACACGGAGCCGGCGACGACGAGGTCGAAGGTGCTGTCCGGGAAGGGCAGGTGGGGAAACGTGGAACAGGTCGAGAAGCGCAACGGCGGCGACAGGTTGCGGCGGGCCCATTCGATGCGGGCGGCGTGGATGTCGACGCCCCACATCTCCCGCTCCGCCCCCGGCACCCGCTGGTGCAGTCCGAGGAGGAGTCGGCCCGTGCCACAGCCGAAGTCCAACACGTTGCCGAGGTCGGCCAGGGTGACGTCCAGCTCGTCCAGCGCGTCGACGATGGAGCGGACGTTGCGCTCGACTCCCGCCTCGTAGTCCTCGTTCACGGACCACAGCGACGCGGGCGGGATGCGCTCGTGGAGGGGAACCGATCGGTCGACGGGTTCGATGGGTACCAGCAGGTCGTGATCGACGGGCTCGAGCGGGAGGTACGTCGCCAAGGCCGCCGGGTGGTTGAGCAGCGACGCCATGATGACCGGGTCCTGGAGCACGGTCTGGCGGGTCTCGGCGCGGACGAAACGTCGGGCTCGTTGCTTGATGCGGCGAAGCACGCCGGGACGCTATCGGGTCGACGGACCGGGACCGTCGTCGTCTCCGGTGCTCAGACGCCGGGGGAGTCGAGCGCCTCTCGGAGCTGAGGGCCCAGGGTCTCGTACATCGCGGCGGCGATGACCGCGGCGGCGCGCTCATTGTGGTGGACCCAGTCGAACATCAGCGTGCCGTCGACCCCGTCGAGGCTGCTCCCGAGGTCGATCACCCGCTCGTCGAGCTGCCCACGGGCTTCCTCCCACCGGGGTCGCTCCCACTCGAGGTCGTCCTGGGTCATGCGGGTCACCTCGAGCACCCGGGGGTCCGCCGGGCCAGCCATCGTGTAGATGCTGGGTTGGTAGTAGGTCGCCATCGGGATCCCGTAAGCCGAGGCGATGCGATGCGACAGCTCGACGCCCTGGTTGTAGATGCGGGCGGCGGTGGCCGGGTCGCCCACCGGGACCGTGTTGCCCTCCGTGCCCACCGCGAAGCTCAGGGCCGCGTCGTTCTCGGCCAGCAGGGTCCCGATCTGCGTCCCGAACATGTGCGACGGGCGGATGGGCGCGTCGGCGCCCAGGTACAGCGACAGGTCGTTCATGCCGTCGTAGAAGACGATCAGGTCGGGCGGCGGGCGCTCGGTGAGCAGTTGGCCGAGCAGCACGGTCTGCTGCCAGTTCGTGTAGGCCACCGTGCCGAAGTTGGTGATCTCGACCGGGACCCCGTCCTGCTCGGCCAGGCGGACCACTTCGGACGCGATGGTGTGATCGTCCCGCTGGTTGTAGCCGAAGGCCGCCGACCCGCCGAAGAACCACACCTGCACGGGATCGAGCCCGGTGGGCGTCGTCGGTCGATAGCTCCGCCGGGCGCCCTCCTCGACGTTCAGGTAGCGGGAGTGCACCTCGTCGGCGTTGCGCCACGTGAGCGAGGCGTCGTACTGGGGTGCGGTCTGGTACTCCCCTTGCGCCAGCTCGGCCGACCACGGCTCGACCTCGAAGTACTGCCAGGCCGGCAGGGTGGGGGCGAGGGCCGTGGCGCCCTCGTCCGCGCCGTCGGCTCCATCCGCGCCGATCACGGGGGCCGGGGAGTCCCGGGTCAGGGTGACGAAGACCTCGTAGGCGCCGAACGCCGCGGCCACGGCCAGCACGCAGCACGCGACGCCGGCGAGGGCGCCGTGGGCGGTGGTGCGCAGCCGCCGGCCTTCCTCCCGCTCGTCGGCGTAGAGCCGTTCGGGGAACTCCCGCCGACGCCGGCGGGTGCGAGGGTCCCAGCGACCTCGCCTGCGGGGCGACGGGCCGAGGGGGTCCCAGCGCAGCACTCGCAGCACGAGCCAGACCGGGGTGACCACGAGGAGGGTGAAGGGGACGAAGAACACCCAGGTGAGGGCGATGCCGACGCCGTGGCTGATCGCGTGGAGCACCCGCGCCGCGCCCCGGTCGAAGGTGGGGCTGAGGCGCCGGGCAACGGTGACGGCTACGACGACCACGAGCAGCAGCGCGGCGAGGGTGCGGTGGCCACGCCACACGAGGAAGGCGACCACGGCGACGCCGACGGCCAAGCCGATGAGGGGCGAGGCCGAGGGGGTCGCGGGAGCCTGCGGCGCTTCCACCTCCTGCCACCCGGGCACGGGAGGGCCGGCGGGCGCCGTGTCGGTGGGCTCGTCGGCCTGTACGCGCTGCCCCCCGCCGCTCACGGCGGAGAGCGTAGACGCCGTCCCCCACGCGCGACCGGCGGCGGCGCGAGACTGGCGCATGGCCGGTGGGGGTGGCGAGGAGACCGACGGGCCCGACGCCCGACGTCGGCGCACCGAGCGCTGGTTCGTCCATCAGGGGCTGCCGCACTTCATCGAGGACTACAGCGTCACCGGCGACGTGCTCACCCGGGCGCTGCCCTTCCTCACCCTCGTGTTCGTACTCGAGGCCTTCAACACCTTCAGCGACGAGCGCGAGGGCTGGGCCGAGGTCGCTCCGTTCTTCGTGGGCCTCGCCGTGCTCCTGGGGGCGCTGGTCCTGGTCAACCGCCTGCGGGGGCGACGACCGTTGCAGCGCCCCGACCGGGTCGGCGGGGTGGAGATCGCGGTGTTCCTGCTCGTGCCCCCGCTGCTGCCCGCCATCCTCCACGACGACCGGCTGGTCGACTCCCTCGGGATCGTGGCGTTCAACCTGGTGGTGCTGCTCGTGGCCTACATCGTCACCAGCTACGGGTTGTTGCCCATGACCCGGTGGGGCATCCGCCAGCTCCTCGGGCAGTTCGGCGACCTGGCCAACCTCGTCACCCGCTCGCTGCCCCTGCTGTTGATCTTCACGGCGCTGATGTTCATGACCGCGGAGATCTGGCAGCTCTGCTCCGGGCTCGGCGGGCCCTTCTTCTTGATCGCGGTGCTCTTCCCCTTCCTCGCCGGCACCCTCTTCCTGCTGCTGCGGGTGCCCGACGAGCTCGACGCCGTGGCCCGCTTCGCGGACTGGCCGACGGTGCAGCAGGTCGCCGAGGGCACCCCGGTCGAGGGCCTGGACACGACGGGGCTCGACGATCCTCCGACGACCCCACCCCTCGGGCGCCGCGCCTGGGTGAACGTCGGGCTCGTGCTGGTGGTGAGCCAGAGCGTGCAGATCGTGCTGGTCGCACTGGTCGTGGGCCTGGCCTACGTCGCCTTCGGCCTGTTCGCGATGAGCGAGCGGGTCACCGAGGAGTGGACGGTGACCGACGTGAACGTGATCGCCAGCTTCGAGCTCTTCGGCAACGAGGCGGTGCTCACCGACAGCTTGTTGAAGGTCGCCGCCTTCGTGGCCGCGTTCGCCGGCCTGCAGTTCACCCTCTCGGCGTTGACCGACACGACCTACCGCCAGGAGTTCTTCGAGCGGGCGGTTCGGGGCGTGCGCCAGGCCCTGGCCGTGCGGGCGCTCTACCTGGCCCGCCTGCTCGAGCCCTGAGCCGTCCGCACTCCCCGGTCAGGGAGCGCCCGTCTCGGCCGTCCAGAGGGTGACCTCCCGGCCGTCGGGCAGCGCCACGCGCCCCACGGGACGGAAGCCGGCGGCACGAGCGGCCTGGGTGGTGACCTCCTCGGGCAGGGTGGTGTTGTCCCACGAGAGGCCCCCGGGCCCGGTCACCACCTGGTCGATCCCGGCCGCTCGGAGCTCCCGGAGACGCGCCGTGAGGGCGTCGGGGTCGGTCAAGACGGGGATCTCGGCGAGGTCGAGCGAGCGCGCCCCGAAGAGGTCAGCGCTCGACACCTGGCTGGCCAACGACACGATCGAGGAGTTGAACAGGGGGCCCTCGACGGTGACGAGGACCTCCGGGTCGGGATCGTCGGGCGGCTGGTGGGCCTCGGTGAGGTCATGGAGCTCGGCGCCGGCCGCGAGCCAGCCGTCGTCACGCCCGTCGTTGGTGCGGTCCGTGTGGTCCTCGATGTAGCGATCGATGATGGAGCGGCCGTCGGAGACCCGCAGCCGGGCCCACGGCGCCGCGGTGAGGGCCACCTCGTGGTCGAAGGCCGAGGTGACCTGGGACTTCATGGCCACGTTGAACAGGCAGAGACAGGCCACGAGCACGGCGAAGGTGCCGGCGACCGCCCGCGGACGGGCCTTGGTGGTGGCGGCGAGGGCGAGGACGGTGGTGGGGGCGAGGAGGGGGAGCACGAAGCCGGTGCCGGTGTTGCGCGAGCTGAGCAACGCCGCGAAGCCCGTCCCGAACGCCACGAGGAGGGGCAGGGCATCGGACCGGGCCACCCGTCGGGCGAGGTCCCGGGCCGGGGTCGTGCACACGAGGGTCACGAGGCCGACCACGGTGCCGACGCCGAGCAGGAGGGCGATGGGGACGTAGAAGCCGTCCGACACCAGGGACACGAGGTCCGACAACCAGAACCGCAGCGAGTCCACGGAGGCGGGGCCGTAGCTCGTGCTCTCGTCGCCGTACCCGTAGCCCGTCAGGTAGTCCAGGACCTCGCGGGCGCTGAAGAAGTACCAGCTGGCGGCGATCGCCCCACCGATGGCGAGGGCGAGGAGCAGGTTGATCCCAGCGGCGCGTCGCCGGGTGGGGCCGCTCTGCCACGCCAGGAGGACGGCCGCGGCGAGGAGCGCGGGGACGTAGGCGAGCATGAAGGTGCGTGACAGCACGACCAGCCCCAGGCAGGCGCCGAAGCCCATCGCCCATCCGCGGTGGGCGAAGCGCTCGGAGCGCAGGAGGGCGACGAGGGCGGCGGTGAAGGTGGCCGCGCTGGCGACGGCGAAGTGGTAGTGGCGGGTGTAGTCGGTGACCGCCGGCAGGGTGGCCACCACGAGCGCGGCCAGGACCGACCACCACGGAGGCAGGAGCCGTCGGGCGAGGAGGAAGGCGCCCACGACGAGGGCCGCGAAGAAGACCAGGTTGGTGAGGTGCCCCACCTCGACCGAGCGTCCGAACAGGTACTGGAAGGGGGCGGTGACGAGGGGGACGAGCGGGGCCAGATAGCCGGAGTCACGCCAGAGCAGGAAGGGTCCGGTGAGGATGCGGTGGTTCGCGCTGCTGGTCGAGAAGGCCAGGGTGAGGTACGCGGCCTCGTCGATGTCGAGGGGACCGCCTCGGCGCTCGCGGTGCAGCCAAACGGCGTGGAGCGCGCCCAGGACGACCACGATGGCGGCCACGGCGAGCCTCGGCCCGAGCGATCGCTGGGCGGGCACAGGGGCGTCGTCCACGGAGGGAACGTACTGCCGGGCCGGTGGTATCCGGCAAGCGGGTCCGGGACACTAGCGAACATACGTTCGATAGTGTGGGACCATGACCCACCGAGAGGCTGCGGAGCGGAGCGGAGCAGCGGCGAGTGCCTGCGTCGGATCCCGAAGGGGCGCCGACGGAGGAGGCGCAGGCCAGCATGCGCAGTGGAGCGGAGCAGCTGCACCTGCCCGCGTCGGATCCCGAAGGGGCGCCGACGGAGGAGGCGCGAAGTAGATGGCGTACAACAACCCCCCGGTGCCGTGGTCCACCCTCGAGAAGCGCCTTTCGGGGACGGGCCGGCCCGACGGGGTGCCCGGTGCCTGGCCGGCGGCCGACGGGGGCGACAGCCCGGCGTGGTCGCGCAAGCGCCAGCCCTACGCGGCGCCGGCGGTGGTGCGCCGGCCCGGTTCGGTGCCCTACGCCGAGCTGCACTGCCACTCGAATTTCAGCTTCCTCGACGGCGCCTCCCACCCCGAGGAGCTGGCCGAGGAGGCCGTGCGCCTCGGCCTCGAGGCCCTCGCCCTCACCGACCACGACGGCTTCTACGGGGTGGTGCGCTTCGCCGAGGCCGCCCGCACCCACGGCCTGCCCACCGTGTTCGGCACCGAGCTCACCCTCGACCTGCCCGGCCTCGAGCTGGGGGCGGCCGACCCCGGCGGCCGGCATCTCCTGGTCCTGGCCCGCGACCCCGAGGGCTACGCCCGCCTCGGCGCCGCCATCAGCCGAGCCCAGATGGCGGGGGAGAAGGGCGCCCCCCGCTGCTCGCTCGACGACCTCGCCGGCCGCGGCGGCGATCACTGGCTGGTGCTCACGGGCTGTCGCAAGGGGGCGGTGGCCGGCGCCCTCACCCGCGACGGGCCCCACGCCGCCGCCCACGAGCTGGCCCGGCTGGTCGAGGCCTTCGGGCGCGAGCACGTGGCCGTCGAACTGTGGGACCACGGCGACCCGCTGGACTCGGCCCGCAACGACGCCCTCGTGCAGCTGGCCCTGAGCGCCGGCGTCGACCCGGTCGCCACCAACAACGTGCACTACGCCACCCCCGCCCGCCGGCCCCTCGCCACCGCCCTGTCCGCGGTGCGGGCCCGCCGCTCGCTCGACGAGATCGACGGCTGGCTGCCCGCGGGCGCCGGCGCCCACCTGCGCTCGGGGGCCGAGCAGGCCCGCCGCTTCGCCCGCTACCCCGGGGTGGTCGAGCGGGCGGCGGCGCTCGGGCGCGAGTGCGCCTTCGACCTCGCCCTCGTCGCCCCCCGCCTGCCCGACTTCGCCGTGCCGGAGGGTCACACCGAGATGTCGTGGCTGCGCGAGCTGGCCGAGCGCGGCGCCACCCACCGCTACGGCCCCCGGCCGGCGTCGGTCCCCCGCCCCATGGGCGCGTCGAGTTCGGTGGGATCGGGGGCCGTGAGGGTGGATCGGGCCCTCACAGAGCCGGGTTTGAACGAACGGGCGTGGCGCCAGATCGACTACGAGCTCGACATGATCGAGCGCCTCGGCTTCCCCGGCTACTTCCTCATCGTCTGGGACATCGTCGAGTTCTGCCGCCGCTCGGACATCTACTGCCAGGGCCGGGGGTCGGCCGCCAACTCCGCGGTCTGCTACGCCATCGGCATCACCAAGGCCGACGCCGTGCGCCTCGGCCTGCTCTTCGAGCGCTTCCTGTCCCCCGAGCGCGACGGCCCGCCCGACATCGACCTCGATATCGAGAGCGACCGTCGGGAGGAGGCCATCCAGTACGTCTACGAGCGCTACGGCCGCGAGAACGCCGCCCAGGTGGCCAACGTCATCACCTACCGGGCCAAGTCGGCGGTGCGGGACATGGCCAAGGCCCTGGGCTTCGCCAGCGGCCAGCAGGATGCCTGGTCCAAGCAGGTCAGCCACTGGGAGCCGGTGCGCGAGGCGGCGGCCACGGTCGCCGGCGGCGGCACCCACGAGATCCCCGCGCCCGTGCTCGACCTCGCCCAGCAGGTCGAGCACTTCCCCCGCCACCTGGGCATCCACTCGGGGGGCATGGTCATCTGCGACCGGCCCGTGGTCGAGGTCTGCCCCGTCGAGTGGGGGCGCATGGCCGACCGCAGCGTCCTCCAGTGGGACAAGGACGACTGCGCCGCCGTGGGCCTGGTGAAGTTCGACCTGCTCGGCCTCGGCATGCTCACCGCCCTGCACCTGGCCATCGACCTCATCGCCGAGGTCCACGGCGTGGAGCTCGACCTGGCCGAGATCCCCCAGGACGACGCCGTCTACGACATGTTGTGCCGGGCCGACTCCATCGGCGTGTTCCAGGTGGAGAGCCGCGCCCAGATGGCCACCCTGCCCCGCCTGCGCCCCCGCACCTTCTACGACCTCGTGGTCGAGGTGGCCCTCATCCGCCCCGGGCCCATCCAGGGCGGGTCGGTGCACCCGTACATCCGCCGGCGCAACGGCAAGGAGCCCGTCACCTACCTGCACCCCCTGCTCGAGCGCTCGCTGGCCAAGACCCTCGGCGTGCCGCTCTTCCAGGAGCAGCTCATGCAGATGGCCATCGACGTGGCCGGCTTCAGCCCCGCCGAGGCCGACGAGCTGCGCCAGGCCATGGGCTCGAAGCGCAGCCGCGAGCGCATGGAGCGCCTGCGGGCCCGCCTCTACGAGGGCATGGCCGAGCGGGGCATCACCGGCGAGGTGGCCGACGAGATCTACGACAAGCTCGCCGCCTTCGCCAACTTCGGCTTCCCCGAGAGCCACTCGGTGTCGTTCGCCTACCTCGTCTACGCCAGCGCCTGGCTCAAGCGCTACTACCCGGCGGCGTTCTGCGCCGGCCTGCTCAACGCCCAGCCCATGGGCTTCTACTCGCCCCACTCGCTGGTGCAGGACGCCCGCCGTCACGGCGTCGAGGTGCGCGGCCCCGACGTCAACGCGTCCGCGGCCGACGCCACCCTCGAGCCCCCGCCTCACGGCCGTTCTCGAGGCAATAGCGCGCGCAATGCGCGCGCTATTGCCTCAGCTATGACGGGGGATGCGGCGCCGGCGACGTGGGGTGAGGGCGGGCCGGCGGTGCGCCTCGGGCTCTCGTCGGTGCGCCACCTGGGCGACGACCTCGCCGAACGCATCGCCGCCGGCCGGCCCTACACGTCCATGGAGGACCTCGCCCGGCGCAGCGGCGCCCCCCTGCACGTGCTCGAGGCCCTGGCCACCGCCGGCGCCTTCGGGTGCTTCGGCCTCGACCGCCGGCCGGCGCTGTGGGGGGCGGGGGCGGTGGCGCAGACGGGGGCCGACCGCCTCGACGGCATCGTCACCGGGGTCGAGGCGCCCACCCTGCCCCTGCTCTCGCCCCGGGAAGAGGCCCAGGCCGACCTGTGGGCCACCGGGGTGTCGGCCGACGGCCACCCCACCCGCTTCGTGCGCGACCGCCTCGACGCCCTGGGGGTGGTGCCCGCCTCCGGCCTGCCCGACGTGCCCGACGGCGACCGGGTGCTGGTGGCCGGCGTGGTCACCCATCGCCAGCGTCCGGCCACGGCCTCGGGCACCACGTTCGTGAACCTGGAGGACGAGACCGGCCTCGTCAACGTCATCTGCTCGAAGGGTTGCTGGGCCCGTTACCGCCAGGCCGCCCTCACCGCCCCCGCCCTGCTGGTGCGGGGCAAGCTCGAGAAGGTCGAGGGGGTGGTCAACGTCATCGCCGACAAGCTCGAGGCCCTGCCCCTGGGCGCGCCGGCCCGCTCGCGCGACTTCCACTGACGGGAGGACCCATCGAGACAGCGGCTGGTCCGGGCGAGCCGGGGCGGCAACATCGAGCCGCCCGCCGCCCCGTCGGCACGCAGAGCCCGATCGGTCGCGCGCCCCTGCCGCGGTGCGCAAAGCTGTCCCCATGGGGGAGACCACGGCGAAGGGCACGGAACCCGTTCCGCGCCGCGACGGGACCATCACGCTGGCCGACGGGAGGCGCCTCGGGTACGCCGAGTACGGCACCGAGGGGGGCGACGCCGTCCTCTGGTTCCACGGGACGCCCGGCGCCCGCCACCAGATCTCGCCCGAGGTCAACGCCATCGCCGACGCCCGCGGCGTGCGGGTCATCACCGTCGAGCGCCCGGGCGTGGGGGACTCGACCCCGCACCTGCACGGGCGCATCCTCGACTGGGCGGGCGACATCGACCAGCTCACCGCGCAGCTCGAGGTCGACCGCTTCGCCATCGCCGGCCTCTCGGGCGGTGGCCCCTACGTGCTGGCCTGCGCCCACGCCTTCCCGGACCGGGTGGTGGCCGGCGCCGTGCTCGGAGGCGTGGCGCCCACGCAGGGCGAGGACGCCGCCGAAGGAGGCCTGGTGGCGCTGGCCAACCGCTTCCGTCTGCCCCTCGAGTGGCTGCGCCAGCCCCTCGGCTACACGCTGTGGGGAGCGGTGAACCTGCTGATGCCCTTCCAGGAGCAGGCCGTCGGCGCTTACCTGCACTTTCAACCCCCGGGCGACCAGGAGGTCTTCAAGCGGCCGGGCATGAAAGAGATGTTCCTGAAAGACATCGCCACCGGCTCCCGCAAGCACTTCCACGCAGTCATCTACGACGTGGTGCTCTTCACCCGGGACTGGGGCTTCTCGCCCCGCGAGGTCCGGGTGCCCATCCGCTTCTGGCACGGCGACGAGGACCACATCGTCCCCCTCGTCCACGGCCACCACGTGGCCTCGCTGATGCCCGACGCCGAAGTCTTCGAGCGCCCCGGCGAGAGCCACCTCGGCGCGCTGGCCGTCCTCGACGAGGTGCTCGACGTGCTGCTCGGCCTCTGGCCCGACCGCACCAACGCCCCGGCGAGGGTGGCGGCGAGGAAGGCCGCCACCAAGAAGGCGCCGGCCAAGAAGAAGGCCACGGCCAAGAAGGCCGTGCCCAAGAAGGTGCCGGCGAAGAAGGCGGCGGCGAAGAAGGCGGCGGCGAAGAAGGCCACGGCGAAGTAGGCCACGGCGGAGAAGGCGGCGGCGGAGAAGGCGGCGGCGAGGCGGGCGGCCGGCTAGCGCGGCCGCCGCCGGCGGCTCAGCGCCAGCGGAGGGTGCGCTCGAGGTCGTCGGGGCGCTCACGGGCGGCGGTGAGGACGAGGGCGGTCGCCTCGGGGGTGCCGGCGCGGACCAGGCGGGCCTCGGGGACGCGGGCCCGGAAGGCCCGGTGGAAGGCCTCCGCCGCCTCCCGGGTGGCGCCGACGGCGGCGGGGACGCGCCAGGCGTCGTCCCCGGCGGCGAGGATCCAGCGGGGCCGCTCGAGGGGGCCGAGGGCCTCCGCCAGGGCGTCGGCCCAGGCGGTGGCAGCGTCGTCCGGGACGCCCACCACCGTGGCGACCAGCCCGCCGGTCGGCTCGGGGGCGACCTCCACCCGGCCCGGGGCCAGGTCGCGTCGGCCCACGGCGACGAGGCCGGCGAGGACGGCGGCGGCGAGGGCCTCGAGCGTCTCGAGGTCGTCGCCCACCCGGGCCCGGCGACGACGGGCCCCGACCACCGCGACGACGGCGCCGGCCACCGCGATCGGCCACCAGATCGGGGCGGACACGGCCGCGAACACCCCGGTGGCGCCGACCGCGATGCCGGTGGTCGTGGTCGCCGACCAGGCCCGCCACGACGCCGGCCGGGTGCGCACCCGTCGCCGGCGCCGCGCCCGCACGACCAGCGCGCTCGTGCCGATGCCGCCCGGGTCGACCGTGGCCCAGGCCGCCCGGGTGGCGGCCACGTCGGCGACCGCGGCCTCGCTCTGGGCGTTGAGGTCCGGGAGCTCGGCGGGTGAGGGCACCAGGGGCGAGCCCGCCCGGGGGTGCACCTTGGCCGCGCCCGTCACCACCCCGCCGGCGGCGTCGGGCCCCCACCAGCGGGCGTGGCGGCGGCGGAAGCGGTCCCAGTCGGTCGTCACCGCCGGGTGCACCACCGCCACGTCCCAGAGCGAGGTCAGCTTGTCGGGGCGGCGGGGGTCGAGGCGCAGTGCCCGCCCCCGCAGCTGGGTGACCGCGCCGGCGGCCGCCACCTCGGAGAGGTCGACCAGCACGTCGAGGGCGGGGTGGTCCCAGCCCTCGCCCACGAGCCCGCGGGTGGCTACGAGCACGCGCGCGGCGCCGACGTCGAGGGCGACCTCGGCGGCGGCCAGCCACCGGGCCGAGGTCCACCCCGTGCCCTCGCCGACGAGGCGCACGGCGCCGCGGATCTCGCAGCCCTCGGTGCGGGCCCAGCGCTGGCCGCCGCTGGTCACCTCGGGGTCGAGGTTGATCGCGGCGGTGACGGAGTCGGCGTCGGCCGCGCCCGTCCAGGCACCCCGGCCCGTGACGGCGATGACACCGAGGTCGGTGACCTCGGGCCGGGCGCACAGCGCGGCGAGCACCCGCGCGGCGGTGCCGGCGTCCTCACCCAGCACCGCGCGGGCCTCGGCCGGCGGCGAGGTGGCCTGGTCGCGCTCGACCACCACGAGCGCCCGCAGGTCGCCGCCCCGCCGGGCGGCCTCGCCGGCCAGGATCTCAGCCGCGGCGTCGCCCTTGGCCGACGACCGGGCGCAAACGAGGTCACCGACCGAGCGTCCCCACCGCACGCCGGTGGTCGTGAAGGAAAGCCCGTGGCGGTGAGCCAGGGACTCGACCGCTTTGCGGTCGTCGGCGCCCGCGCCGCCCTCGGGGTCGTGCAGCCAGGCGTCGACGAGCACGAGCCGGTCGGCCAGGGTCAACGCGCCTGCGGCCTCGGGTGGCGCCTCGAAGCCGGCGGGTAGGGCGAGCCCCCGGGCGGCCCACCAGTGCGCCACCGCAGCGGCGGCCAATGGGTCCCGGTCCCAAAAGGCCCGCCACGCCGACGGCTCGCCGGGGACCGGCTCGATCAGCGACACCACGTTGGCGGCGGCGTGGGCGTCGTCCTGGGTCGGGGTCGTGATCTGCGCCACCGCCCAGGTCATGAGGCTCTCGCCGATGAGCACCTCGTCGAGGGCGGCGGTCAGCTCGGCCTGCCAGCGGTCGAGGAAGGCGGCCTCGTCGGGTGCCGGCGGCACCAGTCGGACGCCGTCGCGCCACGGGGCCAGCGCCCCCTCGGCCACGAGGGCGGCCAGGTGCAGCTCGGCGTCGACTGGCCCCAGGAGGCCCTCGTAGTTGCCCGCCTCCCGGCTCGAGGCCGGCTCGGGCAGGGTGGCGGTGAGCCCGATTACGGCGACCCCGCCGGGCGCCGCCGCCAGCCGCTCGACGAGCACGCTGACCACCAGGGCCCACCAGTCGAGGAGGTGGTGGCACTCGTCCAGCACGAGGGTGCCGAGCCCGCCGGCAGCGAGTTGGTCGACCAGCGCGGTGGTGCGGGGCCCGAGCAGCTCGGCCCGGGGCACGCCGACGTCCTCGCCCGTGCCGAGGCTGCGGCGCAGGGCACGCACGTGGCGGCCAAGCTCGCGGCCGGCGCGCTTGGCGTCGCCCTCCTCGGTGGCACGCACCCGGGCCTCGGCCGCCTCGGGACCCAGTTCGGCGGCGACCTCGGCCACCCAGAGCCGCCGGGCCGCGGCCCGCAGCTCGTCGTCGGCCTGCCCGGGGTTGCCCAGCAGCTGGTAGGTCACACAGCGCAGCGGCACCGCCGTGGCCGGATCGTCGCTGGTGAACGTGGCAGGGTCGGCGCCGAACTTCGCCACCGAGGCGCGCCACTGGTCCCGGATGGCGGTCGTGGGGGCCAGGGCCAGGGTCGGTCGCCCGACCTGGCGGGCCAGCTCGAGCCCGATGAGGGTCTTGCCCGCGCCGGGCGGCGCGCACAGGTGCCAGCGCCGGTCGGTGACGTGCCCGGCCAACTCGAGGAGGTGCTGCTGCGACGGTCGCCAGCTGAACTGCGGCGCCAGCCCGTCCCACGACATCGCCCCAGTCTCGCGGCTGCACCGCACCCGTAAGCTCGCCCGGTGCTCGTGGTGCGCATCGGGGCGGTCGCCGCCGGGTCGGCACTCGTGGTCTGGACGGTCCTGTCGGCCGTCCGTGCCGTCATCCTGCCGAGGGGAGAGGTCGTCGCTCTCTCCCGGGCCGTGTTCGTCGCCGTGCGCTGGGTGTTCAACCGCATCGCCCGACCGGCGAAGTCCTACGAGGCGCGCGACCGGGCCATGGCCATGTACGCCCCCGTCAGCCTGCTGCTCCTGGCCGCGTCGTGGGTCGTGCTGGTCATCGCAGGCTTCACCATCGTGTATTGGGGCCTCGGGGTGGAGCCGTTCCGTCAGGCCTTCGTCGAGAGCGGCTCGTCACTGCTGACCCTCGGGTTCGTGAAGCCCACCGACCTGCCCACCACGGTGGCGGCGTTCATCGAGGCGGCCCTCGGGCTGGCGCTGATCGCCCTGCTCATCAGCTACCTGCCGTCGATCTACTCGGCGTTCCAGCGCCGCGAGCAGGCGGTGGTGATGCTCGAGACCCGGGCCGGGCAGCCACCCGACCCCGCGGTGATGATCCGGCGCGCCCACTCCCTGGCCCGCCTCGACAGCCTGCACGAGGTGTGGGTGCAGTGGGAGCTCGTGTTCGCCGACATCGAGGAGAGCCACACCTCCCAGCCGTCGCTGCCGTTCTTCCGCTCCCCTCTGCCAGGACGATCGTGGGTGACGGCGTCGGGGTGCGTGCTCGACGCCGCCGCCCTGATGCTGTCGGTGGTCAACCAGCCGCCTGACCCCAACGCCGCGCTGTGCCTCCGGGCCGGCTTCCTGTCGCTGCGGCGCATCGCGGACTACTTCCAGATCCCGTTCGACCCCGACCCGGACCCGGACGACCCCGTCTCGATCGACAGGGCGGAGTTCGACGAGGTCTACGAGGAGCTCGCGTCGTTCGGCGTGCCCGTCCGCGCCGATCGGGAGAAGGCGTGGCGGGACTTCCAGGGCTGGCGGGTCAACTACGACCTCGCCCTGCTCGGGCTGGCCGCGCTGACCATGGCGCCGTACGCCAAGTGGTCCTCCGACCGCTCGGTCAACCTCGGCCTGCCGAGAGTGCGGGCGGCGTTCCGACTCCGCTGGGCCGCCAACGATCCGTCCACGTCTGCCTGAGGGCCGTCTGCCTGGCGAGGGTCAGGGCGGCGGTCAGGCGGTGGGGCGGCCGATGCGGACCTGGGGGGCGCCGGCGTCGCGCACCGCGGCGTCGACCTCGAAGTAGGTCCGCTCGCGGAACCCGCTGATCTTGGCGATCAGGTTCGACGGCACCTTCTCGACCCGGGTGTTGTAGTCGCGCACGTTGCCGTTGAAGATGCGCCGGGCCGCCTGGAGGCGGTTCTCGGTGATGATCAGCTCCTCCTGGAGCTCCGCGAAGCGGTCGCTGGCCTTGAGGTCGGGATAGGCCTCGGTCACCGCCAGCAGACTCTTCAGTGCCCCCACGAGCACGTTCTCGTCGGCCGACTGCGCGGCGGCGTTGCCGTCGGAGCGCATGGCCCGGGTGCGGGCCTCGGTGACGGCTTCGAACGTGGTCCGCTCGTGGGCGGCGTAGCCCTGCACCGTCTCGACCAGGTTGGGGATGAGGTCGTAGCGCCGGCGCAGCTCGGTGTCGACGTTGGACCACGAGTTGTCGATCAGCTGCGCGTCGCGCACGAAGCGGTTGTAGGACGCCAGGGCCAGCACGACCAGCAACAGGCCGGCGCCGGCGACCGCCCACACGACGGGGCTCACAACATCCCCCCGTCGAGCGAGATCCGGGGGCCCTGGGGGTAGGTCTGCCACACGAGCGGCGGGATCACCGAGCGCAGGGCGTTGTGCAGGTTGATCATGCCGGGGAAGCCCCGCGGGGGCTGCTGCTTGCCGGCGATGAGGATCCAGCGGCCCCGCACCTCGATCTCGAACTCGCCCTGGGTGCTCACGAGGAGCTCGATCATCTGGGCGTCGATGAAGGTGTGGGCGAAGCGCTCGTCCTCGCAGGTCACCCGGAACATGCGGTTGAACTCGCCGGACTCGAACTCGATGTCGGCGCCGTCGATGGCGTTGACCAGTCGGGTCAAGCCCTTGAGGGGGACGATGCGGAGGTTGGGCCACACGGCCGGCACCTCGGCGAGGGCACAGGTGAAGTACCGGTAGTGGCGCACCGGCCGGGCCATCTCCGCGTCGTCGTCGCCGCCGATGAGGCTGAGTGACATCGGCCGGTCCTGCCTCGACTCGGTGTAGTAGGCGAAGTCGAAGGCCCGCACGGCCGAGCCGTCGGGCGCCGTGCCCCACATGGTGTTCGACACCTCGCGTCCGTCGCCCAGCTGGAAGAGGGCGAAGGCCACCCGGGCGCTTCCGAAGGCGTCGCCCTCGGAGTAGGAGAGCCCGGCCTGGCGGGCCACCTTCGGGAGCTCGGCCATGCGGTCGCCGTGGCGCTTCCACGCCGCGATGCTGGCGAGGCCCATCGCCATGAAGACGACGAGCATCGCCACCGCCACCCAGGTCATGGGTTCTCCATCGGCAGTTACGGTCGGGTCCGTGAGCCGTCGATTCTCCACCGACACCGCCGTCACCCCGCTGGGCGAGGGGCGCTACGGCGCCCGCATCGACCCGGGGTGGTGGATCGAGCGAGGACCCAACGGCGGCTACGTCGCCGCGTTGGTCCTCCGAGCCATGAGCACGGCCGTGGACGACCCCCACCGTCCCGCCCGGTCACTCACCGTGCACTACCTGCGGCCGCCCCACGAGGGCGACGCCGAGGTCGTCGTCACCGTCGAGCGGACGGGCCGGACCCTCACCAACGTGTCGGCCCGCCTCGAGCAGGACGGGCGCCTGCTGGCCACCGCTCTCGCCGCCTTCGCCGACGCCCGTCCCGGGCCCGAGTTCTCGGACGCGCCGATGCCCGCCGTCGCCGGCCCTGACGAGGTGGTCATCCTCCCCGAGCCGCCCATCACCATCCCGATGCGCGCCCGCTACGAGAGCCGCTTCGCCATCGGCCCGCTGCCGTTCTCTGGCGCGGGTGAGGCCGAGTCGGGCGGATGGATCCGGCTGGCACCCGACGAAGCGGACGGTGAGGTGGTCGACGAGCACCTCCTGGCGGCTTTCACCGACGCCTGGATCCCGGCGGTGTTCTCGAAGGTGGTCGGGCGCCTCGGGGTGCCGACCGTCGACCTCACCATCCACTTCCGCAACCCCGGTGTGACCGTCGCCGCCGACCAGTTCTGCCTCACCCGCTTCCACACCCGCTCCGCGGCGGAGGGGTTCCTCGAAGAGGACGGCGAGATCTGGAGCCCTGACGGTGTGCTGCTGGCCCAGTCCCGCCAGCTCGCCGTCGTCCTGTCGGGCTGACGGAGCCTGGGACGGCTCGCTGGATCAGCCGGCGCGCTCGTAGGTGACGGTGAAGGCCGCGCTGGTGGCGGCGAGGCGCGACACCGTGTCGAGGAGGCTGGCGCCGTTGGTCTCGTCGGGGCCCACGAAGTCCGCCGCGTTGGGCTGGAGCACGTAGACGGTGAACACGTAGTTGTGGAGCTCGCCCTCCGGCGGGCAGGGGCCGTCGTAGTCCTGGTTGCCGAAGTCGTTGGGGTAGACCACCGCGCCCGCGGGGACCGAGTCGGCGGCGAGCTCGGTGGTGGTCGGGGGGATGAAGGCGACCACCCAGTGGACGAAGTCGCCGGCGTCGGGATCGGTCAGGGCGAGGACCAGGCTCTCCGCGGTCGCGGGCACCTCGGCGATGGTGAGCGGCGGCGAGACGTCCTGGCCGTCGCAGGTGAAGCGGACCGGTAGGGAGCCGTTGACCGCGACCACGGGGCTGCTCAGGGACAGGAACGGCGCCAACGTGGTGGGGGCCGCGGTGGTCGGCGGGGTGGTCGCGGTGAGGTCGGGATCGGGCTCGGCCAGCTGGCGGCCGTCGCTGCTGCTGCACGCAGCCACGGTGAGGGCCAACGCGAGGAGGGCCACGGCGCAGCCGAGACGGCGGGGACGGGGGAGCGGGGCACGCATCGGCGGGCAAGTGTCGCAGGTCCCGAGGCCGGAGTGCACCAGACTGGCCGCGATGGCCCGCCGCGCTCGGCTCCCCAAGGGCTTCCCCGCCCTCTTCGGGCCGGACGTGGCCGACGTCCGGCAGAGCCTCGTCGCGCTCGCGCTCAACACCAGCACCAGCCTCGTGGCCGGCGCCTTCCTCGGCGCCATCACCACCACCTTCGAGGACCTCCCCGGGCTGCTGGTACTCGTGCCCGCGGCCATCGGCCTGCGGGGCAACATCTTCGGCGCCTTCGGCAACCGCATCAGCACCTCCATCCACGCCGGCGGCTTCCGCCTCTCGATGCGCCGCGAGACGGTGCTCGGCCAGAACGTGCTGGCCGCGGGTGTGCTCACCCTCGGGATCTCCCTGCTGCTGGCCGTGGTCGTGAAGGTCATCGCCGTGGGCCTGGGGTTGGCCAACTCCATCTCGTTCCTCGACCTCGCCCTGGTCTCGGTCGTCGGCGGCGTCCTGGCGTCGGTGCCCGTCATGGCCGCCACGGTCGGCCTCGCCGCCGGCGCCGTGCGCTACGACTGGGACCTCGACAACGTGACCGCCCCCCTGGTCTCGACCCTCGGTGACGTGCTCACCCTGCCGGCGCTGTTCCTCGCCACGGGACTGCTGGGGTACGCCATCGTCACGCCGACGCTCGGGGTCGTCGCCGTGGTCCTCGCCGCCGTCGTCCTCGTGCTCGGATGGCGGGTCGAGCTGCCCGACCTGCGCCGCATCGTGCGGGAGTCCGTGCCTGTGCTGCTGGCCGCCGGCACCTTGAGCGCGATGGCGGGCGTGGCCCTCGAGAAGAGCTTCGACTCCTTCTCGCGCTATCCCGCCCTGCTCATCCTGGTCCCGGCGCAGCTCAGCTCTGCGGGGGCACTGGGCGGCATCCTCTCCGGGCGCCTGTCGAGCAAGCTGCTCCTCGGTGTGGTGTCGCCGACGCCGGCGCCGTCACGTGAGGCCCGCCGCGACATCGGGCTCGTCCTGGCCCTCGCCGTGCCGGTGTACCTGTTCAACGCCGTCGGCGCCGAGGTGGTGGGCGACCTGCTCGGCCAGGACAGCCCGGGCCTGGTGTCGATGATCGCGGCGGCGATGGTCGGCGGCGCGGTGGCCATGGCCCTCGTGGTGGCCATCGCCTACTACGCCGCCATCGCCGCCGTGCGCACCGGCCTCGACCCCGACACCTACGGCATCCCCATCGTGTCCTCCGGCGTCGACCTCGTCGGCGCCTTCGCCCTCGTCGTCGCCATCAGCGCCCTCGGGATCACGTAATGGCGGGCAAACCGTTCAATCCGCATCGTTCAACCTCATCTACGCTCGGAAGGGCTCAGCACCATGGATGACAGACATCGCAACCTGCGCACCATGATCTCGGAGGCGAAGGACACCTCCGAGCTGATGGTGGACCTCGCCTACGCGGCGCTGTACTTCGGCGACCCCGACATGGCCGACGAGGTCACCGAGCTCGAGGAGCGGATGAGCGACCTCATCCACGACATGCGCGCCGTGTGCATCATGGCCGTGCGGGCGCCCCGTGAGGCCGAGTCGATGTCGTCGGTGCTCCAGGTGATCGGCGCCATCGAGGGCATCGCCAACGGGGCCGTCGACATCGCCCGCATCGTCACCCACAACCTGGGCATCCCCCGAGAGCTGGTGGCCGACCTCTCGATGGCCGAGGAGGTGTCCCACCGGGTCATGGTTCGTGACGGCTCGCACATGGCCCACCGGCCCCTCGCCGCCCTCGAGCTGCCCGTCGCCACCGGCATGCGGGTCATGGCCATCCGCCGCGACCGGGACTGGAACATCGACGTCGACGGCGACGACGTGCTCGTACCCGGTGACGTGCTCTTCCTCGAGGGCTCGCCGGCGGGCATCACCCGCCTGCGCGAGCTGGCCAACGCGCCGCTGTGGGAGCCGGCATCGCCGCCCGAGGACGGCACCGTGGACGACCTCGACCGGGCCGTGGACGTGCTCGTGGAGATGAAGAACATCTCCGAGGTGGCCGTCGGCCTCGCCTACTCGGCCCTCGTGCTGCGCGACGTCGGCCTCGCCGCCGAGGTGCGCCACCTCGAGGACCGCCTCGACGAGATGAAGGACCGCCTCGAGCTCTGGGTGCTTCGGGCGGCCGCCGACGACATCGACCCCTCGCCCCTGCGGGGCCTGCTGCACCTCTCCCAGGCCGCCGAGTACATCGGCGACCAGGCCCAGTCGATGGTGTGGATCATCGAGCAGGAAGAGGACGTCCACCCCATCTTGAACATCGCCCTGGGCGACTCGGACGAGGTGGTGATGCAGGTGCCGGTGGCCGAAGGATCGATGGCCGACGGGGCGTCGCTGTCCGAGCTGGGCCTCGACATCGAGCCCGGCTACCACGTGCTGGCCGTCCGGCGGGATAACCGCTACCTCTACCGCCCCCGGGGTCACGTCCGCCTCCAGGCCGGCGACCAGATCATCGCCGCCGGCCCCGACGAGGGCCGCTCCCACCTGGCCGAGCGCTGCGGCTGGCGGCTCCGCCACGATGACGAGACCGGCGAGAGCGAGCTCCTCCCCGCCGAACGGGTCTAGCGCCAGCGGGCCGGCTGTCTGGCAGCTTCCATGTCCGATGTCAGCGGTCGTGAGGCGCGTCGAGTGTCAGAGGGTGTCGGTAGGTTCAGTTCGTGCCTCGGCCACTGCCCCTGCGACCTGATGTGCCACCGGAGGACACAACAGTGGTGCTTCGGGCGGGTCTGATGGCGAGCGAGAGCATGGTGCGGGCGGCCGAACGCACCTTTGCGGTCTATGCCGTGTACGGGATCTCCGTCGAAGGGGTGCTCGACCGGACGGTGCAAGAGGCGTGTCGAGGGGAACGACTCGTTGGCTACCGGCGTGTCCGACTTTCGACCTTCGGTCGGGTGAGGGAGGCCGGCTTCGCGCTTCTCGCGACCTTCGACCAACCGCACTTCACCCTGGTGCTGGCTGATCTGACGGAACTGAGCCTGGCCAGGCTCGACAGGTGCTTCGACGAGCCCATCCCCAACCCGGGCCGTCCGCCCGAGCGGTAGCCTTGGTCCTTGAAAGGAGGCCAGCGTGACGGATGATCCACAGGTTGCAGTCGACTTCATGGACATGACCGACGATGGCCACCTATGGGCTCGGGCTGTCGACGCACGGCCCGGGGTGGAGATCGTCGTCGGCCGCCATGTCGTCGTCGGCGACGAAGGTGCCGACCCGAAGGTCGCTCGTGTCGTCACCATCGATGCGGAGGGGAACATCGAACTCGAGGTGCTGCAGGGCAGCGTCGAGTCCCATGCGGACTTGCTGACTCCAGCCTGACGTCGCTCTCTGAACCGGCGCATCCGGCCCGACCGGACGGACACATGGCGCCCGGGCACGGGCTCAGTGGTTGACGGATACATACGGAGTATGCATACTCCGTAACCAATGACGATCCGGGCCGCCCTCCTGCAGCTGCTCGACGAGCGCGAGTGCCACGGCTACCAGCTCAAGGTCGAGTTCGAGGCCCGGACCGGGGGACTCTGGCCACTGAACGTCGGCCAGGTGTACACGACGCTGGATCGACTGGTTCGGGACGGGATGGTGGCCGAGGACGGCACCGCCGATGCGAAGCAGCGGACCTACCGCATCACCGAGGACGGGCGCAGCGAGGTGAAGGCGTGGCTGAGCGCGTCGAGCGCCGACGCCACGCCGCCACGGGACGAGCTGATCATGAAGGTGCTGCTCGCCATCGGCTCCGGGCACGACGAGGCGATGCAGGTCATCGACGATCAGCGCAGCACCTTGCTGTCGGTGCTGCAGATGGGACGACGCCGGCAACGGGCGATCGGCGACCCGACCAGTGCCGAGGCGCTGGCGCAGGACGCACGGCTGTCCCGAGTCGAGGCGGACGTCCGTTGGCTGGACCGGTGTGAGGAACGACTGCGGGCGGCTACTCCTGAGGAGGGGACCCGATGACCGAGGACGAGACCGGCGCGACCACGTCGCCGACGCTGGCGATGAGCGACGTGGTCAAGCGATTCGGGTCGGGTGCCACCGAGGTGCGGGCCCTCACCGACGTGTCGCTCACGGTGGAGGCGGGGGAGTTCGTGGCTGTCATGGGACCCTCCGGGTCGGGCAAGTCCACGCTGTTGCACGTGGCCGGCGGGTTGGAGCGGCCCGAGGCGGGTCGGGTGCAGGTCCAAGGCATCGACCTGGCGGACCTGGATGCCGCGGGGCTGGCCACGATGCGGCGGCGTGACGTGGGCTACGTCTTCCAGCGCCTGAACCTGGTCCCGACCCTGACCGCCGTCGAGAACGTGGCCCTGCCCTTGGAGCTCGATGGCATGGGCCATCGCAGGGCCCGCCGCGAGGCGATGGAGGCTCTCGGCCGCGTGGCGGTGGATGGTCCGCTCGACCGCTATCCAGACGACCTGTCCGGCGGACAGCAGCAACGAGTGGCCATTGCCAGAGCCATCGTTGGCGACCGGCGCCTCCTCCTGGCCGACGAGCCGACAGGGGCGCTCGATTCAGTGACCGCCGATGCGGTGATCGAGCTGCTCGCCACCCTCGTGCAGGAGCGACACTGTGCCCTCGTCTTGGTGACGCACGAACCCCGGTTCGCCTCCTGGGCCGACCGGATCGTGCGGGTGCGTGACGGGCGACTCACCGAGGAGACCCGACCCTCCGGGATCGGCGACGAGATCGAGGCGGCCACACGGTGAGGACGGTGCTCGCCCGGGCCCGGGTGGGACTGCGCCTCGCCCGCCGGGAGGCGCGGCGACGTCCGTGGCGGACACTGCTCGTGGTGCTCCTCGTGCTGGTGCCGACGGCGGGGATGACCATCGGCGTGACCCTCTTCCGCACCAGCGAGTGGACGGCGGCGGATCGGCGTCTCGCTGAGTTCGGGAGCGCCGATGCCTTCGCGTGGCCCAACGAGCACGGGATCCACAACGACCTGGCGTCCTTGGCGGCAGCCCTACCGGCAACGACACGCGTCGTGGCGGACCGGCGGTACGAAGACCGGATCCGGATGCCCGAACACAGCTCGCACGTGCAGATGAGTGATCTTCCCCTCGACGATCCGATGATGCGCGGACGGTTCGACCTCCTGGATGGCCGGCTCGTCGAGGCCGGCGACGAGATCGTGGTCACCGATTGGCTGGCGCACGCACTGGACCTCGACGTGGGCGACACGGTCCGTCCCCAGCAGCGGGGTGACCTCCTCCGAGTGGTCGGCGAGGTGCGTGGTCGCTCCGGTCGCTACCTGGACGACCAACGAAGCGCCTACGTGCTGTCGCTGGGCGAGCCGGCAACCGTGCGCCGCACGTACCTCGACCTCCCTGGTGATCGTTCCCTCTGTCCCGATCCCGATGATGTCGGGTCGGCCCCCTGCAACCGGTCAGTACCTGGCTGGAACATCCAGGCGCTTGAAGTGGGCGGATCGCTCACCAAGACCGACGGCGTCTCCTACACCTACCTTGGGGGCGCGATCGCGTTGATGGCGCTCGGCACGGTCATCGCCGCCGCCTTCACGATCGGCGCTCGCCGCCAACTGCACACCGTCGGCCTGCTCTCGTCGACCGGCGCGGCCCCGTCGTCCGTGCGGTGGTTCCTCGTCGCGCAGGGATTTCTCGCCGGCCTCCTGGGCTCGATCGCCGGCGTGCTGCTCGTGGTGGCCGGGTCGCGCTTCGTGCCCGACCTGGTCCTCTCGAAGGTGGTGAACCGCCCGGTGGGTGGCCCCGTGTTCCGTCTCGCCGACCTCGCCCCGATCGTCGTCATCGGCACCTTGGCGGCGATGGTGGCGGCGTGGGTGCCAGCACGTTCCGCAGCGAGGATGTCCGTGTTGCAGGCGCTTTCCGGCCGTCGCCCACTCGCCGCGGTCCCGAGGCGCCTGCCCCTGTTCGGGTCGGTGGCGATGGTCGCGGGCTGCGGTCTCGTGGCCCTCGGCGTCATGGGCAATGGCGGCACCTCGCAGTCCGGTGACGTCTGGGTGCTGGTGTCGATCGGCGGCACGGTGGCCGTCTTCGTCGGCGTCTTGGCGCTGTCGCCGTGGGCCATCGCATTGGTCGGTCGACTCACCGCGTCGGCATCGTCCAGCAGCCGCTTGGCCGGCCGCAGCCTGGCTCGCTCGCGCACCCGGTCGAGTGCGGTGGTCGCCGCGATCTGCGTGGTTGCGGCGACGTTGTTGGGCACCGCCAGCCTGTTGACCAGCCTGTCCCAGGACGAGCTCTTCGAGTACGACACCCTCCCTTCGCTGGCCGGAAACCTCGTCGCCGTCGGCGGGCGTGACGGCCCGGCTCGAGACGAGGCCGTCGACCTCGTTCAGGCGGTTCTGCCCGAGGCGTCCACCGCAACGGTGCACGAGCTCGCGGTCGCCACGGCCGGCGGCGAGACGACACACCTCGAGACCGGCTTCACCCGGAACACGCCGAACGGCGGCTTCGAGGCGCTCTATGCCGGGGAGGGCGTGGCCATCGCCACGCCGGAGGTGCTCGACCTCTACGAGGTGCCCGACGACCTGCGTGCGGTCCTTGTTGACGGCGAGGCGGTGTCGGTCGTGCGCGCACCGGACGATGTGACCGACGTCGAACTTTCGATGGAGGAGGACGGGACCGTGGAACCGCCGCGGGAGACGATCCCGCTCGGCGGATCGTTCGACAGTCCGAGTGCGTCCTACTCGCTTCCCAGCCTCTTGGTGTCCAGGGAGGTGGCGGAAGCGCTCGGCTTGTCCGAGTCGCCGGACGCACGAATAGTGGTGGCGAACGACGAAACGCTGAACGACGCCGAACGACGAGCGGTCGAACTGGTTGCCGACGACGCTGCGTGGGCCGAGCAGGTCGATCCCACGACGCCCCATGTCGCTGTGGCGGTCGGGACCGACGACTTCTTCGTCACCCCCACCCAGGTGCGCAGCCTCGTGTTCGGGGTCGCGGCCTTGCTCGTCGCCGCCGTGATCGCGATCGGCTTGGCCCTCGCCGCCAAGGACGGTGAAGAGGAGACAGCGGTCCTCCGTGCGGTGGGGGCGTCGCCCCGGACCCTGCGGCGGGTGGGCGCCCTGCGTCCCGCGCTCTTGATGCTGACGGCATCGCTCATCGCCCTGCCCGCCGGCCTGCTGCCGGCGTGGGCGGTGTTTGCCGCCTCGGAGGGGGATCGGTCCTGCATCGTGGTGCAAGACACGACCACGATCTATGGCGGCGGCGGGTGCGAGCCGTTCGGGCTCGGGTTCCGACCAGACGTCCCCACGCTGGTGCTGCTCCTCGCCGCGCCTCTGCTCGTCGCGGCCGTCACGCTCTCCGCCGGCTGGCTGCGCGACCTCGCCCGCCCCGCCCGCCCGTCGTCCTTCGCCCTCGCGGAGTGACCCCCCAAACTTGGCGCGTCTGCCTACCTCAGTGGTAGGCGGACGCGCCGAGTTCGTGTCAGATGTAGCCGCGGAGCCGGCTGGCCGTCGCCACCCGGTCGATGCCGATGGCGTAGGCGGCGTGGCGCATCGAGGTGCGCTGCTCCTCGCGCATGAGGCGGGTGTCCTCGTAGGCGCGGCGCATGCGCTGGTGGAGGCGACGGTTGAACTCGTCCTCCTCCCAACGGAACTGCTGGATGTTCATCGACCACTCGAAGTACGAGCCGACCACGCCGCCGGCGTTGGCGAGGATGTCGGGGATGACGTCGATGCCGCGGGACCAGAGGACCTTGTCGGCCGCGGGGGTCACCGGGTAGTTGGCGGCCTCGAGGACCACCCGGGCCTGCACGTCAGCGGCGTTCTCGGCGGTGATGGCCCGCCCGAGTGCGGCCGGGATGAGGACGTCGCAGTCGATGGCCAGCAGGGCCTCGTTGTCGATGTGGTCGGCGCCGTCGATCTCGATCATGGGACGCCCCTGCTCGGCGAGCTCGAGGAGCTTGGTGACGTCGAGGCCCTGGGAGTCGTGGAGGCCCCCGGTGACGTCGGAGACGGCCACCACGATGGCGCCGCGCTCGTCCAGCTCTCGGGCCGCCCACGAGCCGACGTTGCCGAACCCCTGGATGGCGACGCGGGTGCCCTCCAAGGTGAAGCCGTGCTCCTCGGCGTAGGCCTCGAGCACGTAGACGCAGCCCCGGCCGGTGGCCGCCTCGCGGCCGTGGGCTCCGCCGAGGGCGACGGGCTTGCCGGTGACGATGGCGGGCTCGTAGCCGTTGAGGTCACCCCACTCGTCCATCATCCACGCCATCACCTGGGCGTTGGTGTTGACGTCGGGGGCGGGGATGTCGCGGTAGACGCCGAGCACGCTGCTGATGACGCCCGTGAAGCGACGGGTCAGGCGCTCGAGCTCGAGCGGGTTCAGTTGGTGGGGGTCGATCTGCACGCCGCCCTTGGCCCCACCGAAGGGCACGTCGAGCAGCGCCGTCTTCCAGCTCATCAGCGCGGCGAGGGCACGGATCTCGTCGAGGTCCACCGTCGGGTGGAACCGGATGCCGCCCTTGCAGGGCCCCCGGGCATCGTTGTGCTGGACCCGATAGCCGCGGGCCACGATGAGACCACCGTCCTCGAGGCGGACGGGCACCTGGGCATCGACCTCGCGGAACGAGCCACGCAGGACCGCTCGCATCTCGTCGTCGAGGTCGATCAGGTCGGCGGCCTCGTCGAAGTAGGCCGTGACGGCCTGGTGGGCGGTGAGCTCGGTCATGCGGAACCCCTTTGTTCCGTGTCCCGGCCGCCCTCAGGGACTGCTAGCGAGCGGGTGGTGGCGCCGATGGCGCCGGAGGCGGCCCGCCCTCTTCCTTCCCGTTGAAGAGCTCGGCGATGCCGCCGATCGATCCCATCACCCCGGCCATGTCGGCGGGCAGGAAGATCTTGGTGGCGCGGCCGTTGGCGATGCCCTGGAGCGCCTCGAGGTACTTGATGGCCAGCAGGTCGGGCGTGGGGTTGCCCTCGTGGATGGCGGCGTAGACGCTGCGCACCGCCTCGGCCTGGCCCTCGGCCACGGTGAGCTGGCGGTACTTCTCGGCGTCGGCCACGGCGCGGGTGGCCTCGGCCTGGCCCTGTGCGTCGAGGATGGCCTTCTGCTTGTTGCCCTCGGCGTCGAGGATCTGGGCCTGCTTGAGGCCCTCCGCCTGGGCAATGGCCGCCTCCCGTTGGCCGTCGGCGGTGGTGACCACCGCTCGGCGGGTGCGCTCGGCCTTCATCTGCTCGTGCATGGCCGCCATGACGTCCGGTGGCGGGTCGATGCGCTGGATCTCGACCCGAGCGACCCGCACGCCCCACTTGTCGGTGGCGTCGTCGAGGATCTGGCGCAGGGCCAGGTTGATGCTGTCGCGCGAGGTGAGGGCGGCGTCGAGCTCCATGTCGCCGATCAGGTTGCGCAGGTTGGTCTGGGCCAGCTTCGTGATGGCGAGCAGGAAGTTGGCCACGTTGTAGATCAGGCGCTGCGGGTCGCTCGGCTCGTAGTAGATGACGGCGTCCACCGACACCACCACGTTGTCCGAGGTGATGACCTCTTGCGGGGGCACGTCGACCACCTGCTCGCGCATGTCCACGAGGCGCATGGTCTGGATGAACGGCAGGATCATGTGCAGGCCGGGATCGACCGTCTGCTTGTACTTGCCGAGCTGCTCGATGATGCCCCGCTGGTAGGGGCGGACGACCTTGATGGTGCTGGCCGCCACGATGAGCAGGCCGACGGCCAGGACCCCCAGGACGACGGCGATTGCGGCAGCGCTCATTGGTGTGCTCCTCGGGTCAGTCGGATGGGGACGGCGGGAGGGCCTCGGCGGGGAACACGACCACGCGCGTGCCCCGGATCTCGACCACCTTCACGGGCGTGCCCACCGGGATGGCAGCACCGTCACCGCTCTCGGCCCGCCACTCCTCGCGGTCGATGCGGACGGTGCCGAGGTCGTTGGCGCCGTCGATGGCCTCGATCACCTTCGCAGGCTGGCCGATCAGGCGCTTGGAGCCGATGCCGTCCGTGGGCTCGGTGCGGTCGAGGCGACGCGCCAGCGCACGGAAGCCGGCGAGCGCCACGAGCGAGACGATGATGAACACGGCGATCTCGGCGGCGACCGGGACACCGGCGAAGGCCAGCACGGTGGCGACGGCGGCGCCGATGGCGAAGGGCAGGAGGAAGAACGTGCCGGGCGCGGCCAGCTCGCCCAGCGCGAAGACGGCCGCTGCCGCCAACCAGATCCACCGCCACGACTCGGGCTCCACGCATCCGAATCTAACGGGATGGAAGGTTCGGCGCGCCGGACCTGCGGGTAGCTTGCCCTCCGATGAGCGCGCCCCTGTCTCTCCTCACAGTTCACGCCCACCCCGACGACGAGGCGTCCAAGGGCGCCTCGACGGTGGCCAAGTACAAGGCCGAGGGGGTGCACACCACGCTCGTGTGCTGCACGGGCGGCGAGGCCGGCGACATCTTGAACCCGGCCATGGACACCCCCGAGGTGCGGGCCCGCATCGACGAGGTGCGCCGCGACGAACTGGCGCTCGCCGCGCAGCTCATCGGCTACGACCGGGTCGCGATGTTGGGCTACCGGGACTCGGGTATGCCCGACACCCCCGAGAACGAGGATCCTCGCTGCTTCGCCAAGGCCGACTTCGACGAGGCCGTCGGACGGCTGGTCGAGGTGATCCGCGCCGAGCGTCCCCAGGTGATCGTCACCTACGCCGACGACCAGGAGGGTTACCCGCACCCCGACCACCTCCAGGTACACGACATCAGCGTCCCCGCCTTCGAGGCGGCCGGCGACCCCGACGCCTACCCCGACCTCGGGGCACCGTGGCAGCCCCAGAAGCTGTACTACGTCGTCTGGTCCCGGGCCCGCATGCTGGCCACCCACGCCAAGTTCACCGAGCTCGGTCTCGAGTCGCCCTTCACCGAGCAGTGGTTCGAGCGCCCCAGCCAGGACCACCGCATCACCACCCAGGTGCCCACCGACGGCTATCAGGACGTGCGCCTCGAGGCGCTGCTGGCCCACGCCACCCAGGTCGACCCGGCGTCGCCGTTCTGGTTCGGGCTGCCCCGCGAGGTGAGCCGCGAGATCCACCCGTTCGACGACTACATCCTCGCCAAGACCCTGGTCGACGTCCCGCCCTACGACGCCGAGCACCCCGAGACCGACCTCTTCGCCGGCCTCCGCCCCTGAGGGCGCCAGCCGTCGAGACGCCCAGATCGCCCGTTCTGGGTACTCGTGTGTGTTCTGCAGAACACACACGAGTACCCAGAAGCCAGGAGGTGCGACGAGCGCGTAGGGCGTCAGCCGGCTTGTTGGAGGGCGCGCAGCTCGCGGAAGCCGATGAGGGTGGCGCCGGCTGCGGCCACGTCGGCGGCGAGGCCGGCACGGTCGGTGAGGTAGTCGTGGTCGTCCACCCGGGCGACCCAGTCGGGGGCGATGGCCCGCAGTTCGGGGGTGTCGGCGGCGGGGTGCAGGTAGACCTCGGTGACGCCGGGGCGCAGGCCGCTCAGCACCGAGGCGATGGCGCCGCGGCTGCCGAGACCCTGGACGTACACGAAGTGGTCGGGGAACACCACGCCCTCCTCGGCGGCCAGGCGACGGAAGGGGAAGCCCACGGCCCGCTCGGTGGATCCGCCCGACAGGCGCAGGGGCAGGCCGAAGTCCACGGCCAGCTCGAGGTAGATGTCGAAGAACTCGGGGCGCAGCTGCAGCGTGCCCATGTGCGAGTCGAGGTGGGTGACGTCGAAGCCCCACAGGATGGCCCGCTCGACCTGGGCGCGGCACTCGCGGCGGGCCTCGTCGAGGTCGGCGTGGTCCCACGTGTCGGTGACGGTGCGCGGGAAGCCACCGTCGCCGTCGAGCAGGGACGGGGCCTGGGTGATGGGGCCCCACCGGTAGACGTCGTACTCGGCGTTGAGGGTGAGGTGGACCCCGACGTCCTCGCCCCGGTAGCGGGCGGCGGCCTCGCGGGCCCACGGCGCCGGCACCATCAGCGAGGCACTGGTGGCGGCGCCGTCGCGGAGAGCCTCGTACACGCCGACGTTGGCCGCGTGGCTGGCGCCGAGGTCGTCGCAGTTGACGATGAGCAGCCGGTCGTCGGGGCCGTGCCCCAGCCGTTCGACGAGCGGGCGGTCGGCGAGCGGGTTGTCGACGGGGCTCGTCACGGCCCCAACGCTAACGAACGGGGACGTCGGGACCTCCGCATGCGCCCCACAACCCGCGACCCTCGACCCGGGCCGTGCTGACCGCCTGGGCCAGCTCGGCGGCATGGGCCCCGTTGGGAGCGATGTCGAGGACGTCGGCGTACCCGTCCTCGGCCAGCGACCGGTTCACGAAGAGGTCGTCCTCGGCCCGGTAGACGTAGGCCAGCAGTCGCCCGTAGCGGTCTCGGGCCTCGACGTCGCGCACCAGGTGCACCTCGGTGCCCTCGGGCAGCAGCTCGGCGGTGCGGGCCGACGCCTCCGCGCCGAAGCACTCGACCGGCTTGGTGGGGTGGTGGGTCTCCGGCGTGTCGATGCCGAGCATTCTCACGGGCTCGACGGCGCCGCCGAAGTCGACGTCGATGGTGTCACCATCGGTCACCGAGACGACGGTGGCGGCGCCGTCGACCGGCGCCGCCCGCGACGGCGCGCAGGCGGCGAGTAAGAGCAGAGCGGCGACGAGGATGCGGCGCACGAGAGCCTCCAGTGGTCACAGGAGTGGAGGTGGTGCGCCCACCACGAGGCCTTCGGCGTCCCGCCAGTGTGCCCGAGGGTTGTGACAGTGAGCTGTCAGCCGGCGATCCGGCTGAAGAAGGGCGCGGTGGGTGGAAGATCAGCGCCAGCGGGCCATCCGGTGATGGCGTCGCCGGCCAGGACGCCGGCCATCGTCGGCACGAAGATCGGCTCGATCTCACGCCACTGGTTCGTGACGTACTCGTAGACCACCGCTCGCTCCGGCAGCGTGCCGCTGGTGGACTCCGCGAAGACGATCTCGTCGCCGCGGCCGAGGTCGAGCGAGAAGGCACCGTCGAACGGTTGGGGCGGCGCCTCGATCCACTCGTCAGAGGCGCCGGCAGCGGTGGTCGAGTGGGCGTGGGCGTCCTGGGCCGTGCCGTTGTGCACCAGCGCGAAGTCGTCGCCGCATGCAATCGCTGGATACAGCCGGCCCTCGTGGTCGACGGGGTCGAAGGCTGGCGTGGAGGTCCACGCCGCCTCGTCGGCGGCCAAGTCGTACAGGCGCAAGGACAATCCACCGGGCCCGTCGGCCGACCCGTCGCCCTCGCCTTCCTCCAGCGGTGGTGGGGAGGGCCCGTCGACCTGCGTCAGCTCGCCGTCCACGACAACCACGGTGTCGCCCGCCAGGCAGGTCGTGCGCACTCGCATCCCGGGTGACGGCAGCTGTGCCCAGGTGCGGGTGGCCACGTCGAACGTCCAGATCTCCCTGTTGTCGGACGGACCGAGCAAACCGACCACCCGTCCATCCGACGTCGTCCCCACCGGCTCGGCGTACCCGTTCACGAGGTTCGCCAGCTGTTCCGGGACGTCGATCGTGTCCCACTCGTCGGAGCCGAGGTCATAGGTGGCCGCGGCGTAGGTACCAGGCTCGCAGTAGTTCGACGAGTCCTCGGGGTCACGGAGACTATCGGGCGAACACGACGTGCCCACCACCACGACTTGGCCCCCGGACGCAATGGCCCAGGTGTACGAGCTGTTGAGCGGGAGGTCGAACGGGGGGTCGGCGGCAGGGAGGAACCGACGGGTGGTCGGATCCCACACGGCAGCATCGGTGCGTTCGCCGGGCAGGTGCGTCTCGTCGATGGGTGCGGTGGGATAGGGCGATCCGCCGTAGACGAACAGCCGATCGCCGGTCCATGCGAGAGCAGGCGACTGGCGGGCTGAGATCGTCGCGGTGGCCACCCGCGGTTCATTGGCGGACCCGCAGGCCGCAACGAGTGTCGCGATGGCGACCGCCACTGCGATGAGGGTTCCCCAGTGCGCGTGGAGGCTCCCTATGGTCGATCGAGATCTGATGGGTGTAGTTTGGCCGGGTTCGACGTGTCGATGCCGAGCAGGCGGACGGCCTCGACGTCGCCGCCGAAGTCCACGTCGATGGTGTCGCCGTCGCTGACGGCGGCGACCGTGGCGGTGCCGCTCGTCGGTGCGGCTCGGGTCGGTGTGCAGGCCGCGGTGGCGGCGAACAGCAGGGCGAAGGCGAACAGGGCGAGCAGGCGGGACATGGCGACCTCCGAAGAGTGAGACGTTGGAGGCGGTGCCGCCCACCGCGCGCCTGGCGACGTCACATCAGTCTGCCGTCGACCTCTGACAGCACGGCGCTCGTCGGTGTACAGACGCGTCTACCGACTGCTGGCGTAGGTTGCGCCGATGGCGGCGATCGTGACCGACAGGCGGGGGTGGGTGCGGGCACTCGGGCTGGTGGCGGCAGTCGGGTCGGCCGTGGCGGCGTGCGGGTCGGGCGTGGTGGTCGACGAGGGAGCGGCCTCCGAAGCGACGAGCACGACGGTCGCCGCGGAGGAGATCGAGATCCCGGTCGAGCCGCCGCCCGAGGTGGTGGTCACCCGTCGGGTGATCGGCGATACGCGCGAGCTGCGGTTGCACCCGGCCATCGGCGACGTCCAGTCCGTCGTGCTCGAGCAGACGACGCGCCAGACGGTGACCGAGGGCCTCCACCGGTTCGAGACCAGGACGGTCGTCCGGGCCGAGCAGACCTTCGTCGTCGGTCGGGTCCTCGGTGACCAGGTCGAGTACACGTCGACGTTCGACACGTACGAGGTCGTCCGTGCCGAGGGCCTGCCTCCGGCGGCGATCGACGACCTCGATGAGGTCGCGGAGGGGTTCGTCGGCGCGCAGATGAACGGCCGGATGGACAGCCGAGGTCGGGTCGTCGATCTGAAGATGACAGCACCTGTCGGTCTGCCCGACGAGATCCGGCCGATGTTCGTGCAGATGGTCGAGAGCCTCCGCAACGCGAGCGCGCTCTTCCCCGACGAGGCCGTCGGTGTCGGGGCCACCTGGGTGGTCGAGACCCCCCTCGAGATGAACGGGCTCGACCTGGGCCAGCGGACCACCTACGAGCTCGTCGAGCTGGGGGAGGACGACTACGTGCTCGAGGGCACGATCGAGCAGACCACCGACCGCCCCGGCTCGGTCGAGATGCCCGGGGTGCCTGCCGGGGCGGTGTCCATCGCCGAGTACTCGGTCGGCGGCACCGTCACCATCCGGGGCTCGTTCTCCCACATCCAACCCGGCACGAACACCGGGACGGCGACGGCGTCGGCCGACTTCGAGGTCGAGGCGCGTGACGGGTCCGAGGAGCGCTTCCGCCAGGACGTGACGGTGCGATCGGAGCACCGGGCCGACTGACGCGGCGCGCCTGCCGGCTGCGGCCCGCCGCGTGGCGCATCGCTGAAGGTCGCCTTGGGTAGGGCCGATAGGGACTCCTGGGGGTGACGACATGGACACGTGGGGTGATGTGACCGGGGTGATCGTGGTGGCCACGATGATCCGCGTCGGTTGGGCGCTGGCTCGGGCGGCGTGGAGCGAAGCGCCCGGTGTCCACCGCGACGTGGTGGTCGACCTGCGGGCCGAGGGCGCGCCCCGGCGCTGAGGCGGAGTGGGGCTGCTCAGCGCAGCCGTCCGCCACACCCGATTCTGGCGATCTCGGTCGCGTTCCCGTCGGGGCCGCGGTCAATCGGACCCGGCGCCGCCGGTGGCCCCGTCGGTGCGGGGCCGGCGGTGGTGGGCGGCGGCCTCGTCGGCGTCGTCGACGGGCGGGGCCACCTGGGGCTCGTTCATGGCCGCGGCGAAGCCGCGGAGGGCGGCGTTGAGGGTGGGGTAGAAGTGCTCGGGGTCGATGGTGCGGGTGAGCTCGTAGCGGTGGATCTTCTCCTGCACGACCTCCGACATCTCGGCGAAGGCGAGGGAGATTCCCCGTTCGTTGAGGGCCACGTCGAGGTCCTCGAGCATGTCGGCGGCGGTGGTGTCGACGTCGGAGATGGGCTCGGCGGCGATGACGATCCACTTCGGTGCGGGCTCGGCCTGCGCCAGCTTCAGCACCTGGTCACGGAAGGTGCGGGCGTTGGCGAAGAAGAGGGGCCCGCCGAACCGGTAGACCACGACGCCGTCGGGCGTGGTCGCGTCGGGGTGCGAGCGCTTGTCGTAGTAGCCGTGGAGGCCGTCGATGCGGCCGAGCTCGGTGTCGTCGGGCCACCAGGCCCGCCGGAAGACGTTGAGGATGGACAGGATGACGGCGATGCCGATGCCGGGGAGCACGCCGAAGAAGGCGACGCCGAGGAAGGCGGCCATGGACAGGTAGAACTCGGTGTGGCGCTGCTGGTACAGGCGCCTGGTGGCGGGGATGTCGGCCAACGACAGCGAGGCAGCGATCACCACGGCGGCGAGGGTCGGGTTGGGGAGGTTCTTCAGCAGGCCCGGAGCGAACACCAACAGCAAGGTGATGGCGCCGGCGCCCACGAGGCCGGTCACCTGGCTCTTCGAGCCGGTCTGCTCGGCCACCGCGGTGCGCGACCCGCTCGTGCTGACCGGGAAGCCCTGGAAGAGGCCCGCGGCGACGTTGGCGGCGCCGATGCCCACCATCTCCTGGTTGGCGTCGATGGTGTCGCCGCTGCGGGCGGCGAAGGCGGATGCGGTCGAGATGGTGTCGGTGAGCGACACGAGGGTGATGCCGAGGGCGCCGGCCACGAGCAGGGTCATGTCCGAGAGCGCGACGCCCGGCCACGTGAGCGGCGGGAACCCCTCGGGCAGCACGCCGACCAGCGACACGTCGCGTGCGGCGGCGTCGAAGACCGTGGCGACCACGATCGCCGCCACCACGGCGACGAGCACCCCGGGCACCTTGGGGAGGAACCTGGTGCACACGAAGATCAGGGCCAGCGAGAACAGGCCGATGGCCAGCGCCGCCGTCACGGTCTCCCCGTCGGCCACTCCCTGCACGAAGCCGGTGACGTCGCCGATGAAGTCGTCGCTGTCCACGCTGAAGCCGAAGAGCTTGGGGAGCTGGCCGACCAGGATGGTCAGGGCCAGGCCGTTCATGTACCCGATCTGGGTGGGCTTCGAGAGCAGGTCGGCGATGAAGCCGAGCTTGGCCAGGCCCAGGATGATGGCGAAGGCGCCCACCAGCAGGGCCAGCATCGAGGCCAGCGCGATGGCCTTGGCCGGGTCACCGTCCGCGCCCACCAGGGGCAGGATGGTCGCCGCGATCATGGGGCCGAGCGACGAGTCGGGCCCGAGCACCAGGATGCGCGAAGGGCCGAACGCGGCGTAGCCGAGCAGGCACAGGATCGTGGTGTAGAGGCCGGTGATGGCAGGGAGCCCCGCCAGCTCCGCGTAGGCCATCCCCTGAGGGACGAGCAAGGCGGTGAGGATGAGGCCGGCCACCACGTCCTTGGGCAGCCAGGCGCGCTCGTAGGTCGTGAGGAGGAGGAGGCCGGGGACGCGCTGGCGCACGACCGCCAGTATGGACGACCGGTGACCTCCGGGTTACGAGGGGGCGGCTGCCGGGTGGGCGGCGGCCCGACGCTCAGATGCGCTCGAGGATGGTGCCGGTGCCGAGCCCGCCGCCGCAGCACATGGTGACCAGCGCGGTGCTCTTGTCGGTGCGCTCGAGCTCGTGGAGCGCCTTGGTGACGAGGATGGCCCCGCTGGCGCCGAGAGGGTGGCCCAGGGCGATGGCGCCGCCGTTGGGGTTGACGGTGGCGTCGTCGGGCTGGAGCTCACGTTCCCACGCCAGCACCACCGAGGCGAAGGCCTCGTTGATCTCGGTGAGGTCGATGTCGCCGATGGTCATGCCGTTGCGCTCGAGGAGGTGGTGGGTGGCGTCGATGGGGCCGGTGAGCATGAGGACCGGATCGGTGCCCACCAGGCAGGTGTCGACCACCCGGGCCCGCGGCGTGAGGCCGAGGGCCTCGGCCTTCGCCCGGGTCATGATCAGGACGGCGCCGGCGCCGTCGGAGATCTGTGAGGCGCTTCCGGCGGTGTGCACGCCGTCCTCGCGGGCCACCGGCTTGAGGTTGGCGAGGCTCTCCATGGTGGTCTCGCGGAGGCCCTCGTCGCGCTCGACGCGGTGGGTGGTACCGGTGGGCTTGCCGTCCTCGCCGAGGTCGGGAGCGTCGATGGGCACGATCTGGGTGCCGTAGCGGTCCTCGGCCCAGGCCGCGGCCGCACGCGCCTGTGACGAGACGCCGAGTCCGTCGGTCTCCTCGCGGGTGATGCCCCACTTGTCGGCGATGCGCTCGGCGGCCTCGAACTGGGTGGTGAACTCGTACTGCGGGAAGTACGACTTGGGGATGGCCTTGCCCACGCCCGAGCCCATGCTCGAGCCCATGGGGACCCGGCTCATCACCTCGACGCCGCAGGCGACGGCCACGTCGACGACACCCGAGCCGACCAGGCTGGTGGCCAGGTTGGTGGCCTGCTGCGACGAGCCGCACTGGCTGTCGACCGTGGTGGCGGCCACCGAGACGGGCAACCCGGCGGTGAGCCACGCGGTGCGGGCCACGTTGAAGGCCTGCTGGCCCACCTGGCTGACGCACCCGCCGATCACCTGGCCGACCTCGGACGGATCGATGCCGGAGCGGTCGATCAGCTCGCGCTGCACGGCCGCGAGCAGGTCGGCCGAGTGCATGGTGGAGAGGCCTCCGCCGCGGCGCCCGATGGGCGAGCGGACGGCTTCGACGATCACGACTTCGTTGGGGGCACCGGTCATGGGGCGAGCTTAGGTCCGTGTGCCCGCGGCGAGCCACGGGCCCACGAAGGCGGTGAGTGGGATCAGGCGGCGGTGCGCTCGGCGGGGGCCGAAGCCTCACGACGGGCGTGCTCCGCCCGACGGAGAGCCTCACGGGCCTGGGCGATCCCGACGCGGCCCACCTCGCGGGTGTGCTCGTCGAGGCGCCAGACCGTCGAGTCGTCCTCGAGGAGAACCAGTTGGCGTTTCATGTTCCAAGTAAACCCAGGGGGTGTGACAGGTATGCCGGCGAGGACAGGGGTCACAGCCGCGAAAACGGCGTCGAGTAGCCTGCAGGGCATGCGGGCCCGTTCCTCGACGCGTTCGGTGGCCCTGGGGCTGCTCAGCGTGGCCGTCGGGCTCCTCGCCGCTGCGGGGTCGTGGTCGCTCGCCGCCGCGGCCCCCCGCGCCGACATCGAGCCCGGTCAGGTCCTCGTCACCGATCAGGAGGCCGGCGAGGTCCGCGCCCTCGGTGACGACGGCGAGAGCACCGTGGTGCTGGGCGACCTCGGCGCGGCCCGCGGGGTGATCGTCCTCTCCGACGGAGCGGTCCTCGTGGCCGACAGCGATGCCGGCGCCATCGTCGGGACCGGCGGCCGATTCGGCGACGAGCGGGTCGAGGTGGCCACCGGCCTCGAATCGCCGGAGGGTCTCGCCGTCGCCGGCGGCGGACGCCTGTACGTCACGTCCTTCAGCGAGGGCACCCTCAACCAGGTCGACATCAGCAGCGGCCAGGTCATCGGTCTGGCCGCAGGTCTCGACGGCCCGTCGGCGGTCCTGGCCCTCCGCGAGCCCCGATCGCCCAACCACGTCGTCGTCTCCGAGTGGTTCAGCGGCCGGGTCGCCGACCTCCGCCGCGACGGCGAGCGGGTCGCCACCCTTCTGCGCGGCCTCGAGCGCCCTGCCGGCCTCGCCGCAGACGGAGACGGCACCCTCTACGTCTCCGATCGGGCCGCGGACGAGATCGTCGCGTTGGACGCCGACGGCCGGCGGCGGGTCGCCGCCGAGGTCGACGCCCCCGCGGGCCTCTCGCTCGATCCCGTGGAGCCCGGCCCGGGACAGGACTACGAGCTCGTGGCGGCCACCGCCGACGGCATCCAGCGCATCGACGTGACCACCGGTGACGCCACCGTGGTCGACGACCTGACGACCGGCGCCGCCGTGGCCGTCGCTCCCGACGAGTTCGTGGTCCCGGCCTCGACGGCGACGACCGTCGGTGACGGTGGCTCGGAGGGCGCCGCAGGAGGTGACCAGGTGGCGTCGGGCGTGGACGGCCGCGACCTCGATCCCGTGATGGTCGGGCTGGTGGCCATCGCCGTGTTCCTGTTCGGCGTGGCGCTGGTGAGCGGGATCCAGCTGTGGCGCAACCGCGGGAGCGACGGCGACGCTGATGGCGAAACCGATCGCCGTGCCGGCCTGTCGCGCAAGGAGCGGCGGCGGGCGCGTCGCACGGACAAGGCGGTGCAGGCCGCCGAGCGCAAGACAGCCAAGGAGGTCGAGAAGGCCGAGAGGCGTGCGGCCAAGCTGGCGCCGGACCCCGAGCCCGCCGCGGCCGGCTCGGCGGCGCCGAGCCGCAAGGAGCGCAAGGACGCACAGCGGGCGGCGAGATCCGAGGCGAAGGCCGCCGACGTGAGCGCCAAGCGCCAGGCCACGCTCGATGCGCACCACGCCCGTCAGGCGGCGGCGCAGGCGAGAGCCGACGAGAAGCAGGCGAAGGCCCAGGCGAGGGCCGATGCCAAAGCCGGGGCGCGAGAGACGAAGGCCGCCGATCGCTCGGCGGCCGAGGCGCCGCTGGCGACCCGGGACGAGCCGGCGGCACCGCCCGCCGCGGCCGCGGCGGGTAGGGCCTCCACCTGGCCGCCCGAACCGGGCGGGTCCCCGGCGCTCGAGGCCGACCTGCCCACGGTCACCCCCGAGACCGCCGACCCGGCGCCGGGGCCGCGGACCCCGCTGTTCGCGGCGCCGCCCGACGCCCCCCTCACCGCCGGCCCCTTCCTCGAGTCGCTGTTCGTGGACGATGCCCCGAGCGCGCCCTCGAGGGCCGATGCCGTCGCGGCCGACCAGCCCGAGCCGCGCGTCCTGCGTGAGCCAAACCTGGAGCCCGAGCCAAACCTGGAGCCCGAGCCAAACCTGGAGCCCGAGCCGAACGTGCCGCCCGAGCCGCCCCCGGGCGTCGGACTCGAGGCGGGTTCTCCCGGCGATGTGGCCGGCGACCCGCCGGCCTCGGCCGTGCCCCCTCCGGCGCCCGTCACGCCCCCTCTGGCGCCCGTCACGCCCTCCGTCCCGGCGGTCGTGGCCCGATCCGCCCTCGAGCCAGCGCGGGCCGACGAGGCGCCGCCGGTCGACCTCAGCGAGGCGGTCGCACGCGAGGTGCCGCCACCCAAGGGCGTGCGGGGTCGGCGTCGGGCCAAGCGCCGCGTCCAGGCCGCCGAGCACCGTCATCGTCAGCTGCGGGCCATCACCGCGATCTTGAGCGTCCCCCCGCTGGCCTTGCCGCCCGCCCCGGTCCGCCGGGCCATCGGCGTGGCCTCGGCCGCATCGGTGGCGACGCCCGATGCCACACCGACCGTCACGTCGGGGCCGGCCGCCATCAGCGCGGCGCCGGCCGATCGTGCCGGCGACCCTGACCAACGACCCGGGGCGGTGGACCCGGAGGCCGGCGAGGGGCCGGCGGTGCCGTGGCCGGGTGAGGGCGACCGTGGCGACGCGTCGGCCGCCTGGCCGAACCAGCCCACCCACTGACGCCCGGGCGGGCTAGCGGGGCGCTCCGGGGGCCGGCACCGCCCACGGCCGCTCCCGCTCGACGGTGAGGGCGAGGTCGAGGAGCAAGGCGTCCTGGAGGTGGCGGCCGATCACCTGCATGCCCACCGGGAGCCCGTCGACCGTGCCCACCGGGATGGAGACCGCCGGGTTGCCCACGATGTTGGCGGGGATGGTGAGAGCGCCGTTGTTCTCGACGCCGACCTGTTGGTCGCCCACCCGCGTGTTCACGCTGACCTCGGCGGGGAAGGCCACGTCCGGATTGGTGGCGCAGATGATGAAGTCGACCTCGTCGAAGACCGCGGCCATCGCCTCGTTGGCCGCGGTCCTGGCCTGCTCGGCCCGCGCCGCCAGACTCAGGTCGAACATCTGGTGGGCGATCTCGAGGCCGAAGGCGATCTCGAGGGTGAGGTCGTCCTTGCAGTCCGGGTAGCGGTCCCCCAGCAGTGACTTGAGCTGCACCAGGTTGGTCATGGCCCACTCGAGGCCGAGGCCGGGCAGGCGCACCGGCACGTCGACGAGGACGAGGCCGGCGTCGAGCGCGAGCTGTTCGCCCGCGGCCCGCACCAAGGCCTCGACCTCGGGGCGGACGATGGCGCTCCCGAGGTCCGGGGCCACCACCGCCTTCTTGCCCCGCAGCTCGCGGGTGCCCAGGTTCGCCTCCCACCCGTCCTGCTTCGCAAGGCTGTAGGGGTCGCGGTGATCGAAGCCGGCGGTCACGTCGTAGTAGCGGGCGATGTCGCGCACGGACCGCGAGAGGCAGCCCAGGACGACGGTGAGCGGGGCGATCTCGGTCCGAGGGCCACGGGGGATGCGTCCGGCCGTGCCCTTCAGGCCGGGCAGGCCGTTGAAGCCGGCCGGGATGCGGATGGACCCGCCGCCGTCCCCGCCGGTGGCGAGGGTGAGCAGTCCACCGGCCACCGCGGCCGCCGAGCCGGACGAGGAGCCGCCCGCCGTGCGCGACGGGTCCCACGCGTTGCCGGTGACGCCGTTCAGCTTGGTGGTGCTGATGTTGAGCCCGCCGAACTCGCTGGCGGTGGTCATGCCCACCGGGACGACGCCGGCCTCCTTCAGGCGCGTGACCTGGAGGCCGTCGTGGTCGCCGATCTGGTCCTGGAACACCAGCGAGGCGTGGGTGGCGGGCCAGCCCGCCACGGGCTCGAGCTCCTTGATGGCGAGGGGCACACCGCCGAACGGGAGCGACGGGTCGGCGGCCGCGGCGCCGGCACGGGCCGCCTCCGGGTCGAGGTGCGAGAAGGCGTTCAGCTCGCTGGCCTCGATGGCGGCCAGCGTGGCGTCCAGTTCCTCGAGGGGGGACCGCTCACCGGCGCGGAAGGCGTCGACGAGCGAACAGGCATCACCGGTCCAGGGGGCGTCGGGCATCACGGAGTTGTAGCGCACGTAGAGTCGGCGGCGACGAAAGGGAGGGCGCGCACCAGATGGATGCCGTGAAGTGGTTGGGGCTCGAGGCGACGGACGACCCGATGCGGTGGCGTCTGCCGGTGACCCCGGGCATCTCGACCATGGGTCACTTCCTCTTCGGCGGTTGTGGACTCGGGGCCACCATCGGCGCGATGGAGGGCGCCACCGGCCGTCCCATCGTGTGGGCGACCGCGCAATACCTCTCCTACGCCCGACCGGGATCGGTCATGGACATCGAGGTCACCGTGCCCCAGTCGGGCCGCCAGACCACCCAGGCCCGAGCCGTGGGCCGGGTGGGGGACACCGAGATCCTGACCGTGAACGCAGCCCTGGGGTCGCGCCCGCTCGACCTCGCCGGCCAGTGGGCGCAGCGTCCCGAGGTGCCCGACCCCGACGACTGCCCTCACCGCACCTACCGCGCCGAGCACGCCAACACCCTCATGACCCGTCTGGACCAGCGCCTCGCCCTCGGTCGCGAGATGGACGAGCTCGACGGCACCCCCACCGAGGACGGTCGCAGCGCCTTGTGGGTGCGCATGCCCGAGCTGCTCGAGATGTCGGGGGCCGCGCTCGCCATCCTCGGCGACTACGTGCCCTTCGGCATCGGCCAGGCTCTCGGTCAACGGGCGGGGGGCAACAGCCTCGACAACACGCTGCGGGTCGCCCGACTGGTCCCCACCGAGTGGGTGCTGCTCGACATCCGGGTGCACGCCGTGGACAACGGCTACGGGCACGGCCTCGTCCATCTCTGGGCCGAGGACCACACGCTGCTCGCCACGGCCAGCCAGTCCACCATCGTTCGCTTCTGGGAGGAGCCGAAATGACCGACGCCCGCTACGGGATGACCATCCCGTTCGACGACGTCCCCCTCCACGCCCAGGCCGACTGGGTCCGCGAGCTGGCCGACCTCGGCTACACGGACGTGTGGTCCAGCGAGGCCAACGGGGCCGACGCCTTCACACCCCTGGCGCTGGCCTCGGTGTGGGCACCGTCACTGCGCCTGGGCACCGCCATCGTCCCGGCGTTCACCCGCGGCCCGGCCTGCCTCGCCCAGTCGGTGGGCTCACTGGCCCAGGCGGCGCCGGGCCGACTGGCCTTCGGCATCGGCACGTCCTCGAACGTCATCGTCGAGGGTTGGAACGGCATCCCCTTCGAGCAGCCCTACGAGCGCACCCGGGACATGGTGCGCTTCCTGCGGGCCGCGCTGACGGGTGAGAAGGTCACCGAGCAGTACGAGACCTTCTCCGTCCGCAGCTTCAAGCTGGGCGTCGTCCCCGAACAGCCCGTGCCCCTGCTGATCGCGGCCTTGCGCCCCGGCATGTTGCGCCTCGCCGGCCGCGAGGGCGACGGCGCCATCATCAACTGGCTCTCGGCCGATGACGTCGCCACCGTGAAGCCCCACGTCGACGCCGGCGGGCCCGGCAAGGAGATCGTGGCCCGCATCTTCGTGGCCGTCTCCGAGGACGCGGACACCGTGCGGGCCATGGGCCGTTTCGCCATCGCCGCCTACCTGAACGTGCCCGTGTACGCCGCCTTCCACGACTGGTTGGGCCGCGGCGAGCGGCTCCAGCCCATGTGGGACCTCTGGAAGGCCGGCGACCGCAAGGCGGCGCTGGCCGCGATCCCCGACTCGGTGGTCGACGAGCTCATCGTCCACGGTCCCGCCGAGGCCTGCCGCGAGCACATCGCCCGCTACGTCGCCAACGGCGTCACCACGCCGGCGCTCGCGCTGCTGCCCTTCGGCACCGACCCCCAGACCGCCTACCGGGCACTCGCGCCGGTCACCTAAGTCGACCGCCGCCTCCCCGTTCGCGCCGCCGATCCGTCAGCGGCGTCCGGGCCCCTCGCTCCGGTCCGGAAGGACGCGAAGAAGGCGGTGCCGGGTACGCGCTCGTGCGGCTCACGATCACGACGCCTCTTCCTCTGCGGCGCTGGCTCCCGCTTCGGCGCCGTCGCCCCGCCGTTCTCGGTGCCGATCCGTCGGCGGCGACTGGGGTGGTGCGCATCGGTCGCAAAAGCCGCAGGGAAGGGATGCTGGCTCGCGCTCGTGCGGCTCACGATCACGACGGCTCTTCCACTGCGGCGCTGGCTCCCGCTTCGGCGCCGTCGCCCCGCCGTTCTCGGTGCCGATCCGTCGGCGGCGACTGGGGTGGTGCGCATCGGTCGCAAAAGCCGCAGGGAAGGGGATGCTGGATCGCGCTCGTGCGGCTCACGATCACGACGCCTCTTCCTCTGCGGCGCTGGCTCCCGCTTCGGCGCCCGTCGCCTCCCCGTTCGCGCCGCCGATCCGTCAGCGGCGTCCGGGCCCCTCGCGCCGGTCCGAAATGACGCGAAGAAGGCGGTGCCGGGTACGCGCTCATGCGGCTCACGACCACGATTCGGTCCGGGTTGCCTCGGATCTCACGGAGCGTGCTCGTTCAGGTCGGGGCCTGGCTTTCTTTGGCCGTTTGACGTCGCATAGCGATGTCAAACGGCCAAAGAATCGGATGGGATGGGAGCGAGGCGGTGGAATGGCGGCGGCGGCATCGCTCTTGACCACGGTGCGTGGCGGTAGGCGGGGGCCGCCGGCGTTCCGGCCGCCCCCGCCCCGCTTCTTCGCGCCTTTGCCTTTGCCGTCGCCCTTGATTGCGAGCGCCGGCGGGCAGCCGGCCAGGTGTCGTGGGGTCGGAGGGGACCGGGCGGGGGAGGTGGACCGGGGCGCCGGCGTGTGCAGACCACCCCGCCCCGTTCTTCGCGCCTCTGCCTTTGCCGTCGCCCTTGATCGCGAGCCGGCGGTCAGCCGGCCAGTTGCCGTGGGGTCGGAAGGGGACCGGGCGGGGGAGGTGGACCGGGGCGCCGGCGTGTGCAGACCACCCCGCCCCGTTCTTCGCGCTCTTGCCTTTGCCTTTGCCTTCGCCCTTGACGGCGAGCGCCGGCGGTCAGTCGGCCAGCCAGTTGCCGTGGGGGCCGAAGGGGACGCGGCGGGGGAGGTGGACCACGGCGACGGGCTCGGCGGTGAGGTCGCGGGCGTCGAGGATGACGAAGTCCGAGGTGTCTTCGGCACGGTCGTAGACGAAGTTCAGGAGCCAGCCGTCGTCCTCAGCCGTGCCGCCCGGATCCGGCGCGAAGACCGCTTCGCCGCAGACGTGGTGGTCGCCGTAGCGATGCTCGACGGAGCTGCCGTCGCGGAGGTCGTACTTGACCACGCCCTCGAAGCGGGCGCCGGTCTGGGTGAGCTCGCCCGCGTTGGCCACGTAGCCGTAGCGGTTGGGTCGTCCGGCGAGGTCGTCGTTGATGCGGGGGAAGTCGCCGGACCGGTCGTCCAGGGCCTCTTCGGTGACCGCCCCCGTGGCGAGGTCGAGCCGCCACCGGTGCAGGTGGGGGAACGCGGGGGGCGCGCCTTCCGTGTCGCCGAAGCCGATGACGAGGTCGTCGGCGCGGCAGCCGTCGACCACGACGGCGTCGCCGTCGTCCCAGCCGTTGAGGAAGTGGTAGGCGTAGAACGGGTCGACCTCGAACCAGCGCACGTCGGCGTTGCCGCCGTCGCGGGGCATCACTCCGATGCGGGCGCCGTGCTCGGGCTTCCACTGCACGATGGGGCCGCCGTTGAGCATCCCCTCGATGTCGAACACGGCGGGGAGGTCGAAGAACACGGCGTGGCGCTCGGTGACCACGAAGTCGTGCATCATCACCGGCGCGGGCAGGTCGATGGGCGCGTGGTGCGCCACGGCTCCGGCGGGGTCGAGCTCGTAGTAGTGCAGGTAGGGCGCGGCAGGGCCCGCCCCGAAGAAACACAGGCGCCCGGTGTCGGGGTCGGGCTTCGGGTGGGCGGTCATCGCGCTGACCAGCGCGCCGTCGAAGTCGGTCTCGCCCAGGGTGACGAGATCGGCGTCGAGCTCGGTGGGCGACCCGGCCTCCCAGAGGGCAAGCAGGCGGCCGGCGTGGCGGATGATGTTCGTGTTGGCCGGGTTCTTCATCATGCCGACCTCGGCCATCAGGTCGGGGTCGGGCAGCAGGAACTCGGACATGCCGCCGAAGAGGGGGTGCCCGGCCCGCCGTTCGGCTTGGAGGCCCTTGGTCTGCACCCAGCGGTTGCGGTACGACGCCGTGCCGCCCTCGAGGCGGACGCCGTGGAGCATGCCGTCGCCGTCGAACCAGTGGTAGCTGGGCCGGGGGGTCACCGCAGGGTTGAAGCCGTTGCGGAGGTACTCACCGGTGAGGGCCGCCGGGATCTCGCCGGTGACGGGCAGCGCCCGGGTGGTCAGCTCGTCGTCGACCGGGGCGAAGTTGCCCTGTAGCCACGGGTTGACGGTGGGTTCGGCATCGACCGACACGGGTGCCCCCTCAGGTGGTGAACACCGTTCACTGTAGAGGGTCCGAGGCGGGCGTCACTCGTCGATGCCCACCGGCGAACCGTCGATGATCTGGTCGAGGTACTCGGAGAGGCCGTACCCGGTGGGCTTGCCCTCGACGTGCCACTCGGTGAGGCCCTCCGAGATGCGGGTGACCCGGCCGTCGCGACGGTTGCGCAGGGGGATGAGGTTCAGCACCTTGCCGTCGATGTGCCACTCCCGGTCGCCCGAGCGCAGCAGGGCGTGGATGCCCTGGTGGTAGTGGTCTTCACCCTCCCACTCGGTCGAGATCTCGCTGTGGTTGCACAGGTGCAGCACCCCGTCCTCCCATACGAACCCGCCCCGCGTGCCGTCGCGGTCCTGGCGGGCGATGCGCGAGGCCATGAAGCCGAAGTCGGGGCCGTGGTTCGCCGTGAGCCAGCGGTAGTACCAGGGCGCCTGCCAGGTGCGTGGGCCCCAGGAGTGGTCGCGCAGGCCGAAGCCGTCGACCGTCCAGGAGAGGTCGCCGACCGTGATGGTGCCGGTGGCGCGCACGAGCTGCTCGTAGTGGCCCTTGGCGAACTCCTCGCCCGGGCGCTCGTGCGGCTGATCGGGCTCGCCGCCCACCATGTCGCTGACCCGGGTGTAGGTGAGGTCGGCCGTGGCCCGCTCGTAGGGGTTCTCGGTGAAGGCGACGCGGGGGTCGGCCATGGCGAGGGGGTCATCGAGCATGACGACCTTGCCCTCGTAACGCACGGTGAGCTCCTCGAAGGGCGTCACGACGTCGAAGCGCATGCCGGCGGCGTCGAAGGCGTCGTTGCTGTGCACCTCGGGGCGCTGGAACATGAAGCCCACCCTCCCGTCGGGCAGGTAGAGGCAGACGGTCATCTCGCCCCGCCCCTCGTTGGCCCGGTTGGCCAGGCGGAAGAACCCGCCCAGGTTGTTGGCAGGGTCGTAGACGTTGAAGTACATCGACTCGTTGAAGGTCTCTTCGGGACCCAACTCGTGCAGGTACTCGTCCTGTGGTTCGAGGCGCACTCCCATGCCCGCGACCCTACGGCGTGAGCGTCGGGCGGGCGTTCAGGAGTCGGCGAGGGCCATCGCTTCCCGCAGGTGCCCGGTGAGGTCGTCGAGCGAAGAGTGGGCGTTGAGCCCGCTGGTCGACGGCATGACGTAGACGGGCACGCCGCCGAGGCCCTCGGGCTGCACGCCCGCCACCGCCTTGCGGTCCACCGCCGTGCGCCAGCCGGCGAGACCCACGAAGCACACCGCCTTCGGCTGGAGCCACTCGACCAGTCGGCCGACACGGGCCATGCCCTCGCGGTACTCGTCGGGCGACAGCTCGTCGGCTCGGGCGGTGGCCCGTTTCACCACGTCGGTCATGCCCACGCGATGGGTGCGCAGGGCGTCCCACGGGTCGCGGGCCCGGGAGACCAGCCCGGCGGCCAGCGCCGCGGGCCAGTAGCGGTTGCCGCCCCGGGCGAAGCCGCTGCCCACGTCGGCCGAGTAGACGCTGGGGTTCAGGCCACACATGAGCAGGCGCATGCCAGGGCCGACGGTGTCGGGCAGGGTGCGCGCCCGGGTGGCGATGACCCGGAACCCGGAGCGCCGCTTCGTGCCGCCGCCGGTGTCGATGCGCTCGAGGGTGAAGCCGGCGCCGACGACGACGTCGGCCAGGCGCGCCTCGGGCCACTTCGAGAACTCCCGCCCGGGGAAGTCGTCGGTCTCGTTCGGGGCCAGATCGACGTCGCCCTCGAACAGCAGCAGCTCGACCGGTGCCCCCTCGACGGTGGCGCGGTGCAGGTCGGCGAGGGCGAGGGGAGTGGCCGTCTGCGCGACGTGGACGTAGCTCTTGTTGGCGTACGCGCCCCCGAGGGCGCCGCGCCGGAAGGGTAGCGCGGTGAGGGACGCCTGGAGGCGGACGGCGCCAGGGGCGAACTCGGGGACGAGGTCGAGCATGGCGGCGGCGTAGTCGAGCGCGATCGGGGTGGCATCGGTGCCCGTCACCAGGTCGGCGGTGAACCAACCCGGCCCACAGCCGAGGTCGACCACCGGCTGGGACGGCACGCCGTCGGAGAGGGCGACGCGTAAGCGCTCGGCGAAGGCCTGCGCCGGCTCCCGGTCCGGCGGCTCACGCTCGGCCCGCCAGCGGTCGGCATGGGCCTCGTAGACGGCGAGGGTGGGGTCGTGGGGCACTTGGTGCTCGGCAGGGCCGGTCGTGCTCATCGGGCGCCGAAGCCGCCGCCGCCCCCGCCGCCGCCGCCGCCCGAGGAGAAGCCGCCGCCGCTGAAGCCCGACCCACTGCTCGACGAGCTGGGCGGGGTGAAGCTGCTCGTGGCCTTCGTCCCGAAGTTCGAGGCGAAGGTGCCGATCGACCCCATCGACCCGAAGCCCCGGCCCATGCCGGCCGCGGAGTTGCCGACGTACCACGTGGCGAACTGGGTCTGGTCGACCTCGGCGGGCAAGCGGGCCTGGAGGCCGGCGACGAGTTGGTCGGCCACCCCGAGGGCGACCGAGGCGACGAGGTAGCGCTCGTAGATGATCATGTCGCCCGAGACGGCCTCGTCCAGGCGCGAGAAGTCGGCGAGGAAGCGCTTGAGGCCGTTCCACTGGGCGAAGCGCTCGCCGCCGGCAGGGGTGCGCTGACGCAGCAGCCCGGAGCAGAACAGCAGGCCCAGCGCGGAGGCGAAGGCGGCGCCACCCACGACCTTGGCGTCGGCGCCGAAGGCCAGGAAGCCGAACAGCCCCACCACGGCGATCACCGCGAAGTGGATGAGGTACGGCATCGGGCGGTTCCGGGCCACGTAGCCGCGCTGGTCGAACTCGTCGCCGACCTGCTTCTGGAACCGTGACCAGAACTTCGCCGACTCGCTCTGGTGGGCGCGGGCCCACGCCGTGAACTCGGTCTGGGTGACGCTCTGCCCGGTCTGGAACAGGGTGCCGAGCAGGTCGCGCTCGAAGGGGAGGAGGCCCGAGGTGTCCTTGCCCTGCCAGTCGAAGCGGTACTCGGTCTTCGAACCGAAGAGGCCGCCCTCGCCGGGCGTCTCGGTGATGGTGAGGAAGCCGCGTTGCGCGAGATCGACCGTGGTGGTGGCGAACGCCGTGGGGCTGACGGTGCCCCAGTTGAGGAGCGCGACGGCCACGGCGGGCGGGTCGTCGGGCACCTCGCGCCAGTAGTCGCCGATGTCGGGCGGGGCGGGCGGCTCCTTGCCCCACTTGCGCCACACCAGGAAGAACACGAGCCAGGCCGCCGCGACGACCACGAGGGTGGCGATGTTGAAGAACTGGCGGATCTGACGGTCACGCTCGGCCTGGTCGGCGGCCAGGGCGCGCTGCTCGTTGGCGATCTCGGCGAGGCGGGTCTCCTCGGCGACGATCTGGTCCTCGACCGGGGGGCCGAAGGGCTCGACCGTGAAGCGATCGGCGGGCACGAGGACCCTGCTGTCGACGAACTGGCCGGCGGGCACGTCGTCGACCGAGAGCAGGATGTGGTCGCCCTCACGCTCGAGCTCGCCGTTGAGGGGGCCGTGGGCCCACGCCCGCACCTGACGGCCAGGCCCGGGCACCTGGAGGTCGACGTCGAGGCGGTCGGTGCCCGGCGAGGTGGTTCCGATCCAGTTCCAGTAGAGCTCGGCCACGTCGGGGTGGACGATGGCGGCGCTCTCGACGGTGTAGCGCAACTCGTAGGTGTGGGTGCCCGAGGTCGACGGTGAGCCCTCGAGGTCGCCGTCGAGGTCCCACTCGTAGAGGCTGGGCGTGTCGGTGATCGTGGGGAGCGGTTCGCCGCCCTCGGACGCCTCGATGTCGGTGATCTCGTAGTCGAAGCCGGCGGACTCGAAGTCCCGGACGCCCACCGAGAACTCGCCGGTGAAGTCGTAGGTGGCCCGCTCGACCACGTCCATCGACCCGTCGGTGTTCAGCACCGCCTCGGTGTCGATGTGGGTGATGGTGAAGCCGCGCTCCTCGGGCAGCGAGCAGCCGGTGACGCCGACGACCAGAGCGACCAACAGAGCGAGGGGGAGGAGGCGGCGCGCGGCGCCCGGTGCGGTCACAGCAGCCTCATCTGTTCGGTTCGGGCGGCCCGCTCGGGGCAGGGCTCCCAGGTGGTGGCTCCTCGCGGGCCGGTGGTGCGGACCTCGAGCCGGTCGAGGGGCAGGGCGCGGGCGGCGCCCTTGGCGTCGCGCAGCCCGATGCTGCCGTCGCGCTCGACGCGCTCGACGGCGCCTTCGTGCCAGCGTCCGCCGTCGCGGCGCCGGAAGCGCACGTGATCGCCCGGGCGCAGACCCAGGGCGGCCAGGGCGGCGTCGGCGACCGGGCCGGCGTCGGGCGCGTGGCCCTTGCGGAGGGAAGTGCGGCTCACGGCGCTCCGAAGGCCTCCGCGACCTTGCGGCCGAGCTTGCGCATGCCGCCGATCCACCGGTCGTAGTTCTCGGCCTTGTTGCGGAAGTAGTCGCCCACCTCGGGGTGGGGGAGGATGAGGAAGCGCTCGTCCGCCAGGCCGGCCACGACCGCGTCGGCGACGTCCTCGGGCTCGATCGCCCCCTGGGCGAGTACGACGGCACCGGCCAGCTCGGCGGGGCTGCCACCCTCGGGACCTTCGCCGCCAGGGGGACCGAGGAGCATGTTGGTGCGCACGCCCTGCGGGCAGAGGCACGAGACCTTGATGCCCTGGTCGCCGTGGGTGATGGCCAGCCACTCGGCCAGGCCGACGGCGGCGTGCTTGGTGGCGGAGTAGGGCGCCGCCCCGAGGTTGGTCAGGAGGCCGGCGGCCGAGGCGGTGTTGAGCAGGTAGCCCTCCCCCCGGGCGATCATCGACGGCAGCACGGCGCGGGCGGCGTAGACGTGCGCCATCACGTTGACGTCCCAGATCTGCTGCCAGCCCTCGTTGGGCGCCTCGACCCCGCCGGCGGGGAACGCGATGCCGGCGTTCGAGCAGAACAGGTCGATGGGGCCGAAGCGCTCCTCGGTGATCTCGACGAGGCGGAGGACGTCGCCTTCGATGGCGACGTTGACCTCGAGCGCGAAGGCGCTGTCGCCCAACTCGTCGGCCACGGCGGCGGCGGCGCCACCGTCGAGGTCGGCGACCGCGACGCCGCGGGCGCCCTCGGCCACGAACCGGCGGCACAGCGCCCGCCCGATGCCGTTGGCGCCGCCGGTGACGACCACGACCTTGTCCCGCAGCTCCATGGGGGCGATCGTAGACGTGCCCACTGACAGCGAGCCCAGGGACCCGGGTGCGCGACCACCCGAGGAGAGGCCGACGCCCGTCACCTGCGGGTGACCTACCATCGGCGGCCATGGGGGCACATCCTGAAGCAGAGGTCCGAGCCGCGTTCGAGGAGTTCCTGCGGGTGGGGGCGCACGGGTTGGACTGGCCGGCGTGGGCCGCCCTGTTCACCGACGACGCCACCTACGTCGAGCACTACCTCGGGCGCTTCAGCGGCCGGGCGGAGATCGAGCAGTGGATCACGTCCTGCATGGCCGACTACCCGGCCATGACCTTCTCGGTCGACTGGTGGGTGGTCGACGGCGACCGGGTGGTCTTCTACATCTGGAACAACCTGCCCGACCCCGCGGGCGGCGACACGCCCTACCGCTTCCCGAACGCCACCATCCTCAACTACGCCGGCGACGGGAAGTGGGACTACGAGGAGGACGTGTACAACCCCGTGCACGCCGAGGAGGTCTTCGGCGCGTGGTTGGCGGCGGGCGGGCGGCGGGACACGCCGCGAGACCCTTCCCTCACCGGCATCCCGGACTACACGCCCGAGCCGTCGTCCGAGGTGTTCCCCCGCGAGGAGATCGAGGCCGAGTTCGCCAAGTACCGCGAGCGGGCGCAGACCGCGGTGGCCACCGGGGACTGGGACCCGTGGGCGAACCAGTTCAGCGAGAACGCCCGGTACTTCGAGCACCACTACGGCATGTTCAACGGGCGGGAGGAGATCCGCGCCTGGATCAACGGCGTGATGCAGCCGTTCCCCACCATGGAGTTCCCGTACGAGTGGTGGATCATCGACGGCAACCGCCTGGTGTTCTGGTGCCAGAACCGCCTGCCCGACCCCAAAGGCGGCGACCGCACCTTCGACGTGCCCACGCTGTGCGTCCTGCACTACGCCGGCAACGGCGAGTGGTCCTACGAGGAGGACATCTACAACCCGCGGGAGTTCCCCGAGGTGATCATGGCCTGGCTCGAAGCCGGCGGTGAGCTCCCCGAGGACTTCGACATGAACGTCGGCTGAGCGCCCTCAGCCCTCAGCCCTCGCCGGCGCCGACGCCGGCCGCCGCGGTCATGGTGGCGTCGATGACCGCCATGCGGTCGGGGCCCCACGGCAGGGGCATCAGCACCGGGACGTCCACGCCGGCGGCCACGTAGTCCTCGACGGTCGCCCGCACGTGGGCGGCATCGCCCATCACGTCGATGGCGTCGACGAAGCGGTCGGACACCGCGGCGATGGCGGCGTCGCGGTCGCCCGCGGCCTGGCACTCGCGGATCTGCGCCACCTCGTCACCGAAGCCCGCCCGCTCGAAGTTGGCCGCGTAGGCGTCGACCACGGCGTAGGACCACAGGTCTCGTCGGGCGTAGTCGATGCCGTCCTCGCGCTCGCAGACGCCGGCGTGGACATAGGCGTAGACGTCGGCGTCGCCTCCCTTGCGGACCTGCTCGACCGACCACGCCACGTGCGAGGCGGGCAGGTAGTTGAGGAGCACGCCGTCGGCCACTTCGCCGGCGAGGGCGAGCATCTTCGGGTTGAGGGCGCCGACGACCACCTTCGGGCGGCGCTCGCCCAGGCGCACCCCGAGGCGGAACTTCTTGCACTGGTAGAAGTCGCCCTGGAACGTGACGGGCTCGCCGGTGAGGCACTCCTTCACGAGGGTGACGTACTCGCGCACCCGGGCCAGGGGGCGGTCGCCGTAGGGCGCCCCGTGCCAGCGCTCGGTGACCACCGGCGACGAGATGCCGATGCCCAGGAGGATCTCGCGCTCCGGGTGCAGGGCCTGGAGGGTGGCGCCGGCCATGGCCACGACCATGGGCGTGCGCAGCTGCAGGGCGAGCACACCCGTGCCGAGGTCGAGGCCGGGAGCCGCCGCGCCCGCCGCGGCCAGCAGGGAGAAGGCCTCGGGACCGGTGGTCTCGGCGGTCCAGAAGGAGCGGTAGCCCAGCTCGTCGGCCCGGCGGGCGGCGGTGAGCGCCGCCTCGGGGCCGAGGTTCATGAAGCTGGCGAAGGTGAGCCCGAGGGGCGCGTCGGCGGTGGTCATGGGATCCAGAGGTCGAAGGCGGTCAGGGGGATCAGAGGAGCGCCAGTGCGGTGTTGGCCGTCGTCGTGTCGCCGGCGGTGACGGCGACCGGCGTCGCCGTGAAGTAGTCGGCCGCGTCGTCGAAGTACTCGGTGCCTCGGCTGGCGGTGGGGTCGACGAAGGCGATCCGGTAGTTGTCCTGTGGCAGCCCGGCGATCGCGTAGGTGCCGTTGGGTGCCGTGATGGTGCTGCCGATCGGTCCCGTCGGGCCGATGGCCACCACCCACGCACCGCCGAGCGGGTTCCCGTTCTCCTGTCGGGTGACGGTGCCGCTCAAGGTGCCGGTCCGACGGTCGAGTTGCGCGTCGGCCGTCCCCGGCGCCGTGGCGTTCTCCGCGTTGGCGATGCCGAAGTAAGCCTCGTCGTCGTACCACTCCATGTCGTGGCGGCCGGTGACGTCGAGGAAGACGAGCTTGTAGCTGCCCGGGGTCACGTCGATGGAGTACTGGCCGGCGGTGCCGGTGAGGACGGCGCGGGCCATGCGGAAGTCGGCCGCGTGCATCGCGACGACCATGACCCCGCGCAGTGGCTGGCCGGCGTCGTTCTCGACCGTGCCGGTGAGGGCGGCGCCCGTGGCGGTGGCGGATTGCGTGGGGAGCGATCCGCTGGCGGACACGGACCCGCCCGCCGTGACTGCGAGCGGGGTGGCATCGGGCACGTTGGGGGAGTTCGGGTGGAAGCGTGACGGATGGGCGCCGGACGGATCGACGAAACCGATGTAGTGCGGCCCGGCCGTGAGGGCGGGAAGGGCGTAGGCGCCGTTGGGGTCGCCCACTGGCGCGACCTCGGGAACGCCGCCCCCCGTCAGCGAGATGGCGATGCCTCCCGGTATCGGCGTGGCTGGGCCGGACTCGGTGATGGTGCCGGTGATCGAGCCCCGGGTCGGGGCCATGGGCGCAGCCAGATCGGCGACGCTTCCCGCGGCCACGTTGAGCAGGGTCGGAGCACCCGCGAACCCGGAGGTGTGGCTGCCGGTGCCGTCGATCAGGTAGGCGAAGTACGAGCCGGGTTCCACCGCTGCGGAGAACGTGCCGTCGTTCGCCGACACCGCACCGCGCTCGATCGAGAAGTCGTCGGAGCGCATGACGACGACGAAGACACCGCTGAGCGGCGCACCCGTCGTGGCACTCGTGACCCGGCCCCACACGGCGGAACCTGGCGCGGATCCCAGGTCGACCAACGCCAGGTTGTCTCCCATCTCCCCGCCGGCGTCACCGCGGGTGTTGCTGTCGCCGACCCCGAGACGACCGGCGGTGTTGAGCCCCCAGCACTTGACCGCCCCGGTGTTCAGGCGGGCGCAGGTGTGGGCCCGCCCGGCAGTCACCGCGGTGGCGGTGCGCCCGGCGCCCAGGCTGAGCGGTGGCAACGGGTTGCCCATGTCGCCGCTCGCTTCGCCACGGTCGTCGGTGTCGCCCAGTCCGAGCTGGCCGTCGGCGTTGCGTCCCCAGCACTTGAGGGCGGCGTTGTCGAGCACTGCGCAGGAGAAGTCACCGCCCGCCGTGATGGCGACGGACGTGCGCCCCGTGCCGAGAGAGACGGCCGGGAGGGCGTTGCCCATCTCCCCAGGTGCGTCGCCGCGGTCGTCGGTGGCGCCCAGCCCGAGCTGACCGTTGGAATTCTCGCCCCAGCACTTGGTGGCGCGGCTGTCGAGCGTCGCGCACACGTGGCGGTTCCCCACGGCGAGTGCGGTGGCGGTGCGCGCCGTCCCGAGGTTGGCCATGGGCAGGTTGTCGCCCATCTCCCCGGGGCCGTCGCCGCGGTTGGCGGTCTCGCCGATCCCGAGCTGGCCGCTGCTGTTCAGACCCCAGCACCTGACCGCGCCGTTGTCGAGGCGCACGCAGGCGAAGCGACCGTCGGGGCCGATGCCGAGGGCCGTGGCGGTGCGGCCCGTCCCGAGGTTGGCCGTGGGCAGGTTGTCGCCCATCTCCCCGGGGCCGTCGCCCCGGGCGGTGGTGTCGCCGAGGCCCAGTTCACCGCTCGAGTTCAGGCCCCAGCACTTGACGGTGCCGTCGTCGAGCAGGGCGCAGGAGTGGAGTGCTCCGGTGTCGATGGCGACCGCCGTGCGCCCGGTGCCGAGGTTGACCGCCGGCAGGTTGTCGCCCATCTCGCCCGGCTCGTCACCGCGCGGGAAGGTGTCCCCGAGACCCAACTGGCCGAAGTTGTTGGCCCCGAAGCACTTCACGGTGCCGTTGTCCAGGAGCGCGCAGGTGTGCTGGCCGCCGGCCGAGACCGCTCGCACCGTTCGCTGGGTGCCGAGATCGATCGGTGGTGAGACGTTGCCGAGCTCGTCCGGCTGGTCGCCCCGGTCGACGGTGTCGCCGCGGCCGAGTCGGCCGGCGTTGCCCTCGCCCCAGCACCGCAGCGTGGCGTTGTCGACCACGGCACAGGTGTGGTCGTTGCCGGCGTCGACCGTGATCAGGGTGCGGGCACGGTCGTCCAACGCGACTCGGGGCAGGTTGTCCCCCATCTGGCTCGGGCCGCCCCCTCGGTTGACGACGTCGCCGAGTCCGAGTCGGCCGTGGTCGTTGAGACCCCAGCACTTCAGGGACCGGTCGTCGAGCCGGGCACACGAGTGGGTCGAGCCGGCCGTGACCGCCGTGGCGGTGCGGCCCGCGCCCAGCGTGACCTCGGGGAGGTTGTCGCCCATCTCGCCGCTGTCGTCACCGCGGATGGTGGTGTCGCCGGTCCCGGCCTCGCCGAAGTCGTTGCTGCCCCAGCATCTGACGGTGGCGTTGTCGAGCAGGGCACACGTGTGGAATGCACCGGTGGTGATCGCGTTCGCGGTGCGGCCGGTGCCCAAGGCGACCGCGGGGAGGGTGTCGCCCATCTCGCCGGCGCCGTCGCCACGGTCGAACGCATCGCCGAGGCCCAGGTGGCCGAAGGAGTTGCTGCCCCAGCACTTGACCGAGGCATTGTCGAGGCGCGCGCAGACGTGCTTGTTGCCGGCGCTGATGGCCGTGGCGCTGCGGGAGGTCCCCAACGAGATGGCGGGCAGGTTGAGGCCCATCTCGCCGAGATCATCACCTCGGTTGACGTTGTCTCCCTGGCCGAGCTGACCACGATCATTGCGGCCCCAGCACTTGGTCTGGCTGGCGGATATCGCGCAGGTGAACTCACCGCCGGCGGCGATCGCCGTGGCCGTGAAGCCGCCACCGAGGGAGACCGCCAGTAGGTTGTCGCCCATCTCGACGGCGGCGTCGCCCCGGTGGTCGATGTCGCCGAGCCCGAGTTGACCGAACGTGTTGCCCCCCCAGCACTTGACGGTGGCGTTGTCGAGCAATGCGCACGTGTGGGCATCCCCGGCCGTGATCGCCGTGGCGGTGCGTCCGGTACCGAGGCTGACGGCGAGCAACGAGTTGCCCATCTCCCCGGCCTGGTCGCCTCGGTTGGCCGTGTTGCCGAGGCCGAGCTGCCCCAGGTTGTTGGCCCCCCAGCACTTGACGGTGGCGTTGTCGAGCAGCGCGCAGGTGTGGGACGCCCCCGCAGCGAGAGCGGTCGCGTGGCGTCCGGGGCCGAGGTCGACGGTCGGGAGGTTGGAGCCCATCTCGCCGGGGGCGTCACCGCGGGAGGCGGTGTCCCCGAGCCCGAGTTGGCCGGCGTCGTTGCGTCCCCAGCACCGGACCGCCGCATCGGTGACGATCGCGCAGGTGTGGTCTCGGCCGGCGCTGACCGATCGGGCCGGGAAGGAGCTGACCGGGCTCTCGTTCGCGTCGGCACCGACCGGCGATGTCGGCGAGAGACCCACCACGAGTGTGGCGAGCAGCGCCGCAACAGCGACGGCGCCCAGCAGGCGAACGTTGCTGATCGGACGTCGCTGCATCCCCCACCCGGCCCCTCGGTCGTCGGTGCGGCGGAAGGTACCAGACCGCACCGACCGGTGACGGCCCGGTTCGGGATCGGGGACGCCGTCCGCATCGGGTCGCCGTAACACGGAATTCACCGCTGATGACGAACTGCGGTCACAGAGCGTGGGTAAGGTTCGAGCAAGCCCCTGGGGCGGGACGTGACCGCAGTCACGGAACAATCCGGCGGGTCGCCCCGTTGTTCCGTGCAGTCAGTGCCCCCCGTGGAGGTAGCGATGCCCGAGACCCGAGAGTTCACCTCGATCGACGAGGCGCTCGCCCTCATCGATCAGGGCCTGGGCGACATGATGCACCGCGAGCTGGTCTCCACCAGCGAGGTGTCCGACCTCCTCCTCGACGTGCGCTCGCTCCTGCGGGCCCCCACGCCTGGCCTCAGCGACATCAGCGAGGACGCGCTCAGCCCCAACTGAACGTCTGCCGGTCTGACCCGTCCGTCGGCCCGCGGTGCAGGGCCGACCGGCTGGCGGACCGCCTGCGTTCAGCCGGCCGCCAAGAGCTCGGCGAAGGCCTGCTCGATGCACGTGCGCAGCAACTCGGTGTCGTCCACCGCTCCGGTGTCGATGGCCAGGCCCATGTTCAACGCCCCGTCATAGGACAGGAGGGTGAGGTTGAACGCCGTGCCCGCGAGGGGCCCGAGGGGGTAGTTGGCCTCGATCAGGGCGCCGGCGATGTAGAGCGGCAGGGGTCCGCCCCGCACGTTCGAGGTGGTGAAGTCGATGGTCTCGGTCTGCTGGCGGGCCATGCGCACGAGCACCGAGGTGGGCAGCACGTTCATCAGCCCGGCGAGGCCCTCGAGCACCGAGAAGGCCCGCTCGGTCCTCGTGCGGGCCAGGCGCTCCTTCACCGCCTCGAATTGCTCGATGGGGTCGTCGATGTCGACGGGCACGAGGACCCGGGACGGTGCGAACGAATTGCCGGCCGCCGACGAGTCGGCCCGGGTGCTGACCGGCATGGCCATGCGCAGCTCCTCCACCGGGGCGCCCTTGGCCCGGTGGTAGGCGCCCGCGCCGCGGGCGGCGCCGGTGACGAAGAAGTCGTTGATGGATCCGTCGTGGGCCTTGGCCATGCGCCTGGCGTCGTCCATCGGCACCGAGAGCACCTCCATGCGCCGCCAGAGCGTCCGCTCGGTCCAGAGCGGGGAGTGGGCTCGGTCGCTGATGAGCCCTTGGCGAACCACCGAGCGGGCGGTCTCGACGCCAGCCGAGCCGACCGAGCCCCAGTCGCCGGGGTGGGACAGGACGTGCGCGGTCTCGCTGACGCCGCGCTGGGCGGCACCGGCGGAGCGCCGGGCCACGTGGGCGGCGGTGTCGACCATGGTGGCGAAGAAGTTGGTGGGTCCGGGATCGGTGGGCGGGTCGAGCTCGTGGTCGGGGTGCTCGTCGCCGGTACGGCGACCCTTGCGGGCGGGGCCGCGGCGGCCCTCGACGTCCGGCGGGTCGCGCTCGAGGTCGATGAACTGCTCGGACATGCGCATCGCGCCCACGCCGTCGGTGATGGTGTGGTGCATCTTCTGGACGATGGCGCCGCGCCCGTCGGGGAGGCCGTCGACCAGGGTGAAGGCCCAGAGCGGTCGGGTGCGGTCGAACGGCGCCTGCCAGTACCGGGTGGCGAAGTTGAGCAGGTCCCGGTCGGTGGCGCCCTTCGGCAGGCCGTCGCGCCGGACGTGGAAGTCGATGTCGAAGCTCGGATCGTCCTGCCACGTCGGCGGCGCCAGTCGCCCGAGGCCGGGAACGACCCGCTGGCGGAGGCGGGGGATGCGGCGGACGGCGTCGGCCATGCGCGCCCGGAAGCGCTCGAGGTCGGCGGGTCGATCGAGCAGGGTCACGTTGGCGATCGTCGACGAGAGGTGCGGGTCCTTCTCGATGTTCCACATGAGCGCCTCGAGGTCGCTCATGCGCCGGTCCGCCCGGACCTCCCGTTCGCGCTCCACCATGTCGGCGCAGGCTAGTTGTCGGTCGACGCGGTGTCACCGGGCCCGAGGCGACCCTTCACAGGTGCAGGGAGACCGCTCAGTGGGGGATCGTCGTCGCCTTGAACTCGTTGAGCTCGGGCCAGCCGGTGAGGAGGTCGAGCACCCGCTCCACCGTGCGCACGGCGAGGTCCCGGTCGCCTTCGGGCGCAGCCATGAGGCGGACGAACACGGCCCGGTCGCCGGCGATGAACGTCGGGACGCCCCAGACGTCGTGGTCAGCGACCGCCCGGGGGTGCTCCTGGCGCAGCTGCTCGAGGCCCTTGGTGCGGGCGGCGTCGAGCACGACGTCGGCGTCGAGGCCGTGGGCGGTCAGCACGTCGCGGAGCACCGACTCGTCGCGCAGGTCGTGACCGTGGGTGTGGCGGGCCTCGAACAGCGCCTCGTGGACGTCGAGGAAAGCCTCGGGGTACTGGTCGCGGACGACGAGGCCGATCTGGGTGGGCAGGCGCCCCGGCTCGGCTGCCGGGTCGTCCCACACGTCGGGTGCGCCCTCGTCGAGGTGGACCTGGCCGAGGGAGAAGGGCACGAAGGTCACGTCCCAGTCGGCGCCGGCCCGGAGTCCCTCCACGACGTGGAGGTGGGCGATGCGGGCGAAGGGACAGCGGTAGTCCCAGGTCACGGCGAACGAGGTGCTCATGGTCCGGGTAACGCCCTCAGAGCGGTCGACATTCCTCTCGTCCCGGTGCCCGCTCTGCGCGGCTGTGGGTCGGCCGGCGCTCAGCGCCGGGTGGGCAGTCGCCAGAGGCGTCGGACCACGATGCCGAGCACGGTGCCGAGCGCGGCGCCGGCGACGATGTCGCTGGCGTGGTGGATGCGCACGTGGATGCGGCTACTGGCCACCACCAAGGCGACGAGGAACCACACCGCAGGGATCCGGCTTCCGTCGGAGAGCAGGACGGCGGCGAAAGCTCCGCTGCTGGCGTGACCGCTGGGGAAGCTGGTGGTGAGGGGGGCACGTAGGTGGTGGGGGCGGTCGGTGGTGACCTCCGGCCGGGTGCGCCGGAACAGTCGCTTGATGCCCTGGTTCACCAGCAGCGACTCGCCGGCGAGGCACACCACCAGGCGCAGGAAGGCCTGCTCGTCGCGCTCGGAGCGCAAGCTGCGGGCCGACCCCAGCAGCGCCCAGATGAGGCTGAAGTCGCCGAGCGCCGAGGCGCCGTACATCACCCGGTCGGCCACCGGGTGGCCCCGCAACTGGTCGAAGGCGCGGTCGACGGCGGCGTCGAAGGCCGCGACCGGAGCGAACGCATCGGCCGGGGAGGGCGCGACCTCGGCGATGCCCGGCTCGTCCGCGGTCAGGTCGGTCGCGACGAGATCGTCGTCGGTGACGTTGCCGCCGGGCTGGGTCGCGCCGGTCACGACGCCACCAGCGCCGGCGCTCGCCGGGCGACGGGCGACTCGACGGGGGCGTCGACCGCGGCACGGGTGGGGGCCAGCGCAGGGTCGCCGCCCTGCGCCGGGCAGTAGGCGTGGTAGCTGCACCAGGAGCAGCCGCGGCCGGGGCGGGGGCGGAAGTCCTCGTCCTCGCACGCCCGCTCGACGGCGGCCCAGATGGCCTCGACCCGGCGGGCGAGGCCCCGGGTGGACTGCTCGGTGGGCACGGACACGATGGCCACCGGCTCGGCCAGGTGGAGCAGCTGGATGCGAGCGGGGCGCACGCCGAAGAACTGCTCGCAGAGGTACGCGTAGAAGTGCACCCCGCCGAGGCGCGCCTGCTCGACCTGGACGGACGGGGCTCGGCCGGTCTTGTAGTCGGTGACCACGAGGCCGCCGTCCTCGTCGAGCTCGAGGCGGTCGATGATGCCGCGCAGGCGCAGGTCGCCGATGCGGGCCTCGAGCAGCAGCTCGAGGCCGATGGGGCGCACGGTGGTGGGGTCCTCCAGCTCGAAGTAGCGGCGGACCAGTGCCTCGGCCTCGCCCAGGAAGGTGGCTTTGGCGGCCTCGTCGAGGTGCAGGCCCACGAAGTCGGGGTCGTCCCGGAAGGCTTCGGCGGCGTCGGCCAGGCAGCGGGCGGCACGGTCGACCGTGCGTTGCGGCGCGGGCAGGTCGAGCAGGCGCTCGAGGGCGGCGTGCACGAGGGTGCCCCGGCTGGCGGGCACGGACGGCGCCTCGGGAAGGCGGTCGATGGCCGAATAGCGGAAGGCCAGGGCGCAGTCCCGGAAGGTGGACACCTTCGAGGGCGACAGCGTCGCCGGCCGCGTCAGCGACATGTCGGCATCGTACGCAGGGCCGGTGACAGCGACCGGCACCCCGATCGCGCGGTCACGGGCGGAGCGCGTCCAGGATGCTCATCGCAACGGCGTCCGGGTCCTCCAGCGGGCCGAAGTGCCCGAGGTGGTCGAACACGACGAGCTCGCCGTGGGGAAGCGCCTCGGCGATGTGGGGAGCGAAGGCGGCGGGTCCCACCGGATCCCGGACGCCGGTGGCGACGGTGACCGGGATGGCGACGTCGCCGAGGTGGGCGAACGCTCCGTGTTGTCCGCCCATCCGGTACACCTGGGACTCGTCCACCGGCCGGCAGCGCAGCGTCACCGAGCCGTCGGCCTCCTCGCGGAAGCCCCCCTCGACGTAGGCCCGGAGAGCGTCCGCATGCAGCACGTTCAGCGGCGGCTTGGACGAGAAGTTGGCGTAGGCGTCCTGCGCGGAGGCGAAGGTGGCACGGCGGCGCAGGGCGCCCTCGGCGAGGTGGTTGCCACCGCCCGATCCGCTGGACCCGGTGTCGTCGGGGTCGATCGGCTCGCCCGGGAACACCACCGGCTCGAAGCAGTAGAGACCGGCGAAGGTGCCAGGCCGGCGCTGCTCGGCCAGCAGCAGCGCGGCACCGCCCTTGGAGTGCCCGGCGGCGAGGAGCGGCCCGTCGCCGATCCCGCCCTCCTCGGAGCGCAGGTGCTCGACGATCGCGAGGACGTCGTCGGCGAACCCCCGCCAGCGGTAGTCGAGGCCCTCGGGCGTCTCGGCACGGCCGTGCCCCCGGAGATCGGGGGCCCAACAGTGGAAGTGGTCGGCCAGTCGCTCGGCGACGGGTCGCCAGACCGGGCCGCAGAACCCGGTGGCGTGGGTCAGGAGGAGGGGAGGGCCGTCGCCGCCGAGGTCGTGGAGGGCCACGTGGACGCCGTCGCTGGATCGGACGAGCTGCATTCGCCCATCCTCTCATCGGTCCACCCGATCAACGACCACGCGGGGTCGAGGCGGTGCTCGGCCAACAGGACGAAGATGCGGTCCATGGTGGCCACGTCGAGGCGCTGGTGGCCGTCGTGGAGCACGTCGGCGAGCAGGTCCACGGGGACGACGGTGACGTCGGGATGGTGATGGCTCCCGGCGGTGGGCGACACGAGCAGAGGGTCGAGGAACGGCACCCAGGGCAGGTGGTCGGACAACGCGATGCGGGTGGCGTTGGTGACCTGCAGCAGGCCCTGCACGTCCCGGTCCACGTCCTCGCCGGCCGCCCGGAGCACGAATCCGCCGGCGGGACCGGCGACGAAGCGGTCGTCGCCGAAGGCCCCCACGGCGAACGCGCTCGGGAGCGAGGTCAGCAGGCGATCGAGATCCGCCGCATCCAGTCGCGCTGGGTTCGCCACCCTGTCCTCATCGGTCGCAGTCCCGAGGTCCCTTAGGTCGAATGCACTACAGATGTGTCGCCCCGGCCGGCGGGCTCATCCGGGCGGGAGCGCCTTCTCGCGGGATTCGGTGGCGGCCCAGCGGAAGACCCCCTTGGCCATGGTCGAGCGCTCGGCCTTCGCCCGGGCCTCGTTCACGTCGGACCGGACTCGATGGGCGTCGGGGGACCCGGGGTCGGCCTGGGTGGCCAGCTCGGCCAGGTGCCCGGCGAGGCGAAGGTCGCCCGCCTCGGCGAGCTCGGCGGCGCGGCGGGCAAGGACGTCGGCGCCGCCGGCCAGCATCGCCACCTCGACGGCGAGGGCGGCGTCAGGAGCGGGCTTGAGGTGGGCGGGGTTTCCGTCGTACCACCCGCCGTACAGGCGCCAGACGTTGCGGACGATGAACTCGGGCTCGTCGTAGATCGGTTGGAGGTACGGCTTGGACGCCAGGTCGCCGGGCGGGGTGACGGTGTGGAGGATGTCGTCGAGGCGGGCGCCCTCGTTCATCAGGGCGAGGGTCTGGTCGTGGAGCGACTCGAGGTAGGTGGCGGTGTCGTTCAGGACCATGGCCACGTCGTCGGCACCGGCGATGGGCAGGCCGTGGCCGGGGAGCAGCAGCTCGGCGCCGAGGCCGGCCATGGCCCGCAGGGCGACGGCCCAGTCCTTGGCGAAGCGCTGCACCTTCTGGGGGTTGCCGGCGTTCGGGGCGCACCAGATGATCAGGTCGCCGGGGCACAGCACCTTGCGGTCGGGCACCCACACCCAGGTGGCGTCGTCGGTCTCGCCCCGGGCGTGGTGCAGCTCGAGGTCCAGGTCACCCACGAGCACGTCGAGGCGGTCGCGGTAGGTGACGTCGGGCCGGCGGTACTCGGTGGGCCACTGGAAGCTCGGCAGCTGGAACTGCCGCTGGTTGACCACGCTGTTGTACCCGGCGGTCTCGATGTAGCGGTCGAAGCGGGGATCCACCTCCTCCTGCGCGATGACGCGGCCCCGGGGCCGTCCCTGCTCGTCGTTCTCGGCGTCGAACACCGGGGTGCCGAAGACATGGTCGACGTGGCCGTGGGTGTAGACCGCGGTGTCGAAGGGCTCGTCGGTCCAGCCGCGGACCGCCTGGTGGACGGCCGTGGCGGTGAACGCGCTGCCCGTGTCCACCAGCACCAGGCCGTCACCGGTGGTCAGGGCGGCGACGTTGGCGAAGGACTCGACCATGGCCACGCCGTCGCCGACCTCGCAGAGCTCGTTGCTGGCCGCCATGGGGTGGCGCTTCTCGGCGGTCCCCTCGCCGTGGAGGATGGCTCGGGAGAGCTCGAGCAGGTCGGTGGCCACGTCGCCTCCTGGGGTCGGCGGCCCTGACGCCAGGACCGGTGGGTGGCGAGCCTACGCTCGCCCCATGCTCCGGGCGGCCGTGACGAAAGCGGTTGCGCTGGCCTCGGTCGTCGCCCTGGTGGCCGGGCTGGCGTCGTGCGGCGACGGGAGCCCGACGAACGGGGACGGGCGCGGCGCGGAGGGCGGCGCGGCAGCTTCGAGCCCACCGGTCGCGCTGCCGGCGGGGGAGCAGCTCTACCGGCCGCCGGATGGTCTCGGGGACGGACCCCCAGGGAGCCTGGTGTGGTTCGAGGAGAGCCCGTCCATCGGTGAGGCGCGTGCCTGGCGGATCCTGGCGCGCTCGTCGAACGGGGACGGTGAGCCGACCTGGGCCACGGCTCGGGTCTTCCGGCCCGTGGGCGCCGCGCCCGAAGGCGGGTTCCCGGTGGTGGTCTGGGCCCACGGCACCGCGGGGCTGGCCGACCGGTGCGCCCCTTCGCGCACGTCGGCCGACATCCCGGGGATCTCCAACCTGCTGCTCGCAGGGTTCGTCGTCGTCGCCCCCGATGGCGCCGGGCTCGGGACTCCGGGGCCGGCGGGATACCTCGTCGGCGTCGACGAGGGCCACGCGGTGCTGGACGCGGCCCGGTCGGCGACGCAGGTGCCGGGCGCCGACGCCGGCACCGAGGTGGGCCTCTGGGGCTTCTCCTCCGGGGGACAGGGAGCGTTGTTCGCCGCCCAACTGGCCGAGGAGTACGCCCCTGAGCTCACCATCCTCGGCACCGCGGCGGTCGCGCCGGTGTCGGACGTGGCCCGCTTCGCCGGGGTCGCCGCCAACTTCCCGCTGACCTTCGGCTATGCGTTCATGACCTTCGGCGCCTGGCGGGAGGTCTACCAGGCCGACCTGTCGACGATCTTCGCGCCCGGGGCGCTCGCCGAGCTCCCGCTGCTGCGCCAGCAGTGCGCCAACGAGATCGCCGTCCACTTCGCCCTCACCCCCATCGACGAAATCCGGGCCGCGGATCCCACCGTCACCGCTCCCTGGGTCGAGCTGCTGGCACAGAACGAGGTCGGCGCCGACCCGACCAGCGGGCCGGTCCTGCTGGTGCAGGGCACCGACGATCCCATCATCGATCCCGCCTCGACCGACCGACTGGCGGAGCGACTGTGCCTCGCCGGCGTCGACGTCGAGCTGCGCTCGGTTCCGGGCGCCCGCCATGAGGTCGTGTTCCCGACCGCGCCGGACGTGGTCGGCTGGTTCGCCGACCGTTCCGCCGGCGTTCCCGCGTCGACCACCTGTCCGTCCTGAACGCGCCGCGGCGCCGTCGTAGCCTGCGGCCATGACGATGCTCGAAGACGCTGCACTGGACGACCCGGCGAAGGCCGCGGCCCGGGCCGCACTGCTGGACCCCGCGCTGTCGCCCATCGTCGACATGGTGTTCTCGGTCGAGGGACCGGCCGACGCCCCGGTCTACGAGGCCGCCTCGGCCGACGGCTCGGTCCACTTCACCCGGGACGTCGACGGCGACGCGTGGGCCTTCACCGTCGTCGACGTCGAGGGTCACGACCCCCTGGGCGACCAGGCCACCGACCGGTTCGCCGGACTGGCCGACGAGCGGGCCGTCCCCTTCCCGGACCGCACCGCCAACGCCTACCCCTACGCCTTCGAGCAGGTGGCGCAACTCTTCGACTCGCCCGCCGCCCCCGACCTCTGCGTCATGCACTCGGCCGCGCACAACTGGGAGGACCAGGGCGGCCACCGCGGCGAGCACGGATCCATCGGCATCGTCCAGGCCCGCGCGCCCTTCCTCGTCGCCGGCGCCGGCGTCGCGGCCCGGGGGATGGTCCCGAGCGCCTGCCGCCTCATCGACATCGCCCCCACGGTGCTGCGCCTCGCCGGTGCCGGGCCGGCGCCCGAGAGCGTCGGCCAGAACGGCCGCGCCCTCGCTGGCGGCCTGCTGCGCCGCCAGGACGGCCGGGTCCTCGACGACCTGATCGACGACGGTCAGGCGCCGCCCGAGCACGTGGTCGGCATCCTCTGGGACGGCACCAACGCCAACGTCCTCTACGACCTCGTGGCGAAGGGGATGGCCCCGAACGTGGCCCGGCTCATGGCCATGGGCACCACCTACGCCCACGGCGCCATGTCGTCGCTGCCCACGGTGACGCTGGCCAACCACACGTCGATCCTCACCGGCGCCCAGCCGGGGCACCACGGCATCCTCCACAACGCCTGGGACTGCCGCGCGTTGAGGTGACACGGGTTGTCAGGCGGCGGTTGCCGTCTGTGGGGTCATGATCATCTCGAACTCGATGGGGGTCAAACGTCCGAGCCGGGCCTGGCGGCGACGGTGGTGGTAGGTGCGTTCGATCC